>JAFMVD010000019.1 GCA_025499625.1 Carboxylicivirga fragile | reverse complement strand
AGAGCCAAGCTTGCTTGAGCTATGCCGAGCGCCGAACAAATCAGGAAACAATTTGTGAAGAAGTGAGGGTAGAGCCAAGCTTGCTTGAGCTATGCTAATCAATTATTGATCAATTAAATAATTATACAAACATTATGAGAAAATACACACTATTAATAATAGTAGTCAACTTATTTTTTGCAGTAACTAGCTGCGTGAGTAAGGTTGAAAAGGTTGATAAATTAGGAAAGATTGAGGTTGAAATACCTGCTGAATTAGAAGGGAATAAAGAAATAGTAGCTTATGTTGACGGCATGACCGAAGTAGCTAATAATTATGCTGAAATAATCGATGATGTGATGGAAGATGTTGGTGAATTTGCCGGAATGGATGAGTCGGAACTGGGCATGATGGATCAGCTAAAATTAGTAAAAGCTACTGGTGAGGTTACACTTAAGTCAGCCGAAGTTATGGGGCAATGGCTTGAATATACTGACAAGCGTATAGATCTAGGTAAACAATTAAGTGAAGCTGAGTTGAAAGCCTTGGATGACGTATGGAAGCAATTTGAAGATAGGATGGAGGAGATTCAAAATAAATTTGATTCGGAGATAGCTAACAAAACAGAATCTTAAAAACCAAACTTGTATGAGAGTAATATATCTACTAATTAGTTCAATGCTGTTGTTAGCATCTTGTAATAACAATAGCCTCGAATATACTATCCCTGCTGAATTAGAAGGTAATGAGCAGGCAATTGAAATAATGAATGAGATGGCAAGTGCCGCTGGCGATTGTCAGCTTGCTATGCAAAAGGCAGTTAAATTTTCTGTTCAACGCGAGGGCGATAGTACAAAAGAGTTAAGTGCTGGTGAGGGTATCAAGGCTGGACTTGCTGTATCGCGTGTTATGTTGGCAAAAAATAATATGGATGAGGCGAAAGAAAAAGCTAAACTATTGCGCGAAGATCTTAGTCCGGAGCAGATGCGTGTTCTTGAAAATGTACTTGCCGATCTAGAGTCTCAGATAGGTAATATTGATACCAAAAAGATTGGTTTAAGCGATGAAGAGCTAGCTAGATTAGAGGCCGATGAGGATATAAATTTTGGAAACATGCTTGCGGAGAGTCCTGAAAAGAAGGCTGTTCGCGACTCATTGGAGGCAGAAGCTGCGTATGTTGCTGAGCAACACAAGTTGCACAACGAATGGTTGCGCTCGCAAGGTAGAGCCGATGAAATTACTGATTATAGTGCTAATGCAGACAATAGTGTTGAAACGCCTATGTGGCTTGGTATTGCCTTTCCGATTTTAGTTTTACTGTT
Source organism: Carboxylicivirga fragile (assembly GCA_025499625.1). Taxonomy (GTDB): domain Bacteria; phylum Bacteroidota; class Bacteroidia; order Bacteroidales; family Marinilabiliaceae; genus Carboxylicivirga; species Carboxylicivirga fragile. The sequence goes on along the minus strand of JAFMVD010000019.1, from coordinate 96,197 downwards.
GATGCTCGGTTTTTTTATTCTCAAAGCCAGGCGTTTTTATAGGGGGATTAGAAAGGTTGCCGATGATGTAAGTTATGCTAAAAATCAATTTAAAAAATAAAATACGATGAATTCTACAATTATAATAGCCGTAATTACACTTGTAATAATTATTTGGATAGTAATGATGTATAATAGCCTTGTTCGTAATCGCAATGAGGTGGATAATGCCTTTGGAGGTATGGATGTGCAGCTTAAAAAGCGTTATGATTTAATACCGAATCTGGTGTCTACAGTTAAACAATACGCTGCGCACGAAAAGGACTTGTTGACTAAAGTAACTGAAATGCGAGCTAAAGCTACTGATGGTAACTTAAGTGCCGATGAAAAAGTGGCTTTGGATAATAAGATATCATCAGGCATGAAAAGCCTAATGGTAGCCGTTGAGAATTATCCGGATTTGAAAGCAAACGAGAACTTTATGAACCTTCAGCGCACGCTTACTGAGGTAGAATCTCAAATATCGGCAGCGCGTCGCACCTACAATGCTGTTATCACAGATTTTAACAATGGAACCCAAACATTTCCTAAAAGCATCGTTGCTGGTGTAATGAAGCTACAGCGTAAGGAGGTCTTTGTAATTCCGGAAGTTGAACGCCAGAATGTGGATGTTAAAAGCCTGTTCTAACAAAATATTGTAAATGCTGACAAACTACACATCGTGTAATTCAATGCTAAATGACAGATTATAGTACTCAAACCTTATCAAAAAGTTCCTATGAAATCATTTGAAGAATTAAAAAAATTATACGAAAATGAACTTAAGCCGCAATTGGCCGGGATGGAAGATCAACGTAAGTTCATAAAAAAATGGCGCAATCTTGGTATTGTGGCTGCAGTCTTCATTTTCCTAACTTATCAGCTGGGCGAAAGTCTTATGAGTCCTACAATGGTCATTGTAACGCTTGTGTTATTCGCCATAGCTGGTATTTATTGCGCCATAAAAGCATATATCCGTTATCAGGATTATAAAAAAGTGTTTAAAGTTGAAGTGGTTGAGAAAATTGTTAAGCTGATAAATACTGATTATAAATACAATCCTAGTGCTCATATTCGAGAACAGTTCTATTCTTTATCAGGTATTTTTCCTGAGGATCCTGATCGCTGCACGGGTGATGATTTAATAACAGGAACGATTGAGCAAACCCCTTTTCAATTTTCAGAATTAAAAACAGAAGAGAAAACGGTGTCACGTGATGATGATGGGAATAAAAGAACCCAATGGAATACAATTTTTAGAGGTATTTTCTTTGTGGCAGAATTTAATAAGCAGTTGGGCGAAAGAACATTTGTAATGCCACAGAATGATCGACGAACAACTAATATTTTTGGTAAAGAGCGTAAGAAGAATCGTTTGCATGGCGAAATGGTGAAACTTGAGAATCCTGAATTTGAACGTTTGTTTACAGTATATGGAAGTAGTCAGCAGGAGGCGCGCTACGTGCTCACACCTGTACTTATGGAGGCCATTGTTAATATTCAAAAGCAACTTGGTTTAAAAATGTACTTCTCGTTTGTAGGCGAAAATGTGTACTGTGCCATTCCTATGGGTAAAAATATGTTTGAGCCTAAAATCAGTAAGGATGGTATTAACTATAAGGATGTGGAAGAAATGTTTCTGCTTTTTAGTCTGATTGAAACGATTATTCATGAAATGAATTTGAATACGCGCATTTGGACTAAGGCATAATTATAGCACCGATATAACTCTAGGTGTACTCAAACCTTTTAAAACTTAATTAACTAAACTATGAGAAATTTATACTTTTTATTGGCATTTTTATTATTGACGATGTCAGCTATGGCTGATGAATACACTGTTACGAATATTCGCACAACAAAAGCTTCGGGAGCTAAGTTAGCAGTGGGGCAAACCATGAATTTTACTTTTAATTATACCAAGCCAGATGGGCCTGTGAAAATTGCATTTGTACCTTTTGACGACGTTGGTGATGAGTTGCGCAATTGTATTTTAGTAAAAAAATCTGTTGTGACTAATTCAGGTCAGGCATCCGTTAGCATGACTTTTACATCAAACGATGGCAATGTTGATGCCATATGGGTAGAGTTCCGAAATGGAGCAGGAACGCTAATGAAGCGAATTTATAAAAATATACAGTTCGAAATTGTGGATTGTATAGTTGATAATGTGAGTGTTAATCGAGGTGTTACTTCGATGTTGGCTGTGAATGAAGAGGTTGAGGTGTCGTTTGATTTTTTCAAGAATACAAATAATGCAACGGTTTCTTTCCAGCCATATAACGATGGGCAACCATGTCAGTCAGTTTCTTATTCAGCTGCAATGTACGATGGTGAAAACGGCTCAGGCACAGCTACCTTCGAAATTAACTCGCATCAAATGGTTAATCAACTTCGTGTTGTTATGGGTGATCGCGATGATCAAGGATTGGTATACTATGAACGATTTATCAATGTTGATTATCGTGTATTTCCATACGCTTTCTATCAAATTAACGTAGTCTCACCTTTGCAGTTGGCTGTTAATGAGGATGTGCAGTTTAATTATAAGTATATAAAAACCGATGGGGAATTAAAGTGTGCCTTCCGATTGTATTATCAAGATGCCATTGTTCAGAATCAGCTGGTGCCAGATTATTTTACAACATCGGCTTACAGGGGAGATCGTAGCGAAAGCTTTACCCTTTCGGCAGATGGTAAGGTTGATGAAGTAAGGTTGATGTTTATTGATGCTTCGAACCAAATAGTATATAGCAAGTCGTGGCCGGTTGATATAACTTTTGGTACGCCCACTGCTATTGACGATGAGCTCATTGACGATCAGGTAAAGATTTATCCGAATCCATGTGTCGATTATTTTACCATTGAGGCAGGTGAAGAGCTAAGTTATGAATTGTATGATTTGACAGGAAGTTTATTGCTGTCTGGTAAGGTTTCGGGTTTATCTGCAAATGTGGATGTAAGTGAAATACCTTCAGGAACTTATCTTGTTAAAATGCATGTAGGAGGTGCGTTAGTAGTTAAAAAACTAATACTAAAATAAATACATTGTTAAAATTTCGTATTAGTCAGATAATCAGTGTTTTGAGTATTTGTAGAGATATTGTACTTATGGCTGAATGTTAATGTGTTATGAATAAGGCTACTGACTACTGACTTCTGACTAACGAGCTATTAAATATAGAATTGGGGGTTAATTTGATGTCTTCATTTCCACGATTATCGGGATTGGAAGACAAGGTTAATGGTTGTTAAGTGAAAGGAGGTAGCTTGTGCTTGAGCTACCTCCTTGTTTGCTTTCTTGTTAAGAACGGGTTTTATTAGTTGGGTTAAACCTAAAATTTACCAAATTTAAGTGCTATGCCATAGTTCATACCTCTTAGCATATCTTTTTCACCAATTCTAGTAGGTTCGCCAATACCAGGGTTTTTATAGTCTAAATTGATATTGCTAGTGTATCTATAGCTGGCAGAAAGTGCAATTCTGAAAAATTTCAACATATTGAACTCAACTTCAACGCCGGGTTCCACTACAAAAAAAGCATCGCTATCCTCATAGGTGTTTTGGTAGTCATGGTCTGAATTTTCCCAATCAGTATTTTCCCAATGTTTGGTATATGCTACTCCTCCTGCACCAATTAGTATTGGAAACGAAAGGTGTATGGGTTTTTTAGCACCTATAATTGGTTCAAAAAGCAGACCTCCATAACCACCAGTTATTTGATACTTTTGCGGTTGTCCATCATTAAGAATGAAAGGATCTGTTTTTGGATCGGTAATAAAGCCATAGCCACCCATACCTATTGCAAAATTGTGATCGATTATCCATGCACCACGGCCTCCTATTAAAATTGCATCTCTGTCGGCTATATTGCTATAACCTACCATTACTGCTCCGTATCCTCCATTTGATTTTTCGCCCCCTTTGCCACTAAAAAGTGTTTGTACATCATTGTCGCTTTCCTGTGCATGGAGAAGTCCTGCACAAAGAATAAATGTTAGGCTGAAGATTAATTTTTTCATATTGTATGTTTTTTTATTTCGTTAATGTAAACTGTTGTAAATATTTAAAATGTGAAAGCAGCTGATACTGTGAAATTATTCATGTTGAGTCGAAAAAAATTGGGCCCAAAAAACTCAAAATTTGGCATGTAATCAGCTGATAAAACAAATGGTACTTTCAAAAAACGATATTCTAATGATAGATATCCATCAACACCTGGTGAAAAAAAGTGACCTGTGTTAACAATGGGTGGAGCAAATGGTGTAAACAAATTACGCGAATCAATTTTAGTGCGATATGCAAAATGAACACCATAGCCATAGGCAAAAAACCATTGACTTGAGGTAGCCGGAAACGCAGGGGTGTGAAATAAACGTAAGCCAGTTAATTGTGCACCTTTATTATTTACCTGAAAACGTCCCATTGCACCATTTTTTTGATTAAATAGTCGCTTGTAACTTACGCCCCAATATTCCCCAGTTGATACGCGAACGGCATTGTTGTAATCTTGCGCACTTAGCTTTAGTGTTACAAGACTTATTACAAATATGATTATTATCGATTTCATTCTTATTTCCTCAATGTTGGGTTATTTATGGCTTATCTTTAAGGTCGCATCATTAATTTGCACTTGTACTTTCTCTTTAGCAGTCTGGCTTTTATAATAGAATGATACAGGATTGCTTTTCACTAATTCTTCCCAGTTTGCTTCATTGGAAGAGATGGATTGTGCCAAAATGATATTGCTCTTAGGTCCCTTAATCGTGCTTTTATAAGCAACAGGATTTTCCATTACAAGTGTGCAATTGGTGTATGCCGAGTTAATTCGTATTAGTTTATATGCCGGGGCAATGCCCAAGTGTTTAAGTTCTCCGTACTGCATCACCATATTATATTCGTTGTTTAAATTGTAAATGCTCAATTTACTGAAGTAGGTGTCTCCAAATACGAAGCCAATATTGTCTATGCTGTACTCATCGCGTTTCGACTTTAGCTTTATCAGGTTACAATCTTTGATATTTACCTTTGATGATTTTGAATTGATATCTAATTGTCCTGCTTTATCAATGTTAACTTCTGCAAAATTGAGGTTTAAGGTACTTTGCTCGAGTTGCTCGATGATAACATTTCCAAATTCAAGGTTTAGTATGTTAGAGCCGCTTATTTTGCGTGCTTGAAAATCTCCATTCGACAATTGTACATTAATGTTCCCATGAAAATCAGGTATAAATATGTCACCGTATCGATTTTCGATCTTTAGGTTGATGTAGGACGGAACCTTCACGAAATAATCAATACGTGAATTGTTATTTGGTGATGATAGCATGTTTGTGGCTTCTTTAATATTTTTGAAAAACGAAGAATATTTGCTTCCAAAAACGGTTTCGGCGGAAAGAAAAGCAGAGTTGCCACCTATCTTAAACTGCACATTGTCCTTTATTTTATTAAACTTTGCTTCACTCTTTTCTGAGATGAAGAAATTAATATCAATGCTAATGGAGTCTTCTTCCCATGTAGAAATATGTATGTTTCCATACTTATTATTTAGTTCTAAAGTAGCGGCTGGTGAGACATAAAAGACCCTATGGTGCTTTATTTCTTCCGTAAAGCTTTGTGCTTTCGCAAAGTTAAGCGACGCCAGCAGATATAGACTAAATAATATTATCAATTTATAGTTCATAGATCTCCGTCTTTTTATTGTCATTGTCTTGTTCTTCTAAAAACGACATGATATCTTCTAATATCATTAGTTTCATTCTGTAATTCTGAATCATAGCATCAACTACTTCGGTATTTGAAACATTGTCTTTTAAGTCGTCTTTTATTTCTAATAGTAGGCTATCTAATTCGGCTAAATCATTATCCATTTCCTGCTTTAGTGCTGGGTGTTGACCTGCAAGCTGATATATTTGATTACGTTTTTGATTAACCTGAAGACTGTAATATGCTTCTGTCTCTACCATTTCAGGTATTTCGGCAAGATTAATTGATTCTGAACTATTATTAGTTATGGGCGAAAACATAACAATAAATGCAATAATAGCAGCTGCAGAAGCTAATCCAGCATATTTGATTAGTTGTATTCTTCTGGTTTGGCGATGTCCCAATTTGCTTGCAATCTGATTCCAACTAGCCTTAGGTGGTTCCAGTTCATTAAAAGCATCGAGGTTGCTGTCTATATAGTCTTTTAGTCTATCTGTCATAACACATTTAATTAAGGTTATATTGCATAGATCCGGCTTTAAGCACTTCAATCAGTTTTTTCTTAGCTCGGGCTAATTGCGATTTAGAGGTTGAAACTGATACGTTCATAATTTCGGCGATTTCTTGGTGGTCGTAACCTTCAAGCATATAAAGTGAGAAGACGATACGGTAGCCATCTGGCAAAAGCCCAAGGGCATGTTTAATATGTTCTACACTTAATGTAGTTGATTCAGTATCTTCATAATCATCACTCATAGCATCAGGTGTAATGTCTTCTTTAAGTTCGAGTGTTACTTTTTTACGTTTAAGTTCATTAATGCATTTGTTTATTGTTATTCGTTTTATCCATGCTCCAAAAGTTGATTCGAAACGATAGCTATTAAGTCGTTTAAAAGCTTCACAGAATATTTCCTGCAAAATGTCCTCAGCATCGTGCATGTTATTCATCATGCGGTAGCAAATGTTAAACATCGCCTTGGCATACAACTCGTAAAGTTGTTTTTGTGCCTTTGCATTGCCTTTGGCTGCCTTCAGGATTATAGGTTTATGTATGTCAATGTTTGTTTCTGTCAACTTTTAAACTTTTAACGCCCTAATGACAAGGAGCGAATTAGATGGTTGCATCAATTTTTAAGAAAAATGAAAGATTTTTATGAATGGTATGATTTATAAGGCTTTAAAAATACAGTAAATATTGAATATTTTTTCAAAAGCACGAAAGGACCAAAGTAGTCTGTGTTTCTGTATATGTCTAAAATATAATGGAGGTATGCGTTTATGTGGGGTGTTGTCTGGTTTTTTAATATAAAAATATAAATGCAACCCTTAATATTATAAGGTGTGTTTTTAAATTAAAGTAAAAATTTGCAAGTAGCCCCTTTGTTTTTATATTTGCACTTGAGAAAACTGATAAATGTCATAAAAATGAAAATTGGAAGAAAAATTCTACTAACATTTAGTCTATTGATGGGAATAGGTGGACTAATGAGTGCGAGTGCACACCCTGGAGTTGATTCAGGGGCAACGGCATGGATGATAACGTCCACGGCTTTGGTGTTGTTAATGGTTCCTGGTTTGGCCATGTTCTATGGAGGATTGGTGCGTTCGAAAAATGTGCTAGGTACAATGATGCATAGCTTTGCCGCAATGGGTGTGATGAGTGTATTGTGGGTAGCTGTTAGTTACAGCATGTGTTTTGGAGAGAGTGTTTTAGGTGGTTGGTTTGGATGGAATCCGGACTATGTTTTCTTAAGAGGCATTGACGAGACCATTATGGAAGGTGGCGTACCTGAATATGTGTTTTCAATGTTCCAGGGCAAGTTTGCTATTATAACACCTGCTTTAATCGCAGGAGCTTTTGCCGAGCGCGTAAAGTTTAAAGGTTACCTGATATTTATAACAGCATGGGGATTGTTGGTATATAATCCATTGTGTCACTGGGTATGGGCCGAAGATGGCTTCTTGTTTAATATGGGAGCCGATGGCGCCATTGATTTTGCTGGTGGTACGGTAGTACATATTTCAGCTGGTGTTAGTGGATTGGTTGCGGCTATTTATTTTGGAGCGCGTCGTGGTTATCCACATCGTCAAATGAAACCAAATAATTTGGTTATGACAATGATGGGAGCTGGCTTGCTTTGGGTTGGCTGGTTTGGTTTTAATGCCGGGAGTAGTGTGTCAAGCGGATTAAGTACAGCACAAGCTTTAACAGCCACACAAGTGGCAGCAGCAGCTGGCGCTATGACCTGGATTATCATTGAAAATTTTCACCAAGGTAAAATGACAGCTCTTGGTTTTGCCTCGGGAATATTATCAGGCTTGGTTGCGGTAACGCCAGCGGCCGGAGTGGTACAACCAGCTGGTGCAATGGCCTTGGGGGCAATTGCCACCATTATTTGTTATTACATGTTAATTGTAAAAGATAAACTGGGATATGATGATTCATTGGATGCTTTTGGAATTCATGGAGTGGGAGGTATTGTTGGAGCAATAGCCTTAACCTTTTTTATCCGCGATAGTTGGATGGCTTCAGCTGCTGAGAAGGCAGGTGGTGTTTGGACGATATGGCAACAGTTTGGCGTGCAAGTTACTGCAGTGGGTATTGCCATTGTTTATGCTGTAGTTCTTACACTCATATTACTGGTTGTGGTTGAAAAGTTATTTGGCCTAAAATCAACTGCTGAAGAAGAAATGCAAGGACTTGATCATACCTACCATGGAGAAAGAGGATATGGTATGTTGAATCCAAATTAAACTATTACTAAACTAATATCAAGATGGAGTTTGACTGATTTGTTTAAATGTACAAATGATTGGCTTAATCTAAGGTCTTGATTCTTTTATCTTGATACTTTATACTAATGAAATGAAACTAATAACAGCTATAATAAGATCATATCAAATGGATCAGGTTCGTGAATGCCTGATTGCCGCCGGAATTAGTCGTATTACTGTAAGCCGTGTTTCGGGACATGGAGCACAGCGTCGCGAAGAAGTTTATCGTGGTAAAAAAGTGGTTCCTAACTTAATTCCTAAAATGCGCATTGAAATTGCCGTTAATGAAGAGTTTGTTGATACAACCATTGATGCCATTGTAGAGGGCGCCAAATCGGTAAGCGATGTGGAAGGTGAAATAGGCGATGGAAAGATTTTTATCACGCCTTTGGAAGAATGTATTCGCATACGTACAGGCGAACGTGGAGGAAGTGCTATCTAGTTTATTAAAAGTAATGTGATTTAAAAATATTATACTCCAAATCTATGAAATGTCCCTTGTCGATTTATTTTGACAGGGGATTTTCTTTTTACTTAGCTAATAACTTCACGGTACACCGGAATCATTTCAATGCCTAAATTTTTAAAATACGCTTTGGTTTTATCATATTGGCGGGTAAAACCAAGTACAAATCCTCCACCACCTGATCCGCATAGTTTTAGGGTGAAGTTATCACTATCCAATCCACTTTCCCAAATACCTTTTATTGATTGAGGTATCATTTCATCGAAATGTTCGAGCTGAAATTTTGAAAGTTGCTTTAGCTTATCAAACATATGATTTAGCTTACCCTCTAACATACTTGTTATACAGGTATTTGTAAGTGGAATCATAGTGTTTTTAATGCTGTTTAAATAGTCAGCTTCATTAATTTTATTCATGAATAATTTAACCAAGGGCTCAGTTTTTCCGGGTTTACCACTGTTAATCAGAAATATGGCATCATTTTCCATAATCTCATTTCGGGGAATACCAATTGAGGAAATTTGTTGCGCATTTTCAAGCACAATGGGATGTTTTAAGTAGCAAATTAAAGGATCGATACCCGAACTGGTTCCGTGGTAGAACGATTCGATTTGGGCAAAATTTTGCTTTAATGTTAGCATTTCATCCACGGGCATGCCTGCTCGTGCTATAATCTTCTTTTCTGCGTACTCCGCATAAAGTGAAGCAACTAATGCACCGCTGCTTCCTAGTCCATAACCCTCTGGTATGCTCGATTCAAAGTACAAACCTCTACTTAGGTCCTTGCTTAGTTTTTCGGTATTGAATTTTATTAATAATTCACCGTTTGACTTAAGGTCAATGATGTAATCATTTAACAGTCTGATCTGTTCATTTGAATTTTTAGCAAAATCCAGGTCAGTATAACTGTTTTTGTTGATGAAGCGCAGCTCGCCATTAAAATGTGCATAAGGTATGGTTAGTCCCATTGAGCCCAATATAATGCTGTATTCTCCAAACAACATGACCTTTGAATAGTAAACTTCTTTTTTGTTTTTATGACTCATTGCTATTGTTGTAAGGGCATTGAAATTTCATCGTAAATAACACTTTCATCTTCACAGAGCGGAGCTAAATGTTCTTTAATGAAAGGGTGAACTATTTTTGATTGTTCCTTGGGATAAATAAGGTGAATGTTTGGTCCGGCATCCAAAGTGTATGTCAGTGGTACATGGTTGCTATCTCTGAATTTATTAATGCGTTTTATGGCACGAAGCGTTTCCGGAGCCATTAATGTATAACCTGGTGATGAGCTCATCATTAAAGCGTGAAGACTCATGGCTTCTTCTTCACATACTTCTGTAAAAATCTTAAAATCACCTTGCTTTAATGCGCTAATAAGTTTTTTAATATTTTTATTAGCTTGTTTTAATCGACCTTCTTTAAAAGGATGATTATCCATGAGTTGATGCCCCACCGTACTGCTAACGGATTTTGCACCCTTACGAATAACCAAAATACTATCCTGTAGCGAGTGAAAATTTTCGTGAATCTGATTATTAATCTCTATGCCGTAGTGATCAGAACTACCTTGTAATTCATCTGTTTTTCCCCACAATACCCATCCTGTTTGTGTTGATCTACTGGCACTTCCCGAGCCAAGTCGAGCCATTTCTGAAACTACCTGAGGATTATATTCTTGTTCATTTCCAATGGATTGGTTAATGCTGTACAAGCCCTTTGCCAAGGCTGCCATTGAACTGGCCGACGAGGCTATACCACTTGAATGCGGAAAGGTATTTGAACTGTTAATTTTAAGGATTCCGCTTGTTATGTTTGAAAGATGCTTTTCGTTTCGTTTAATGAAGTCTTGTATTTTAGGAAGAAAGCTGTCTTTTTTTTGTCCATCAAATAGAAAATCAATTTTTAGCTCTTCCTCTGAATGCGCGTGTTGGATTTCTATCTTGGAAATGGATTTTGACATGGTAAAACTAAGGCTGGCGTTCATCGGTTCCTGAATACCTTTTTTGCCCCAGTATTTAACTATTGCAATGTTCGATGGTGCTTCCTGATATACTTTGTTCATGATTAATTCAATGTGTCGTTATTCATTAATGCAATTTCATCAAACGAGAAACATGTATTTAAGCCCTTTATGGCAAAGTATTCTTTAATATATGAGCTGCCTTCATCAGATAGTGCCATGAAAAAATCACCACCCCATGCTCCCAGTGTTTTAGTGTAACCCCTGAAATCTGAAAAATGTTCATTTTTTATTGGAATATGATGAACAATACTGCTTATGATTTTTTCATGCTCGTTCATAAGCCTTCCAAAATCATTTATATTTTGAGCGAATGCCATTAATTCACCAATTTCTGTTATTAATTTGATTTCATGGGTATAATTTTTTGATTTATCAAAACGGGCTATTTCATTGCGGCTACTTTGTTTTTTACCACTATAAATAAAGTATAACTGATCTTTAAATTGAGGATTAAAGTCACAAGTAGATACCTTAACTTGGTTTTTATCTCGTTGATAAAATAAAGGGCGTGAGCTGGTGGCACACGCAATATCATAACCCGATCCACCAAAGGTAAGTTCCAAAAGAATATAAGGATCAACTTCTAGCCACTGGGCAAGATTGGCAATTAGCGTTGAGCTGCTTCCCCAACCCCAATTAGGATCAAATTCGAGTAATGTTTTTACCAATTTGCCAGAAAGCCTTCTTGACGTATTGCTATTTAATTCGTTTGCTACTTTTAATATGTTTTGTAGGCCCGAAGCCTTTTCAGGATCTGTGCTCTTGATAACATTAAATTGATCATCAAAAATAACTCTAAACCACAGTCCATTGGGATCCATTGCTTCCCATGATAAGAAACCATTAGTGCTGGGATGGACACTCAGCGACTGGCCCTTGTTAAGCGGAATAGCCAATGCCTTAGCACCTATGAGTACCAGGTATTCGCCTGATAGTAAAAGTTTGCCATTGGCATGGAAATAGGGGGTGTTTTGTTGATTCATATTAGTTACGCAATGATTTTAAGAAATTTTCCACACCCGAATAACTTACAGTTTCATTTTTAAAATACTCATTAGCTTTTTCTCTTTCCTCATCAGTAGTATTCATCGAAGTAAGGATATTGCTTAGATGTAATTTCATATGTCCTTTTTGGATGCCTGTGGTGACAAGTGCCGCGACAGCTCCAAAGTTATTCGCTAATCCTGCTGCAGCCGTAATTTGCATTAATTGCTCGGCACTTGGTTGATTTAATATCTCAAGTGACGCTTTCACCATGGGATGAACGTTTGTTAAACCACCAACCGTACCCAGCGCAAGAGGAACTTCTAAAGTATAGGTGAATTCGGTTGCCGAAAGTTCTAATTTTGTTAATGAGCTGTATTGCCCATTGTGGGAAGCATAGGCTTGCGCCCCGGCTTCAATGGCTCTGAAGTCGTTACCAGTTGCTAATACTACCGCATCAATTCCATTAAATATACCTTTGTTGTGAGTAGTGGCACGATAAGGGTCGTTAATGGCTATGTCAACCGCTTGCTTAAAGCGTTGTGCAAATTCCTGAGTCGAGAATTCTCCAGCGTATGGTTTAAGTTGCTCAATTGGGCACGATACTTGGCATTCAACCAGGCAGTTGGGTGTGTAATTACTAAGTATCGACATGATGGACTTAGCATTGCCATGTCGTTTAAGTTCATCCTTTGAGTTAATAAAATGGATTAATTCGGGACTAATGATTTCCAGGCAAGTATTAATAAAATTAGCACCCATGGAATCACCGGTTTTGAACTTCACCAATAATTGATGGGTATTGGGCATGTTGTCAATGCTTTTTATTTCAAAACTAGTAATGCCGCCGCCACGCGACCGCATATTGGCGGTAGCACTTTCGGTAACTTTATTAATTAAAATTTCCAGCTCTTTACTGTATGGTTTTAAGTCATCGACTGTGCCAGCCCACGAAAAGAAAATTTGTCCGTTTTTTTCAACATTGATGATGCGTGTTTTGAAACCGCCATTTTTTGCCCAGAAGCTGGCAGCCTTTGAAGCGGCTGCTACCACAGAACTCTCTTCAATAACCATTGGGATGATATACATCGTATCGTTAATAAGAAAGTTGGGAGCCAGGCTGTATGGTAAATAATAATTTGAGACCGTATTCTCTGAAATATTATTAAATAAAGTTTGTTCACTCGGATGTAAATAGCGATCCAGATCTTGCTTTAGGTCTTCTGATAGCCCAACATGCTCAATTACATGTTGGATTTTCTCTTCACGACTCATCCTTGAGAACCCTCTGATAGTTTCTTTTTTATCCATTAGTCTGCCTTGATTCTTAGAAAATTATTCGCCAGTTGTAGGCCATTTGATAGGTTCTGAACATATTCCTGAAGCTTGTCGTATTTTCCCATTGAGTGACGAAGAAAGGCAGATCCCATACCAAATAATGCTGGTAATTCAGAAACCTGTGTCAGATAATAACCGTCGAGTAATGAGCTTATGCCACCTGATATAATTAAACTCTTTACGTTTACATCTCTTGCATTTAAGTCCTTAAGCAAAGCATTGATGGTAAGTGTCATGTTATCGGCTGTGTGTCCAATGTGTATAAATGGATTATAGACTTCGGCAGCCAATGGTTTGGAGCGGTTCAATTCAACCAATGAAAAGTTGGTTCCACCCAATGCTCCGAATTCAATACTTTCAAAAGGCATTTGTAATAATTGGCGAAGGCTTTCTTTACCAAAGCCCTGACCAACTTCTTTCACAATTAGTTTTAGTTCTGTTGTTTCAATAAATTGCTGTAAGAGCTCAATGGCCGGTGTTTTTAATAAATCACCTTCGGGCTGAAATGCTTCCTGCATGGGGTTGATATGAACAACCATACCGTCCGCTTGCAGTTTGTGCACCAACTCATCCAGTTTATCAGTGCTTTTATCATCCAGCATTTGTTCGAGTTGACAAATACCAATGTTGGCAAACAATGGAACATCATTACCCATAATAGGGCGTACATTAAAATCGTCGAAATACTCTGGCGAATCTAATAAAATACGACACGATCCAAGTCCCATGCCCATACCAAATTCGGCACAAGCCTGTGCCAGGTTACGATTGATTAAGCCCGCTCGCTGGGTTCCGCCTGTCATGCTCGAAACCCAAATAGGCAGAGTCATCTTCTTTCCAGCTAATGAAAAGGAAATGTCCTTGTTTTGATGTGTTCCCAGAAGGGGTTCGTACTCAAAACGATTATCAACCATACTTTGGTCGGTACGTGAGCTAAAGGCTAAATCTATATGATCTTTTTTGCGGTCTTCCATTACTTGTTGGATAAGGTAATTGCCAAAAATAACACGAACTTATTCTAATCCCAAATGCTTGCTGATAACCATGCGTAATATTTCAGAGGTACCTTCGCCAATCTGTAAGATGCGTTGATCGCGATAGAAACGCTCGATAGCCGATGATTTAAATAGGCCTTGACCTGAAAATATTTGTACCGCCTCGTCAGAAATCTCTTTGGCTATTTCGCTGCAATAAAGCTTTGACATAGCAGCTTCTTGACCAAATGGCAAACCCTTATCTTTTAATGCACACGCATTGTATAGGGTATTTCGAGCCAATTCTATCTTCATCGCCATATCTGCTAATTTAAATGAGATGCTTTGAAAATTTGAGATTTTTTCGCCAAACTGCTCACGTTTTTGAGAATATTCCAAGGCCATTTCGAAGGCACCTTGAGCCAAGCCCAAACCCATTGCAGCAATTGACAAACGACCAGAATCCAACGTTTTAAGCATTTGACCTAAACCTTTGTTTTTTTCTCCAAGTAAATTTTCTTTGGGAGCCTTGATGTTATCAAATTTAATTTCGGCGGTGTCAGAAGCACGCCACATCATTTTACCCAACATGCGTTTGGTGCTGAAACCTTCAGAATCGCGATCAACCAAAATTGTTGAGAAGCGTTTTTTGCCGTAAGCATCAGCACTTAAAGCTAATACGGTAATACCTTTCATCAGCTCATTGCTTCCGTTGGTAATGTAGCGCTTAGTACCGTTTATTAACCAATGATCATCCTTTTCATCGGCAAGAGTTTCAACACCTTTAGCATCCGATCCGGCATTGGTTTCGGTTAGGCCAAAGGCCCATAGACCTTCTCCGCTTGTAAGCAGTGGTACGTATTTTTTGCGTTGTTCTTCGGTTCCGAAATTATAGATAGGAGCTAAGCCCAAACTATTATGAGCCGCCATGGTTGCGCCCTGAGAGCTATCTACTCGTGAAATTTCCTCAACTGCAATGATGTACGACAAAGTATCTAAGCCTCGGCCACCATATTGTTCGGGAATGTCTATTCCATATAAGCCTGCTTGTCCCATTTTGCGTGAAAGTTCAACTGAAAAGCTTTCTGTTTCATCTAATTGAGCGGCTAATGGTTTAATTTCTTTTTCGGCAAATTGTCTAACTTCTTGTCTGAATAGTTCGTGTTGTTCGTTGCTTAATATCGACATGGTATTATTTAGTTGTAACTAATAGTTGATTTGATTTAACCTTATGGCCATTTTGTATGTGAATTTTATCGATGGTGCCATCTTTCCAGGCACATAAATGATTTTCCATTTTCATTGCTTCTAAAATAATGAGCACATCACCTTTTTTTACTTCTTGTCCTTCATTGATTAATATTTTCATTACCTGACCCGGTAAGGGAGCATTCAGGCTTTTTCTTTTTATATCAAGCTCATCCGTTTTATTCGGATTATAGGCAGGAAGAATATCCTTAGCTATAAACTGGTGCATTTGGTTCTTAATTATTACTTCAAAATTTTTATCTGTATTGAAGCAATGGGCATTAACTGCAATCTTACCAAGTTTAAAAGAGATTTGATGTTGCTCAATGTGCAGCTTAGTAATCTGGTATTTCTTCTGATCGATTTTTAATTCAAGAGCCTTATCAATTTGTTGGAAACTTGCATTGTATTCGCGCTGTTTGTCTTTAAACTGTATTTGTTTGTTTAGTCGCCAAAAAGTTTTGGTTCCATTAAATGGATTGAGGCGAAACAGCGCATAGGCAACAACGGCTTGTTCTTTTAAATCCTTGCTTTCTTCAAGAAGGTACTCATGTTGCTTTGAGCAGAAATGGGTGTCGACCTTACCCTCAATAAAAAACGGATGATTTAGTATGTTTCTTAGGTAATTGGTATTTGTTTTAATGCCATGAATAATCATGTTTTCAACACCGCTTTGAAGATGCTCTAGAGCTGCAATTCGCGAAGATTTGTGACTCACAATTTTGGCAATCATAGGATCAAACTGTGGGTGTATTTCTACTGCTTCATCAAATGCGATTTCTTTTCTTAAGCCAGCTTGTGTTGGTAGACTCAGGTATGATATTGTGCCCGGTGACGGTTTAAAATTATCATCGGGATTTTCGGCATAAATGCGAGCTTCAAGCGAATGGCCATTTATCTTAACATCATTTTGCTGAATGCTTAAGGGCTCTTTATTAGCAATTTTAAATTGCCATTTAACCAAATCAATGCCCGTTATTTCTTCGCTCACACAATGCTCTACTTGTATGCGGGTATTCATCTCAAGAAAATAATGTTCGCCATTTTCATTCAATAAAAACTCCAGAGTACCGGCATTTTTATAGCCTATTTTCTTACATAGTTTGATGGCATCTGCGCACAGTTCTTCTCTTTTCTCTTGCGATAGATTAGGAGCGGGTGCTTCCTCTATTATTTTCTGAAAACGTCGTTGTACCGAACATTCCCGCTCAAATAAGTGGATTGTGTTTCCATACTCATCAGCCAAAACCTGCACTTCGATATGGCGAGGTGAACTGATGTAGCGTTCAACATAAATGCGATCGTCACCAAAATAGCGCAATGCCTGTCTGGCCACTATCGGCAATTGATCAATTAGTTCATCTTCATTATTGCAGATGACCATACCTTTTCCGCCACCACCCATGGCGGCTTTAACCAATACTGGAAAGCTCATCTGATCCGTCTGAGACAAGATTTCTTGTATGCTTCCTTCCCACGATGGTGTTAACGGCACTTTTGCCTTGCGAGCAATCTGACGTGCCATTTGTTTATCACCCATCGTTTCAAGATTATTTGCACTCGGGCCAATAAATGTAATGTTGGCTTCTTCACAGGCTCTCACAAAGTTGTGGTTTTCGGCGAGGAAACCATAACCTGGATGAACGCTATCAGCGCCATAGGTTTGGCATAGGGAAATAATTTGGGGAATATCTAAATAACTGTTTTCAAAGGAATCGTGTTCAAAATAGTGTACTTCGTCACTCATCTTGGCTGGTAAAGTGTCTGCTTCAGCTTTGCTAAGTGTTACTACCGTTTTAATGCCCAGCGCTTGTGCTGCATTTATAATACGCACAGCAATTTCACCCCGGTTTGGTATAAGTACTTTTTTAATCATTGTTTTTTATCCCTTTTATTGTTTATTCCAGTTCGGATTACGTTTTTCAAAAAAGGCATTAACACCTTCCTGCCCTTCGTTGGAAACTCTTGCTGAAGCAATGCTTTGGCAACAGAGTTGCTCCATTGTTCCATCAATTTCCATTCTATCAACAATTTTATTTAATAAGTGTTTGCTTGCCATCATAGCTTCGCCACTATTTTTTGCAAAAGTTTGGCTTAGTACGCTTATTCGGTCTTCAGAATCAGAGGTTTTACAATATTCATGAATGAGACCCATTCTTTTTGCTTCTTTGGCCGAAAAGGTTTCACCACTCATCATATAAGCCTGAGTAAGCGATAAGCCAGTTTTGCGAAGTATGAAAGGCGCAATGGTTGCTGGCACCAATCCCAGCTTAACTTCGGGGTAGCCAAATACGGCGTCTTTATTGGCCACAACATAATCGGCACAGGCCAGCAAGCCGGTGGCTCCACCAAAGGCAAACTTCTCAACCCAAATAATAATTGGTTTAGGAAAATTACTCATATAGGTATACAGATCGAAAAAGAGCTTGGCGTCACTAATGTTCTCCTTCACATCCTGATTAGTGCCTGAACGCATCCAGTCCAAATCGGCACCGGAGCAGAATAGATTGCCTTCACCTTTTAGTACGACTACTTTTTGTGAAGCATCAGATGAAATAGCTTTTAATGCTTTTACCAGTTCAATAATCATCTCCTTGGAAAGTGCATTGCGCTTAGCAGGATTGTTTAAGGAAACATTAGTAATGCCGTAATTACTATCTAATTTTATTAATTGTTCGGTTTTACATTCGGAAGATACCATAGTTTGTTTTTTGCTGGTTTGTGTTAGAGGTAATTTCTAGGGCCAGGCTTATTATGTCGCGCGACATGGCAGGGTCGATAATGCCATCGTCCCATAGGCGACTGGTGCTGTAATAAGGTGAACCTTCAGCCTCGTATTTCGCCATTATTTGTTCACGAATCTGTTCTAACTCTATTTCGTCAATTTTTGTTTTGCTTGCGGCGGCCTGTTCTTTTTTAATTGTGATCAATACTTCGGAAGCCTGATGTGCACCCATAACAGATATGCGTGCATTGGGCCACATAAATAAAAAGCGCGGATTGTAAGCTCTGCCTGCCATGGCATAGTTTCCTGCACCATAGGAGCCACCTATTAATATGGTGAAGTAAGGAACTGATGAGTTGGCTAGAGCATTCACCATTTTAGCACCATCCTTAGCAATCCCTTTGTGCTCATATTCTTTACCTACCATGAATCCGGTAA
Source organism: Carboxylicivirga fragile (assembly GCA_025499625.1). Classification (GTDB taxonomy): domain Bacteria; phylum Bacteroidota; class Bacteroidia; order Bacteroidales; family Marinilabiliaceae; genus Carboxylicivirga; species Carboxylicivirga fragile. The sequence goes on along the minus strand of JAFMVD010000019.1, from coordinate 77,499 downwards.
TATTTTGTAGAAACAGCATTGGAATACCTCGCTCATTACACAATTGTATAAAGTGAGTGCCTTTTAAGGCAGATTCGGAAAAGAGAATGCCATTGTTTGCTAATATGCCAACTTTTCGTCCTTTTACCTTTGCGAAACCGGTAATTAGGGTTGAACCGTATTTTTCCTTAAACTCATGAAATTGACTGTTATCCACCAATCGGGCAATTATTTCATGTGCATCAGGAAAAGGTTTTCCCTTGTCGGGGATGAGGCCATATAATTCGTTAATATCATATTTGGGCTCCTCAAAAACAAAGTTTTCGCTCTTTGCTTCTGGCAGGGTGTTCACTATATTTCGGCATATGTGAATGGCGTGCACATCGTCATCGGCTAAATGATCAGCTACACCTGATATTTGAGTGTGTACTTGCCCTCCGCCTAATTCCTCAGCACTAACTTCTTCGCCTGTTGCTGCTTTTACTAAGGGTGGCCCCGCCAAAAAAATGGTGCCTTGATTTTTTACAATGATGGTTTCGTCGCTCATGGCTGGTACATAGGCGCCACCAGCCGTACATGAGCCCATTACTACAGCAATTTGTGGAATGCCTTTGGCCGACATCCGAGATTGATTGAAGAAGATTCTTCCAAAATCGTTCTTATCCGCAAAAACCTTAGCTTGTTCTGGTAAGAATATTCCTCCACTATCAACCAGGTAGATGCATGGTAAATGGTTTTCTTCGGCAATCTCCTGGGCTCTAAGATGCTTCTTTATGGTTTCCGCAATGTAGGTACCACCTTTTACAGTAGCATCATTGGCTACTATCATCACATTACGATTATTTACCTTGCCTATGCCGGTAATAATTCCTGCCGAGGGAAATCCATCCTTATACTGGCCAAAAGCAGCCAACGTGGATAATTCCAAAAAGGCGGAGTCTTTATCAATTAAATAATCAATGCGCTGTCGTGTTGGTAGCTTACCTCTTTTAATGTGCTTTTCCATGGCCTTGGTGCCACCGCCCTTCATTACCTCCTGCAAGCGTTCATTGTAGGTTTCAAGCAGTTCCAAATTAATTTTTTTATTGACTTGGAACTGTATATTTTCTGTTGTTGTATTACTTATAAGTTGAAACATATTTGCCCTAGTTAAGTCATGAATTATAACCTATGAGGCCTGCAAATGTTCATGCTTTTTCATATTGCAGATTAAAATGTTTAGTGTTTTTGGTAATATATAGGACAATGGAGTTGAATGAAAATGTCGTTAACCATTTGGTTAATCCAAATGATTAACTTATGTTTGTTTCGTAGTTAACCAAATGGTTAATTGCTTTTATGCTTTTAGAAGGTGTTTTATGGAAAAGGATAAAGTTAGTGAAGAAGTAATTATGGAGGTGGCCAGTCAGGTGTTTATGGAAAAAGGCATGGCAGGTGCGCGTATGCAAGAGATTGCGGATAGAGCCAATATCAATAAGGCGATGTTGCATTATTATTTTCGCTCTAAGGAAAAACTATTCGATGAGGTGTTTAAGAATGCTTTTCAGAAATTTTGGCCAAGTGTTGAGGCGGCATTATTGAGTGCTCATAAGCCTGAAGAGGTTTTTCAAGCCATCATTGATGCCTATATTCGAGTACTTATGGAGAGTCCATATTTGGCTAATTTTATATTAAATGAAATCCAGCGGGATCCCGATCATCTTGAAAAATTAATGAGAGAGACAGGATTGAAACCTAAAATGATGCTTGCTTTTATTGAAAGCCTCATCGAAAATGGTTTTCTCGTTAAGGTTGATCCGCGGGAATTCATGGTTAATGTTCTTTCCTTGTGTCTATTTCCCTTTGCGGGTCAAGCATTGATATCTCGTTTGCTTTGGGATAACGATTCCGATAGTTATCAGACCTTCTTAAGTTCACGTCGTGATTCGATTATGCACCTAATACAAAAAACCTATTTTATTCAACAAGTATAGTTATGAGACAAATAGTATCAACATTAATGTTGTTAATTGCTTTGAGTACGAATGCTCAGGTTTTGAGTTTGGACGAATGTTTGAGCTTAAGTAGAGCTAATTACCCATTGATAGCTGATTTTGAAAACCTGAACAAGCAATTGGAACTAAAGCTGAAAAGTTTGAATGCCAATTATTACCCTAAACTTGATTTAACTGGCCAGTTCACCTGGCAAAATGATGTGCCGGGTTTTGATTCGCCAATGCCGGGGATGGACATTCCCAAGGCACCACAAGAACAGTATAAGGCCTTTGTTGATGTGCAGCAAGTGATTTATGATGGCGGAATTACCAAGGCTGCCAAAGTTAGCGAACAAAGGCAAAAGGCTGCCGAAAAGTATGGGGTAGAGGTGCAATTGTTTGCAGTTCGCGACAAGGTAGTTCAGAGTTATTTTATGGTACTGATGTTTAAAGAGCAACTGGCTCAACTCGATTATCGTCGTCTTATGCTCGAGGAGCGCTTTCGCGAAATTAAAAGTGCCGTTGATAATGGCATGGTGTTGCAAAGTGAAGCTGATTTGCTATACGTAGAGATGGTTCAACTGGATCAGGATAAGTTCGCACTATTGGAAGGAAGAGCATCTGCACTTGATATTCTAAGCGAATTAACGGGGAAAGAGATATCTGAGGAGGCAGCTCTGGAAATGCCATTATTAGCTCAGGAGCCAAACTTTTATCGACCAGAATATGATTTGTTTGCAGCACAACAAGAGCAACTCGGCGCCTATAAAGCCTTGGCGGGACGATCGCGAATGCCTGTTGTGGCTGGCTTTGGTCAGGTGGGTTATGGTAACCCCGGATATAATATGCTGAAAGATGAATTTGCTACTTTTTATATGGTTGGCCTTCGCTTGAAATGGAATATCTGGGATTGGAAATCGTCGGCTAACGAAAAAGCTGTGTTAAGTTTAAAAACAGAGAGTGTAAAGTATCAGCAGGCAACCTTCACCAAAAATGTAAGTATGGCGCAATCGCAAATAGAAGCGAGCATACGTAAGTTGGATAAGGTGATTGAAAAGGATGATGAAATAATCCGATTAAGAAAAGGAATCACTGAAGCACGACAGTCGCAACTGAATAATGGTACCATTACTGCTGCCGATTATATAAAAGATCTGAATACCGAAAGTATGGCTCGCTTGGCCAAAGAACTGCACTTGCTTGAATTGAGCAAGGCAAAAGTACAACTGAACGACCTTCGAATTAAGCAATAATTAGATAATGAAACCTAAATCAATTATAATGAATAATCTAAATAAAGTATTTCTATCAGGCTATTTTTTAATGCTTGCTCTGGTAGGCTGTCAAAATTCGGATGATGCTTCGGATGCTTATGGAAACTTCGAAGCAACGGATGCGATTATTAGTAGTGAAGTAAGCGGTAAGGTATTGCAAGTTTATGTAGATGAAGGTGAGCTCGTTCCAAGGGGAGAATTAATTACACTTATTGATACCACTATACTGAGTATAAAAAAACAGCAGTTGTTCTCCTCAAAAGCTGCCGCTTATAGTAAAATAGCGCAAGTCAATGCTTCAAAGGAGGTACTTAAAGCACAGAGGGCGGTATTAGCTAAAGATGTTGAACGCATTTATAATATGTATAAGGACAATGCTGCAACTTCTAAACAGTTAGACGATGTTCAAGGGCAGCTTCGAGTGATGGAAAAACAGATGTTAGGCTTTGATAGTCAGATTGAGAGTATACATGCTGAGGTTGCTGTAATTGAAGCACAAGTGATTGAACTCAACGATCAACTGGAACGCTGTGAGATACGAATGCCAATGGAGGCGACCATTTTGCAAAAGTTTGTTGAAAATGGGGAGATGTCGATGGCAGGAAAACCAGTTGTGAAAGTGGCTGATTTGAGCAAGATGTATTTACGAGCTTTTATTTCCGGGAGCCAATTATCGCAGGTTGAAATTGGTCAATCGGTGGAAGTGCGTTACGATAAGAATAAATCGGATAATAGCAGTATAAATGGAAAAATCTCTTGGATTTCGAGTTCGGCAGAATTTACGCCTAAGATTATACAAACCAAAGAAGAGCGTGTTGATTTGGTATATGCCATAAAGGTATTAGTTGAGAACAATGGCCAGATAAAAATTGGAATGCCAGGCGAAATTAAGTTTTAAAGCATGATTCAATTCACAAATATATCAAAGTCATTCGATGAGGTTAAAGCTGTTCGCAATGTTAGCTTGTCAATTGATGAAGGACAGTTATTTGGTTTTATCGGGCCTGATGGAGCGGGTAAAACAACATTGTTCCGAATGCTTAACTCTTTGCTCATTGCTGATGAAGGTAGTATTGAGTTATTTGGACTTGATCCGCATAAGGATTACAAAAAGGTACGACAAATAATAGGTTATATGCCTGGTAAGTTTTCCTTGTATTATGATTTATCCATCGAGGAAAACTTGAATTTCTTTGCCACTGTATTTGGCACTACAATCGAAGAGAATTATCATTTAATTGAAGATATTTACAAGCAAATTGAGCCTTTTAAGAAGCGACATGCGGGTAAATTATCGGGGGGCATGAAACAGAAATTGGCGCTTTGCTGTGCCTTAATTCATAAGCCAAAGCTGCTTTTGCTCGATGAACCAACCACAGGCGTTGATGCTGTTTCGCGACGTGAGTTTTGGGATATGTTGAAATCGCTAAAGTCGAAAGGCATTACCATTGTGGTTTCTACTCCTTATATGGACGAAGCGGGTATGTGTGATAGTGTTGCCCTTATGCAAAATGGGCAGATCCATGCTGTTGAGTCACCTAAAGCCATTGTTGATAATTTTCAAAAAGAATTGTTAGCGGTAAAATGCAACGATATGTACAAGGCATTATTGACATTAAGAAACTATGAAAATTGTTACAATGTTTATCCCTTTGGTGAGTACTTGCACTATATCGATAAACGCGATAGCAAACCCATTGAGGATATTAATGATTGTTTGTTGAAACATGATTTGCAAGAAATTGAGATAAATCCGGTTAAGCCCGATATAGAAGATTGCTTCATTGAATTGACACGAAAATTATCTGTTTAATATGGAAAATGAGCAAGTAATAATAGTTAGGGATTTGGTGAAAAAGTTTGGCGACTTTACTGCCAATGCAGGTCTAAATTTCCATGTTGATAAGGGTGAGATATTTGGTTTTTTAGGTGCCAACGGTGCCGGAAAAACAACTGCCATGCGCATATTGTGTGGATTATCGTCACCCACTTCAGGTTTGGTTGAGGTAGCTGGTTACAATGTTAAAACGCATGCTGAGGAGGTAAAGAAACGCATCGGTTACATGAGTCAGAAGTTTTCCTTATTTGAGGATTTAACCATCTGGGAGAACATGCGATTTTTCAGTACGGTATATGGTATGAATAAGACTGCTTTTAAAGAGCGGGGCGAAATGCTGTTACGGAAGTTGGAGTTATTCGAAAAGCGCAACCGTCTGGTTTCAACATTATCACTTGGTTGGAAACAGAAATTGGCTTTTACAGTTGCCATATTACATGAGCCATCCATCGTTTTTCTCGATGAGCCAACGGGTGGGGTTGACCCCATTACACGGCGACAATTTTGGGAGATGATATACGAAGCAGCTGATAATGGAATTACCGTTTTTGTAACAACCCATTACATGGATGAAGCTGAATATTGCAATAGGGTAACCATTATGGTTGATGGAAGAATTGATGCCTTGGATACACCTGCAAAATTAAAGGAAAAGTATCAGGTTAATAGTATGAACGATGTGTTTTTGGCTTTAGCCAGATGATTTATCGATGAGTCAATTTGGAAATTAGGAAATGTAATAATTAATATTGAACATCCGTAATCATGCATAAACCAAGAATAATACATTTTAAAATAGAAACTTAAAACAGAGGCGCTGATACACAGAGCTTTATGGTGAGACTCTAAAAAAACTCTGAGTCTTTGTGTCTCTGTGTTTATCTTTTATGCATAAATATGGACAATCATATAATTAATCATTTACCACTAACAATTAATAATTAACTATGAATCGTTTTCTCGCATTCGTAAAAAAAGAGTTTCTACATATATTTCGTGATGTTCGCACCATGATGATCCTTTTTATTATGCCCATTGCGCAGATTTTAATTTTTGGTTTTGCCATAACTACCGAAATTAAAAATGCATCAATAGCCATATTGGATAAATCAAAAGATGAGGTGACGCGCGAATTAACTCAGAAATTATTAGCGTCTGATTATTATACCGTAAGCGATTATTTGAGCAGTGAAGCTGAGATTGAGTCTTCTTTTACCAAAGGGCGAAATAAGATGGTGGTGGTTTACGAACCTCAGTTTGCACAAAACTATGAGAAAAATGGTGTTGCAAAGGTGCAATTGTTGTGCGATGCATCGGACCCTAATACTGCACGTATTCTTTCGCAATATGCCACGGGCATTTTTGCATCTTATGGTGAAATGGCGCAATCAAATGGAATTCAAGCAGAAGTACGAATGTATTATAACGAAAACCTGGATGGTTTTTACATGTCGATACCTGGTATAATGGCCATGATATTAATGCTGGTCTCTGCAATGATGACAAGTATCTCCATTACACGAGAGAAAGAATTGGGATCCATGGAAGTATTATTGATTTCACCTTTGAAACCAATTCAGATTATATTTGGCAAGGTTACACCTTATATATTAATGGCCATCGTCAACATATTATCCATACTTGCCTTGTCGTATTGGGTGTTTAATGTGCCCGTGAAAGGAAGTATGGCTCTGTTGCTGTTTGAATGCATCTTGTTTACTGTATTGGCTCTGTCTCTTGGTATACTAATTTCAACAGTGGCTAAAAACCAGATGGTGGCCATGTTCATGAGTTTATTTGCATTAATGCTGCCCGTTATTCTATTGTCCGGCTTTATTTTTCCCATCGATAACATGCCGCTTGTGTTGCAATGGCTGAGTAATATTATTCCACCTAAGTGGTTCATTATTATTGTTAAAACCATTATGCTTAAAGGCGGAGGTCTGGCTCATGTATGGAAAGAGACCTTGATATTAGTGGCGTTTATTGTGGTGTTTGTTGGTTTGAGTGTGAAAAAATTTAATGTGCGATTACAAGATTAAGCTATTATGCGAATATTAATAAGTTTACTTCAAAAAGAGTTTTTACAGATTTTTCGCAATAAAACATTGTTGCCTTTAATCTTTGTATTGCCATTGGTGCAGTTAATTGTGCTGGTTAATGCAGCAACCATGGATATGAAAAATATTCGCATAACTGTGGTGGATATGAATCTGTCGTCAACCTCACGTTTATTGGTGAGCAAGTTGGAGGCATCTCCATTTTTCGAAGTGGGGGATATGCTGATAAATAAACAAATGGGGATTGATTATCTGCAGGATAATAAAACAGATATCCTTCTTTATATGCCACAAGAAATGGAGCAAACGCTTACAAAAGAAGGTGTTGTTAAGGTACAGATAATTGCTGATGCCATTGATGCAAGTAAAGCCCAATTGGCCTTTGGTTATTTGACAAACATCATTCAGGAAACACATATGCAGGTAATGCTTGAGCAGCAAAAATTACAGAATGTAAAACGAATATCCACCAACTCTTCGTTTTGGTTTAATCCCGATTTGAATTACAAATACTACATGTTGCCGGGTGTATTGGTAATCTTGGTAACTTTAATAGGTTTATTTTTATCGGCTTTAAACCTGGTGCGCGAAAAGGAAATAGGAACGGCTGAGCAGATAAATGTGACGCCTATCAAAAAGTATCAATTTATTTTAGGAAAGTTGATCCCATTTTTAATCATTGGTTTATTTGAATTAACACTTGGTTTATTGGCCGGAAAACTTATTTATGGTTTGCCTTTTAGTGGTAGCTTATTGGTCTTGTATAGTTTCGCAAGTATTTATCTGATTGCAGTTTTAGGCCTTGGTTTACTTATTTCAACCTTAAGTCAAACACAACAACAGGTAATGATGGTGAGTTTCTTTTTTATGTTGATTTTCATCTTGTTGAGTGGTGCTTTTACGGCTGTGGAAAATATGCCCGAACTAGCTCAGAAGCTTAATGTTTTTAATCCGGTATATTATTTTATGAATGCCATTCGTATGATTCTTATAAAGGGAGCTGTTTTTGCTGAGTTGGCTAGTGAATTTCGTTCCATTAGTATTTATGCATGCATTTCCGTAACATTGGCAGTGCTTAGTTATCGTAAAACAAATTAGTTAATGCATGCATTTCGACATCTTATAATCGCCTCTGTAGTATCCCTATTATTTATTGTTGGATGTTCAAACTCGGGTTATGATTTGTTGTTGGCAAAAACATTTGACTCAAAGCTAAAGGCGCGCATTGAGCAATTTGCCTCAGGAGGAATAGAAAATGAATGGCCAATTGAATTTGAGAAGGATGCGTTAATAGAGGCATCTAAAAAATATATAGGAGTTAAGTATAGAGCAGGAGGAACATCAGGGCAAGGTTTGGATTGTTCTGGTCTTGTGTATTTATCGGCTCGCGAGATTGGTTTGAAGCTTCCTCACCATGCAGAGCAAATGGCACGATACGGTCAGATAGTGCCTACCAAAGGTCGGCTTCGACAAGGTGATTTAGTATTCTTCAAGGGTGAAGGAACGCGTTTGATAAATCATGTTGGTATAATGGTGAATCATAAGGAATTCATTCATGTCTCCTCGTCGAAAGGTTGTGTAGTTACCCCAATAAACGATGCTTATTGGAAAAGTTTGTTTCTGTTCGGAACGAGGTAGAGGAGGGCTGGCAGCTAAATTGGTTATATTAAAATACTTTTTCTTCTTTGAAAATCAATTTATCTCCCTCTGGAAATATTCGAATCACATGAAGGTGCATATCTTTGGTTCCTAGATTTTCGTAATACAAGAACATATTATCGTCGTTGGGATGATTTCGCGAAGATAAGGTGCCACACATGTACTGATCGAATTTATGGCCATTATAGAGGTCGTTGGTACGCATTAATTCCAGTTCGTGTGTATGTCCACAAAACACATGTTTGATTTTATGTTTTTGAACAAAGTCGATCAATCTTGCAGAATTCTTTAAGGGACATTCATCAGTTCCAAGTACCGAATAATGAGTAAGTAGTAATGGTAGGTCATATTCCATTTTCTTAATCACCTTAGAGACCGCTTTTAGTACTTTTTTCTCAACATATCCATCATCGCTGTAGAGTTCATTTGAATCAATGCATATAACTAATACTTTTTTATTTTCTATTTCAATGGTCTTAACAAAATTAATATCGGTAAAATGATCATTCACTTTGGTTATTTCTAGATTTAGAAATAGATTTTCTTTGCTTGTTTTAATTGTTTTCGAAATGGTAATAATCTCGGAATTATCAATGTATTCTTGGAATAATTCATGAGCGCGCATGTTCCGTTTATCATGATTGCCTGGGATAGAGACGATGTTTTTACACGTAATCCCCTTTAGAAAATTTCCTGCTTGAGCAAATTCACTTTCTAAGCCATCTGTGGTATTGTCACCAGTATTAATTACTAAGTCTGCATCAAATGAATTGATTTTTTCAAGCAATAGTTGATCGTTGCCATCCCAGTGTCTTGGACCAAAATGTAAATCTGATATGTGTAAGATATTCATGTCATTATGTTTTAATAGATAAGGCTCATGCCTTCGGCAGAAAAGCTCATATCTCTGTATTTCATTAAACAATAAATGTAGTCAATATTACTTGTTAAAAGTTATCACAGTATTAACTCTGAAATATGGTTGAGTAAGATTACGGTTTCATGAAAGGGGGAGTGAAAGCTATCAAGTAACTTTTTTCTAATACGTAATCATTCTTAAATAAAATGTGGCCAAATTTGTGGGACTGATTGTGTAAATAATAAAACCATATATCTTGGAGAAATTTGAAATAATTGCCACTACTCTTTTTGGACTAGAAGAAATTTTAGCTGGTGAATTAAAGGACTTAGGTGCTACGGATATTGAATTACTTAATAGAGCAGTAAAATTCGAAGGAGATAAAGCCTTGCTTTATAAATGTAACCTGCATCTTCGCACAGCATTGAAGGTATTAAAACCCTTTGCAAAGTTCATGGTTCATACCGATAATGACTTGTATAGGAAGATCAAAAAAATTGATTGGGATCAGCACCTTTCGGTTTCAGGCACTTTAGCCATTGAGGCCACGGTAAGTGGAGAGCAATTTACGCACTCTCAATTTGTTGCTTTAAGATGCAAGGATGCCATAGTTGATAAATTCCGGGATAAGTATGAAGAGCGGCCATCAGTTGATTTAGATAACCCTGATTTGCGATTAAACGTTCATATTACCGATCTAAATTGTTCCCTTTCCTTAGATAGTTCAAGTACTTCATTAGGTAAAAGAGGGTATCGTCAAGCCCAATCATTGGCACCAATGAGCGAAGTTTTGGCTGCTGGCATCATCGCCTTATCGGGTTGGGACAAGAAACGTGATTTTTATGATCCTATGTGTGGTTCAGGAACCTTTTCAATAGAGGCAGCATTAATGGCGGCAAACATTGCTCCCGGTCAATCGCGTAGTTTTGGTTTTGAACGATGGAAAGATTTTGATGCCAATTTATGGTCATCGCTAAAAAGAGAAGCCAAGGAAAAGGAGGTAAGCCCAACAGGAAAATTCTTAGGCAGCGATTTAGATACGCGTGCTGTTGAAATTTCAAAAAGTAATGCTGCTAACGCCGGGGTCGATCATCTGATCGAATTCAAACAAATGGATTTTCTGAAAAGCGATTTGCATTTTAACAATGGCTTTGTGTTTTTGAACCCACCATATGGCGAGCGCTTAAAAGAGGTAGATGAGATTATTCCATTTTATAAGGAGATAGGCACTCAGCTAAAACATCACTACGAAGGATGTGAAGCATGGATTATCAGCAGTAATATTGAGGCCTTGAAATTTATCGGTTTACGCCCGTCTAGGAAGATTCGCCTGTTTAACGGACCACTGGATTGCAAACTACATAAATATGAACTTTTTAAGGGCAAAAAAGGGTATCAAGCCAAAAAGAATTAAGCTATTGAAGGTGAGTGAAGCGCACTGATTCCGTAGAATGCGGAATCAGTTAAATACCAATGATAGTTAGTGTCCACAACATTAGATTATGGATTTATTTATTTGCTTGTGACATTTTTTTGCTCTTTTAATTAAGATTGAATTAACATTAGCTTCATATGCGTTTGTATTACTATTCGTTATTTTGTTGATTAATAATACCTAATGAATGTTACCGGATTTCATGGATGGGTCACTCGTTCCATCTGAACAATATCTTTTTCGCGGATATGACTCGTCCATGAATTCTTTTACTCCAGTTATCTTCCAAATAATTTACTGACGAATCTGCTCACTTTCAAGGTTGTGAAATGCAAAGAAGGAGGTTTGACCCTTTTTAATGTTAAAGGTGAAATTTTCAGTTTTTTGCATACGGCCACTAACGTTTAGTTGCACCTGATGCGTTCCTTCACTGAGTGGAACTCTACAATACGAGATGCTATATGGAAGCGATTGCCAGTTACGGGTATCCGCTTTTTCGGTGGCAGCATTGATGATGCTTAGTACAGCTCCAAGGTTTTCATTTTCATTTCGAGCAGTTGCTTCGAGAGCTTTCTTTGCTGCAAGTCTGGCAATGCCCGTTGCTATCTCACGAAACATTCTGTCCTGAAGACATTGAAATCCAAGAGCATTAATGTTTTGAGATAATTCTAATGGATAGTTTTCACCATCGGCCGAAATGTTTGCCGAATTAAAAAAAGGTTTTCGTTCCACATATTTTGGAAATGCCACACGCAGGAAGCTTAGGTTTTTAAAAGATGATTGTTCGTCGCGAGAGTAATCTCCTATGTAAATTGGAAAACTAAGGCCATGCTCCTCATTAACTAATGTGATCCAACCATTGTTATAACCCGTATTCATGAAATTAATACTCCATTCATCTTTTACAGGGCCAAATCCGTTTAGCCAGAAAAAAACCAAGGAACCTTCATCGGGATTAGTAATTTCGTGTTGCATACCGAACTTTTCTTCGTAGAACTTAAGTTCTGTACCAAACCCAAGCTCATAAGCGGTACGCAAAATATCTTTTTTTAATTGTTCAGGAGCACTCACTCCAAATAACGAGGTGTAATCTTCTTCGTATATTTCCAAGGCATTACGATAGGCAATAAAGGCATCATTTGTATTGCCAGAAGCTTCGTATACTAAGCCCATCATCGTATGGGCAAAGGCATCGCGATTATATTTATTTTTATTCTTCTTATATTTCTCATTGAATTTTTGAAGCAAAATATTAACCCTTCTACATTCAATAAGCGCACCTTCATAATTTTTGAGGTAGATGTAATTAATGGCCTTATAATAATGTACCATTACAGCCTCAAAATCCTCTGGCTTATAGGGTTTAATCATGGGGTTGGTGATGAGAGCTAATGCTTCGTTACCAATGTTTTTGGTGTAATCTTCAATGTAGTAATCTGCTTTGTTGAAATAGTTGTTACTGAGCTCATTTTCACCATTCATAAATGAAACAACGCCTCTGTTAAGAAAGTACAACAATCTGTTTTTACCTTCTTCACCTTTTTTATCTGAAGCTAATAATTTATCGGCTGATTCAAATTGCCCTGCTGCAATCATTCTTTGTAATTCAATGCTTTGCTCGTAGTAGGTGGCACATGAATTAGCAAGAAAGCTAAGGGTGAGTAAGAGGAGTATTCGGTATTTCATAGGTAGGGCTTACAAGTAGAATGACTTCTGAGTAATGCTCAGAAGTCATTAAAAGGCTATTATTTTGTTACGTATTTTTTGATTTCTTTATCACCAATCCAAACAATTTCGTTGGTTTCAAGGTTGGCTAATTCTAAATTAACCTTGTAGAAGTTAACACGTTCCTTTTTGTAAGTGTCAACAATTGAATTGATGTCGCCGTTCATCATAAAGTCAGCTCCTAGTTCCTTACCCCATTCCTTAGCGGTTTCCATGGTTGAGAATTCTTGCTGAGCAGCTCTTTCCCGACGTAATTCTTCACGTTTATCACCGGCTTGAACTAAACGTACACGACCGCTATTGATAAAAGCACGTTCCACATCTTTAATAAAGGTTTCGGCACTAATGTGTTCGTGCGATTTATTATATACTAAGCCAACTATTACGACAGGCTTTTTACCATCCGCTTCCGCATTGTGATTATCAATCCAAGCTCCACCAAGTACTTGATTCACCATTTCTTCGGCAACCAATCGCGAATCGGTATCATTCCAGCGTCCGCTTAAGTCAATCGCCTCTTTGGTATCAACGCGTTCAACCTTATGTGATGAGCAAGCACTAAAAAGACCTAAAGAAAGCACTAAGGCTAGTGTTAAAATTAAATTCGTTTTCATAGTTTAAATATTTATTAGGTTTTCAATCCAACAAAAAACAGACCAGTTTTTTTAAAAATCATTTAATTGTTTTCCGAGTTTTTTATATAAGTCTTCACTTACAGTAACTAATGGTAAACGTAAATTGTTTTGAATCAAACCACGAGCATGCAATATTGCTTTAATTCCGGCCGGGTTTCCTTCAGCAAATAAATCTTTAATAATATCAGTCATCTTATAGTGAAGTTTGCGGGCTTCCTCATAGGCATTGTTGTGAGCTTCACGAACCATCTGACTAAACTCAAAGGGAAATCCATTGGCGATAACGGAGATTACGCCATCTGCTCCTAAGGAAACTAATGGGAGGGTGGTGGCATCATCGCCTGATAGAACCATAAATCCATCAGGACGATTCTTGATGATATCCATAATCTGCTCAAAATTACCCGATGCTTCTTTTACCGCAATTATGTTATCAAATTCGTTTGCTAAGCGTAATGTTGTATTTGCTTCAATATTTGATGCTGTGCGGCTTGGCACGTTGTATAATATAATAGGCACCGGCGAAGCTTCGGCCACTGCTTTAAAATGCTGGTATAATCCTTCTTGGGTAGGTTTATTATAATATGGTGCTACCGATAATATGCCATCAATACCTTCAAAATTTGTAAGGTTGATAGTATCTACAAGCTGAGTCGTATTGTTACCACCCATTCCTAAAATTATTGGTAGACGTCCATCATTGGTTTTGATGATGTGCTTTACCACCTCTTGTTTTTCCTTGTCGGATAGTGTGGCGGCCTCGGAGGTTGTACCCAGCGCGACTAAAAAATCGACTTGGTTTCGGATCACATAATTAACCATGTTTTCCAGCGCCTCAAAATCGATCTCCTTTTGGGAGTTAAAGGGAGTTATTAAGGCAACGCCTGTACCACGTAATTGATCGGGAGTTATCATTGAGTTTTATTTGTTGTTGATAATGGACAGATAATGTAAGGTGTGTGTTTTTAATTCTTCAAGACCAACGCCATTTTTCAGCTCAATCATGAAATCGAACATTTCGTTGTTAACACCGGTTTTACCTGCTTTGAACCGTGCCTTTGATAAACTTCCGATATAATCAATGGGGAATAAATGCTTGTCAACTAGCACAATCAATAGATGGTAGGGCTCATTAATGAAATCACTAATCACTTCCTTTTTTGGTTGATAAAAAAAGCTAAAATCCTTTTTACAAGCGTAACTGTATTGCTGATCACCTATGTAATTGTCGTCGCGTTTAGCTTTGTGTATATAACCTAGCGCACTACTCTTGATGTTAAATTCTTTGAGCTCATTAACCAAGGTTTTTACAATTTTCAGATTGTCAGGATTTTCAGCATCGAATAATATTCCTGCATTCTGTGCTGTTTGCAAGTTGTATATCTCAGCTTTATGAGGTTGTTTTTTTAGCTGGCGCTGAAGCTGAAAGTTGGCTATTTTTTCTCTAATGGTATCTATTATATTGCTCATTCCTATGTATAAGGTGTTACTTGAGATTATTGTATTCAATCTCTTATTCCATGTCAATCAAAGCTTTAAAATCATGTTCAGAAATAATTTTGACACCTAACTTCTCAGCTTTTGCTAATTTACTCGGGCCAATTTTATCTCCAGCTACAAGATAGCTTGTTTTTGATGAAACTCCACTAAGGTTTTTACCTCCATTTTTTTCGATGAGTGATTTTAACTCGTCACGAGAGAAACTTGCAAAGCTACCACTTACAACGAATGAGCTGCCTTCTAACTTATCTGAATGAGAAGATTGCTCTTCTTCGCTTAATTCAAATTGTAAACCTATTTCTTTGAGGCGTTTTACTAATTGGATGTTTTTTTCGTTTGAAAAATACTCAATAACACTATTGGCAATGCGTTCACCAATCTCATCCACTTCAATTAATTGCTCCTGTGATGCTTGCATGAGCGCATCTATGTTTTTAAAAGCTGAACTTAGTTTTTTAGCTACAGTTTCGCCAACATAGCGAATGCCTAAGGCAAATAATACACGAGCAAAGTTTACTTGTTTAGACGCTTCCAAGCCTTCCAAAATGTTATTAACCGACTTATCGCCCATGCGATCTAAAGTGGATAGTTGCATTGGGTGTAGATGATATAGATCTGAAACATCATTGATCATTTTATTAGCAAAAAGTAATTCGATCGTTTCAGTACCTATTCCATCAATATTCATTCCTTTGCGGGCAATGAAGTGTTCGATGCGTCCTTTTAACTGTGGTGGGCACCCATCTGCATTAGGACAGTAATGCGCCGCTTCACCTTCAATTCGTATTAATTCACTTCCACATTCGGGGCAAGTTTTCAAGAAAACAACCACCTCTGCATCCTTCTTTCTTACCGTATCATCTACGCCAACAATCTTTGGAATTATTTCACCTCCCTTTTCAACATAAACCATGTCGCCAAGGTGTAGATCTAAACTTGAAATAATATCTGAGTTATGCAATGATGCTCTTTTAACCGTTGTGCCGGCTAGGAAAACGGCATCAAGATTAGCCACTGGAGTAACCGCACCAGTTCGACCAACCTGATAGGTGACTGATTCGAGTTTAGTATAGCCTTGTTCTGCCTTAAATTTATAAGAGATGGCCCAACGTGGCGATTTGGCCGTGAAACCCAAACTGCGCTGTTGCTTAAGATCGTTAACTTTTAGTACGATACCATCAATGTCAAAAGGCAAGTTATGGCGCTCTTCATCCCAATAATTGATAAAGCTAAATACCTCTTCAATGCTTTTACAAAGTTTTATGTGTTCAGGTATTTTAAATCCCCAAGAGCGTGCTTGCTCTAAATTCTGTGTGTGATAAGTGCTTGGCAGATTTTCACCCAGCATATAATAGAGGTAACAATCCAATGGTCGTTTAGCAACTTCTGAACTTTTTTGCATTTTCAGTGAACCCGAGGCCGCATTTCGAGGATTAGCAAAAGGTGTTTCACCATTTTCTTCACGTATAGTATTGAGACGTGCAAATCCTTCATGAGGTAAAAATATTTCACCTCTTATTTCGAAACGTTCAGGGTAAGTGCCGGAAAGTTGCAGAGGGATGCTTTTAATTGTTTTAACATTGGCGGTCACATCATCGCCTTGTACACCATCACCGCGAGTAATTCCTTTAAGTAATTGGCCGTTTTCGTAAATCAAACCTATGGCTGTGCCATCGTACTTTAATTCACAAACTATCTCAAAAGCTTCATCCACCAACTGCTTCGACACCCTTGTATAGAAATCCTGAATTTCCTCTTCAGAGTATGTGTTACCTAAAGATAACATGGGGTAGGTGTGTTTGACGTGTTCAAACTCTTTGTTTAAATCACTGCCTACTCTTTGACTCGGGCTGTTGGCATCAGCCAACTCAGGATGCTGTTTCTCCAATTCGATTAAACGATGCATCTTCTGATCAAAGTCGTAATCTGAAATAACAGGCTGATTCAGTACGTAATAATTATGGTTGTGTTGATGCAGTTCTTTGCGAAGTGCTTCAATATCTTGTTGTATCTTTTCCTTCATAAAATTTCAAACATGAGTAATACAAAAATACACTTTTTGAAGGAATATTTCATTTTAGAATTTTAACTAAAGTATCTTTGAGTTTTACGATATTCTAATAGCCTATACATGTTACTTGATTTTGTTATTCTTATTCTGCTGGCCTTATTGCTAAACTATGCCTTTACTTTGCTTCGATTACCTGGAATATTAGGTATGATTCTAACTGGCGTATTGTTGGGGCCAAGTGTGTTTAACTTGGTAAACTCCGAAGTAAGCCTAATGCTAAAAGAATTTAAGACTGTCGCTTTAATCGTAATTCTTATAAGGGCAGGCCTCGGTATCAATAAAAAGACTCTGCATAAAGTGGGGCGACCAGCCATAAACATGAGTTTTATTCCCGGCATACTCGAAGGCGTGATTGTTATGCTAATCGCACATTATTTGCTTGGTTTCACATTTATCGAAGGCGGTATGTTAGGGTTTATTATTGCAGCAGTTTCGCCTGCTGTTGTGGTGCCCGCTATGCTTGAGTTAAAGGAGAAAGGTTTTGGTAAAAAGAAGGAAGTGCCTACGCTTGTTTTGGCAGGAGCATCGGTGGATGACGTGTTTGCGATAACGATATTTGGTGTATTTACAGGACTTGCTTCTGGTGCTGCCATTAATTATGGCTACTTAATATGGAGTGTTCCGCTTGGCATCGTTTTAGGAGCTTTATTGGGAGCAGTAATAGGCTTTATATTAGTATGGTTTTTCAAAAAAGTACATATTCGCGATACTAAGAAGGTGATCATTTTTATGATCGTTGCCGTTTTGTTTTATGAATTTACCGAATGGGAAAATGTTAAACATATTCTACCGTTGGCGGGATTGTTGGGCATTATGGCCATTGGTTTTGTAATACTTGAAAAGTACGACAAACTGGCCAATCGTTTATCAGCGAAGTTTAATAAGGTATGGGTTTTGGCTGAAATTCTGCTGTTTGTTTATATAGGTACTGAGGTGCAGATTTCTCAATTGGATGCTTCGCTCGTTGGTGTTGGTTTGTTGATTCTATTACTTGGATTAACAGCTAGAAGTATTGGTGTATGGCTGTCGTTGTTAGGCTCAAATCTAAATCGAAAGGAACGTATTTTTGCATGCATTGCTTATTGGCCTAAAGCAACGGTTCAAGCCGCCATTGGTGCTGTGCCTTTAACCATGATTAGCGAAGGGCGCTTAGGTGATGTGAGTTTGGAAACAGGACAAATAATATTAGCCATTGCGGTGCTTAGTATTGTAGTAACTGCACCAATTGGAGCAATTGGAATTAAGATGTTTGGGCCAAAGTTGCTTGAAAGAGATAAGGTTAAGTAACTAAGTGGTGTTGGAGGACTTCTAACAATAGGATTGAGTGTTAAGTTAGAAAGGTTACATTTGTGTTAACTATAAAGTGATTAATATGGCGAATAAATATGTTGATTTCATCTCTGATGCACATTTCTTGGAGTGTATTGAAAATCTACACAACTCATACATTAAAGCTAAAGAAGGAATAAGTAAGAGAAAATTTTATAGTAACAAGATTGATACTATTAAACTGACCTTTGATGCTAAGTTCAATAATCTATCTGAAGAAAGTGTGATTAAAAACGAAATTATGCGTCAAATGGATAAATCATTTAATAATTCAATCGGTACCTTTCATGAGCAGATATTGGGTGGAATTAACGGTTATGAAATCGGGAATGTAAGTGGATATGATATTAAAGCTACCGATGATACCTTATTCGCTGATATTAAAAATAAGCATAATACAATGAATAGTAGTGCTGCTGAGAGTTTGTTCCAAAAACTTGCACGCTATGCTGATACCTATAAGAAAGCAAAGTGTTATTGGGTACAAATATTAGCAAAGAAAAGTTTTTGTGAAAGCTGGTCAGGAGATATTAATGGAAAAGAGTATAGCCATAGTAGAGTTCTTAAGATTTCTGGTGATCAGTTTTATGCACTTTTAACGGGGCAAGAAGATGCTTTTTTTGCTTTATACAAAGCACTGCCTTTAGCAATTTCTGATTTTTTAGCAGGAATTGATAAGTTAGAAACTAAAAAAGGAGATTCTGCAATATCTGAGATTAAGAACTCAATAGAAGAATCCGATAAAACAATCTTTGACCAAATTACTTCTGATAACTTTGGTTATTATTTAGGATTTAATGAGTTGTAATAATCATTTAAGAATGCTACAATTGAATAGCCTAATTCCCTACCCAAATTGACAGGTACCGCATTTCCGATTTGTTTATATTGTTGAGCCATAGAACCATTAAATTTCCATTCGTCGGGGAATGTTTGGACTCTTGCATACTCACGAACAGTAAACGGGCGTGTTTCATCAGGATGACACCTTTCAGTTTGTTTTTGAGCAGGACTACAGGTTAAGGTTAAACTAGGTTCGTCCCAACCAATTCTGCGAGCCATTCCTGTTTTTCCGCCACCAAGAAAGAAACTACCTCCCATATACTCCTTCTGAATCTCTACAGGTAAATCGCGCCAGTACCCTTTTGGTGGAACTAAGTCAAGCACTTTCTTTTTTGATTCTGGGTATTTAGCTCCTTCCGATTTCGGAACATTTTTATTGAAAAGTTCACCCTTTTTTAAAGCATCGGAAAGATTATATATCTTCTTATAAGGGTCAGGATATTTGTATTTAACATTAATGTCTTTTCTAATGCCAACAAGAATAAGACGCTCTCTTTTTTGGGGTACTTTATAGTTTATTGCTTTTAAAACTTGAATAGGAACGATGTTGTAACCAATTTCATCAAGAATAGAAATCATTCCCTGTAAAGTTTTACCTTTTTCATGACTAAGTAAACCTCTAACATTTTCGCCAATACAGATTGCTGGGGATACTTCTTGAACAACTCTTGCAAACTCATAGAACAATGTTCCTCTAGCATCTTTAAGCCCCAGTTTTTTTCCAGCATAACTAAACGCTTGACAAGGAAATCCGCCAGTTACTACATCAACTTTATTCTTATATTCCGAAAAGTTAAAATCTTTAATGTCACCTTCTAAAACGTTCCAATTTGGTCTGTTCTGTCGTAAAGTATTGCAAGCCCATTTATCTATTTCATTTAAAGCAACACACTTTAAACCAGATTTTTCTAAACCAACAGCAAGACCTCCTGCTCCCGCAAACAACTCAAGTACTGAATAATCTTGATTTGGTTCAACAAAGTTTGAGATGGTTTCTTCTTCAACATCTTCAAAGAGCTTACCCAATAAAGTTTCAACATCCTTCTTCTTATAGACACGATAATTTGAAACGGGTTCTCTAACGGCCTTAAGAATCCCTTCTTTATCCCATCTTCTGAGGGTTGCTTTAGATTTTCCGACAAGTTCTGATGTTTCTGAAAGAGATAGATATTTATTCATAACCACATTAATAAACCTTGTGCAATGGTTACAAATATAGGTAGAAAATACATACAAAGAAAGCAAAAAGAATTCACAGTTAGCAATGTATAATTATTAATTCCGCAAGGTGTTAATTTTGAAATGAGTATGAAGAAAGGTTTTTGAAATGTATTTTGTTATTTATTAGTTTTTGATTGGAGATAGAGTTGCGTTGCTTGTCCTGTTTATTTCAAACCTTATGGTGGTGAATGAATCCGGTATTATACTAAGTTTGTGAATTTGAATACCTGATAGTAAGCAAAAAGGCGCTTGATGCTTCCACCAAACGCCTTAACTATTAATTCGAGTTATGTTTTTAGAAACCTAAACCAAATTTGGTCCAGTAGGCTTCTTCTAATTCTTTCCAACGTAGCATTGTAGCACCAGTAAAATCTTTGGTGTAATGGTTCAACATTTTTTGAGCTTCTTCCTTTTTACCTTCATCAATTAGTTTCTTGATGGCAAGCTCTAAAGATTCACTGTCTGTAAAACCTTTTTCTTCGAAATAGGCTACCTCATACATGTGCTTTTCACGTGTCTGCTGCCAAGCAATAGTTGCCAATTTATTGGCCTTACGATAGTTCCAGATAGCAGCATCTTCGCGATAGCGCTTCTGACCACAAAAGTTAAAGCTTTCAGGTAATTCAGTTGAGCCGGCATAAATCGGAATGCGTGGAGATTGCCCAGGATTGTCAAACGAGAACCAAGCCACACCACCCACTTCGTCAGGTAACCAATCGCGCAATTGAGTAATAAATGAGTATGAACACCATGATACAGCAACCGTACGTTGAAATTCTACAGTAGTACTATCTATATAATTCAAAGTGTTACGCAGGTTACCTGATGGCCATGGTTGTGCTATTGGTGATATGATGGTATCCTGACCGATAACTTTACGGTCTTTATCGTACTTTTTCTTCACCATCTTAATGTTCTGAGTCATGTCATACTTCGTTCCTTCATAGGTTTCGCGATATAAAGCCATCACATCCTGAGCCGATACTTTTTTATCTGGCTTAACCGAGAAAGGCAGTTCGTCAGCTTCAAAATCCAACTCTAAGGAAGGTGCCAAAGCATTTAAAATAAAGAATTCACGAATTTTAAATGGCTTCTCAACCTTACCATAGGCTTTCCAGAATTTGAATGGCTCCTTGCCATCCCAACGCTCTAATTTTTTGGCTACTTTAAAAACATTATCAGAAGCCATAAAGTGATCCTTGTCTTTGAGGTTTAATTCGCCAATACGCGAAATGTTAGCCGATACGCCTACATGTCCTTCCGGGATGCGTTGCGCAGCCCATACGCCTCCAATGTTATCAGGACCTTCGCCAAATATCTCCAATTGCCAAACTTCTTTTTTATCAGCAATGGTAATGCATTCGCCCCAATCGCCATAACCATGCTCTTTAATTAATTCGCCGATTAATTTAATGGCATCGCGAGCAGTGGTGCAACGTTGTAGTGCTATGCGTTCTAATTCTTCAATTAAAAATAAGCCATCTTCATTCACCAATTCCTTAGGGCCAACAATGGTAGTTTCGCCCATGGCCAGTTGCTTTTCATTCAAACATGGATAGGCTACATTTAAGAACGTGTAGGTTTGTTTTGCCTGAGGTATGTTACCAACTACTTTAACTTTTCGCTGATCCCAACGGTTTTCAGTCTTTAGCAAACCTTTGTAAATAGGAGTGGTTGTATCGTTTTCAAAGGTTTCACCCTTTTCGAGGTTTAACCAGGTACGGTAGCGACCATCGCAAGTGTGACTAGTAATAACGGAGCCATCTGTAGATGCTCCTTTACTAACCATTATACTGGTACATGATTCTCCAAAGAAAGGATCGTTCACTTGATCAAATACACTCTGCCCAATAGCAGTCAATGGCATTAGTAAGCTTATTATTAATGCGTAGAAGTGATTTCGTTTCATGAGTTTATAATTTTAATTCGCTCGTATTTTTTTATATCATTCAACACTAAAGAATGAATATGTGGTTTTCAAAACGCAAAATACAGCTTTAAGCTAAACTCTTTACTAACATTCGTCATATCATTTGTTTTATCTCCTAACTAAAAGTATTATTTTACAGTCTAAAATAGGACAAATATGATTTATAAATATTTACTATGTATCAACGTGATTTTATACTTCGGATAATTGAGCAGATTGCTAAAATGATTGCTGCTTTGCTTGGTTTATTAAAAGAAGATAAATTGGATATAGCCTATGATATGCTTACGGATGGTTGCGATAAGGTATTGGGTGTTTCATATACAGAGTTTCTGGAAATGGACTTTGAAGGATTAAAGGATGCCTTTGAAGAGAAGACTTTATCTGCGGATTATTGGGATACTTTAGGCCGTTACTTTTTAGTAGCGGGGGAGCTTTGTTTGGGTATGAAAAAAGATGATGAAGCCGTTCAAAACTTGAGTTTCGCTCAGGGATGTTTTGATGAAGCCGCATCCAACTATCAGACTTATTCATTTAATCGACAAGTTGATCTTGAAAAATTGAATCAATTGAAAATACGATTAGGTTTGATTAACTCCGATAAATAAATCATTTGAAGAAAGACTATATTATGAAGACTGTTTCGTTAGTACTTGGTAGTGGAGGAGCAAGAGGTTTGGCACACATTGGTGTAATTCGTTGGTTAGAAGAACATGGCTACGCGATAAAATCAATAGCTGGATGTTCTATTGGCTCGCTCATTGGAGGTGTATACGCAGCTGGTAAAATGGACGAATTAGAAGAATGGATGCGCGGCATATCAAAATTGGATATAGCAGATTTATTAGATATATCGTGGGGGAGTGGTGGCTTTTTTAAAGGAGATAAAATCATACAGACCTTGATTAAACTTTTAGGTGATGTTCAAATTGAGGATTTGGCCATTCCTTATACTGCTGTGGCAGCCGATATTGTTACTGAGAAAGAAGTATGGATAAACTCTGGTTCCTTGTTTGATGCCATTCGTGCTTCTGTTTCCTTGCCTTTGTTTTTTACACCTGTTGATTATAAAGGAACAAAATTGGTTGATGGAGGAGTTCTAAATCCTGTACCTATTGCTCCAACTTTTAAAGATGAAACAGATTTAACCATTGCTGTAAATTTAGGAGGCGAGTTTAGTAATGATAAAGAAATGCTTAAAAATTTATCGGCTCGGAAAGAAGTGGAGGTGCCATCGTTTCAACAAAGTTTGATGCGTTTTTTCTCAACAAAACAAAAAACGTCAAATGAAGAGAAAAATCAAAACTGGGGCATGTACGATGTTGCTGATCGCGCTTTTGATGCCATGCAAAGCACTATCGCGCGGCAGAAGATTGCTGCTTATCCACCGGATGTGGAAATTGTAATAGCACGTAACGCTTGCGGAACGCTTGAGTTTGATAAGGCAGCGGAAGTGATTCAATTGGGTTATAAGAAAGCAGAGTTAGCTTTTAAAGACAAATTATGAACCGTCCTTTATTTTTTCTGTTAGGGTAATAGAACTCTGTTTTTATCAGAAAGAGATTAGTTGACTTATAGGTAAATGGACTTATTATGATTGCAAAATTTAAAATTGACGAGCGCAACGAGATTCTATATGAAATATTTTATGGAGATATTTCGCTGGAGGATTTGGAGAAAATTGTAACTCGTCAGATGCAGGAATCTGAGTTTAAAACCATAAGTAAAACGTTCTCGGATATACGACAATCTAGAATAATAATTAATAGTACTCAGCTTGATACTTATGTGTTAGAACTAAAAGAGTTTTTGAAGATGACTTCACTGCAGTGGGCAATTCTTGCGGATGATCCTCATTCTACAGCACTTTCACTGATTATTAAACAAGATCCTTTCTTTCAGAAAAAGGTGGATATTTTTAGTACTATTACTGGTGCATCTATTTTTTTAGGTGTTGACTTGGATGAATATTCACAAAGTCAGGATGATTTTATACAGATTGATTAAAATTAGAAAGGGATAAAAGAAAAAGCGTGTTTGATGTAAATAAACAATCAAACACGCTTTATTATTATTTTTTAGAATATGTTACTCAACTTCAGACCAAAATATACTGTGCGTGGGTTGGTTGGCCCGTACATATAAGCTGGATCACGATTGATTCCTTCATCAAAATCACTTTGGTAAGAGTTAAAAATGTTTTTTACTCCACCAAAGGCTTTAAATGGCAAACCTGCTAGTTTAAACTCATATTCGGCTTTTAAACCCAGATCGAAAAAAGTAGGAGTAGTACGAACGGCACCTCTTACACCTTCTTCGTCTTCAATAATATTATCCTCGGGCTTGAAGTTTTCGCCATAGTAAGCAATTTTCATTTTACCCGTATATGTACCTGTAGCTATTAAACAAAGTTTTGGAACAACATCGTAGTCGATTGAAAAGAAACCATAGTCGTTAGGAGTTCTTAGAAAATCCTTTTCGCCAAGTTCCTGAGCATCGCCATAAGTACTACGCTGATTGGTGTAACCAGCTTTAAGGTAGATCTTATTGTTGGGCGAAGCTGTTGCTTCAAGATTTACACCTTGTACCGTCGCACCATTGTTGGCATTAGAACGAATATAGGTTGTTACCTGAGTTTCTTCATCAAATTCGGGAGTAGAAGCGAAGGCATCATCTAGTTTAGTATAAAATCCTTCAGCCAAGAATCCTAAATTCCAAGCACCTGCCTTTTTATTAAAATCAAAAGAAGTCATGTAACTATGGCTGGTTTCTTGTTTCAGATCAGGTGCATTTGCGTGAATAACTTTTCTCGAACCAGATGTTTCAATGTGTAAATCTTCGTCAAACACCTGTGGTGCTCTATATCCTTGCGAATAGCTAACACGCCATTGTAAGGCAGGCATTACATCCCAAAGTACATTTACACGAGGGCTTAATACATTTCCAGAGTTGTTTCCTTCTTTATGATCTAAATCTGTAATTTCATAACGATCGAAACGGGCACCAAGCGAAGCTTTCACTTTACCAATTTGACGATCATACTGAGCAAATACACCGTATACTGATTTTTTCTGATCGGTAATGGTTGTGTTAGGCACATGTTCAAAACCTTCAATCCTTGTACCATCTTCTCCATAAATAGGTTTTTCGTAATCAGGATAACCTAATTTCTGATCTTCCAATACATCGTTTACTAACTCTATTCCAGTAACAATTGAATTATCGCCAAAATCAGATTTGTATTGTGTTCCAAGATTATAGGTTAAACCATCGGTTTGTCCGTAATCCTTTAAACTTTGTTCGGCTCCGTAATACGATGCTCTGTCAACATTTTGAGTAGAACCATATACTGACCATAAACTACCTGTGCCAATAAAGCGTTCGTAAGTTACAGCTGCTGTTGTTATTTTATGATCTACGGCCTCCGAAATATCAGCCTGGTGGTTTGGTGATTCGAACATATTGCCACCTCGACGCTCTTCATTAACACGAATAAAATCTAGCGTAATTTTATTGCGGTAATCAATACGATGATTAAGGCGTCCACCGAAGGTTAAGTTTTCAATTTTAGCAATTTCAGAAAACCCATCGTCGTTGGCATCATAGGGATCTTTATCGCGGTAAAAACCAAAAAGTGCTAAGCCCGTTTTTTTATCCTCACTAACAATAGTAGTATTCATGTTTAATGTATAATCACCCGCTGTTTTTCCATCTGTGCCTGCACCTACCGAACTGTATTGTGTACTAATATCGTAGGCATTCGACATTGGATCTTTTGTAATAAGGTTGATGGTGCCGGCTACAGCATTACTTCCATAAAGTGCAGAACCGCCACCACGAACCACTTCAATGCGTTCGATCATACTTGCCGGAATTAATTCCAAGCCGTAAACACCTGCTAGATTGCTGAAAATAGCCCGGTTATTAATCAGTACTTGAGAATGTGCGCC
The DNA here is from genome assembly GCA_025499625.1 of Carboxylicivirga fragile. GTDB lineage: Bacteria > Bacteroidota > Bacteroidia > Bacteroidales > Marinilabiliaceae > Carboxylicivirga > Carboxylicivirga fragile. The sequence goes on along the minus strand of JAFMVD010000019.1, from coordinate 51,219 downwards.
ATCCATACCATTCATTCGAACTTGGGTAAATCCACAGTTCTGACAATTGTTTTCCAAACGCAGTCCAGGTACAAAGTTAAGTCCTTCACCTACAGATACAGATTGCGAGTTTTCAAGCAACCTTGGCGTAAGTGTATTAACTATTACAGAGGCTTCAGTTCTTTTGCGCTCGTTTCTGTCGGCGGTTACCACTACTTGTTCAAGGCCAAGTACATCTGTTTCAAGCGTGAAATTAATGTTTTGTAATTTGCCATTTTTGAAGGTGACTATTTTTTCAACAGGTTTATAACCCATTGCCTGGGCTTTAACAGTGAATTCACCTTCGGGAATGTATTCAAATTCGAAGCTTCCTTCCAGATCGGTTGCCGATCCTAAGGTGGTATTGTTAATAGATACTGTGGCAAATGGCAAAGGTTCGCCTTCGGCCATTACAAGTCCTTTAAGGCTGCACATAGGCTCTGGTGGAGCAGCTTGAGCTTTAATACTTTGATTGAAAGGCATGGTAATAAATACCAACAGGATAGGTAAAATAAAATATAATCTCATTGTAAATAATAAGAAAGTGTATAAAATAATAAGGTTTAGTGTGTATTTATATATTGTGTGAAATATATAAATGCAAGAAATGTCTTAAGCAATCACAAACACGGGAGGTGCTCTACCATCTGAAATATTGATAGTAATCTCTTGAAAGTTTGAGGAAACTTGTTCAGAGCTTTTCTTTATTTGAAAATAAATGCAATCCTTTAATAACTGCCCTAGATCTTGTGAGGAAAGTAATTGTAGTTGTGCATAAAAATTGTAATCAAAATCGCTGTGGGTGTGATTCGCATTACTCTTTGGGTGAGCATGACTATACGCCTTTCCTGACTCTGATAAATGACTGTGAAAGAAGAGGGCATTATTCACCAATTGTATAGCAAAAGCAACAATAAGTATGGCACCTATTTGCTTTAATCTATTTTGGTATGTCTGGTACTCTTTTTTCACGATACAAAAATGAAAAATTTCTTTAATAGAACCTATCCCCATTTATTGGGATTTTCATGTTTTATATCAGGTTTAATGCGAAAGGGGTAAATTGTTACATTAGTAACAATCTTTAACTATACGAAAGCCTAAGTTGTATCTACTCGAAGTTGGGTTATAGAAATATAATATTCTATTGCCTTACTTTGCTAAAGTTTCTACATGCCCTAGTAAATAATTGCTTTTAGCTACCGACCAAGCTAGTAACTTATGAAGGAGAACAGATTTTACTGTGCCAAGGCAATGTTTATGATTATGATGGTCAGATTGTGGAACTTGGAATTAGTTATTCTTTTAACAGCAAAAAGTAAATACATTGGTGATGATTTTTTTAGATTTCTCACTCAGTTTCTTTCATAGGAAAGCAACTATTTTACTTCACTTAAACCATAAGAAGTAAGCTGAAACTTATGCAGATCGATCTATTCAAATGATTTGTGATTAACAATAGAAGTGCTGATTTCTTTGTTAGGCGCTTATGTGGCTGATAAATAGTAGTATGTGCTCGCGAATAACAATATTTGATAGAATTAGTAAAAAAAATGTAACATTGTACATTCATTAGTAGTTAATAGTAATTTAACATTGACTTAACCATACAGTAATAATTCAAGTATACGTTTGTACCGAATTTAAAGAAAAATTAATCATAGTTTAATATTAGCAAGCGGCAAGGGTGGAAATGCAGCTTTTCTAGTAAAAGGGGAATAACACAAGAACAACATGAAACGAAGTTTACAATTAGTTGCATTAATGGCATTAATATGTATTGGTGGCATTGAGGCGCAAAATCTTACAGATGTATCTGCAGCAGTTGGAAAAGGCATTCAATTTAAGACCGACGATGATCTTTTTTATCTAAAATTTACCACACGAATCCAAACCAGATGGGATTTTGTGAATGGACTAAGCGACGCATCGAATGATGCTTATTTTGAGGATAAGGCATGGGTGAAGCGCGCTCGTATAAAATTTGATGGCTACTTTCTTAATAAAAACCTGGTTTATAAAATTGAATACGATGTAGTAGGTGGTTATGTACGTGATGCCATATTTAAATATAAGATAAATAACGTGGAGCTATGGTTTGGTCAAGGTAAACTGCCTGGTAACCGAGAACGTGTTGTATCTTCTGGTAATATGCAAATGGTTGATCGATCAATTTTTAATAGAAATTATACTTTAGATAGAGATGTGGGTGTTCAATTGCACCATAAATTTAACATTGGTAAAGCAATTGTATATGATCGTTGGGCGATTACTTCAGGCGATGGTATAAGAAATAATGATTATGCGCCAGGGGTTAGCTTAACTGGAAAACTGGAGGTGCTTCCATTGGGTGAGTTTAAATCCAAAGGTCTTTATAGATCTGCTGATTTGGCGAGAGAAGAAACTGCTAAGATTGCTTTTGCAGGATATGCAAACTTTAATAAATCTGCTTATAAAGATAGGGGACAGGTTGGTAGCGTTATTGGAGGCGAGGCTGATTTGTTAAATATTGGGGGCGATTTTCTTCTTAAATATCGTGGTTTCTCATTGATGCTTGAGGCTGGTGGACGATGGGTAACGGACGATGATGAGTTTATTTATGATGATGATGGTGATGTAGTGGATGTATATTACACTGGATATGGTGCTAACATTCAAAGCGGATATATTTTCATGAATAACTGGGAAATATCAAGTCGTTATTCATATACTAAGCCAAACCAAACAGCCTATAATTCTGAAATTATTGACCAAACCATAGGGGTAAGTAAATACGTTCTTGGTCATAACTTTAAGTTTCAGGGAGATGTAACTTATCGAGAGATAATTGGCGGACAGAATGAAATCATTACCAGATTTCAGATGGAATTTCAGTTCTAATACAAGGATTTAAAAATATTCAAAAGCCTAAGTTTCATGCGAGACTTAGGCTTTTTTTATTTCTTTTTTCCAAATTTTTCGGAATATAAAGTGAGCCATACCTATTGTCAAGAGAGTGAATCATTATTTGTGTTTATAACGAATGTAGCGGTCTTATACCGATCGGCATTATACCAAAAATAATAAGACCACATTCATAGTTCAAATGCTATTATAAGTGGGTAAAGAGCCAAATAGCTACAAAAAGAGAAAGCAGGGCATGTCATTGTTTAATCCGGGTTATGCAGTAGGAGTAATGTAATGACGAACTATCTGCATTTAGCAAGGATTAAGCCTGTCACGATAATTATCGTGATAGAAAATCACCATTTTGATCCCGATGTTTCGGGATGGATGAGATACTTTATCGCTATTCATTTGGGCTTAATTTTTTATTGCAAATGCATAGATTGGGTTTAATCAAATTCCATCTTCCTTTTTTGTCTCAACCAAAAATGCAGTTTCATAAAAGGCGTTTATAGCGCTTTGGAATCTAAAAACGGTTGAGGCAGTATTTGTATCAATTGCATCGTGATGATGCAGAATCAAGTGTTATTGGTAATTCTCAATCATCGAGTAGGAACTAAAGTGTTAAATCAATGCATATACCTTCTTGAAATATCCAGGAAAGTGTTGATAGATAGGATTAGAAGATATAAATAGATTCTATATTTCCTGTAGTTTTAGAGCTACACTTTTTGAAAATAAAAATGCCTGATCTATAAATCAGGCATTTACATTATTTTTGATTTAAAAAATTAGAGAAACGGAAGAAGCTGTGAAATACTTCTTCCGCTTTTTGATCTATTTTTCTTGATAATCAACAAAGTCGCGTTGCGCTTTTGTTAAGTTGATAAGGTGTAATAATAAGTTCTGAGTTTCGTGCAGAATATTCAAGTATAATAAACTAACCTTAGTTCCTGCTTTCTCATTTTTAATACGTTTCAATTGCTTTTTACGGTATTCACGGATGGTTTCAATGATTTCTTGCTGTTGTTCCATTAAGGTACCCAACTCATCGAATTGACCCTGATTAATCAGTTTAACCGTTTTTGCCATGAAATCCTGAACCGACACTTTAAGATTATTTAAATCTTCGAATTGCTCCGGCTTAAATATCTTATGGTTATTATCAAGATGTTCAAAGGCTGGTTCTGTGATAAATGATAAACAGTGTGCTGTTTCACGCAAATAATCGATAACCTGAACGTAGTATAGACTTGAGTCAATGGATTGCTCTTGCAATTTCATGACTGTTGGGTATACGTTTGTTTTGAGTTTCTTGGTTTTCTTATTTAATGAAGCAACTGATTTATTTATTTCTTTCAGACTTCTACGATCTTCTGCTTCGAAGTCATGAATGGCTTGTGTATAAAGCTGTGATGTTTTCTTAAGTAGGTCAGTTACGCTGTATTTACATTTTTCAAGTACTTTTTCAGCTAAAATCTCACCGTTTACTTCTTCAATTTCAAAATCTTCAACCTCAGTTTCGTTTGCTGTTGTTTTTTTATGAAGAATATGTGAACGGAATACAACGTAAACCGCAAGCATAACTAAGATTGCAATAATCCATAAGCCAAACCAGCTAATCAACAGTGCCATAATGAAAGCTGCTGTAAATGCAGATAAGGCTGTAAAGAACCATCCTCCAATTACAGATAACACTCCTGTGATGCGGTATACTGCACTTTCACGTCCCCATGCACGATCGGCAAGAGAACTACCCATTGCTACCATGAAGGTCACATAAGTGGTTGAAAGAGGTAGTTTCATGTTGGTAGCAATCGAAATTAAGATACTCGCTACAACAAGGTTTACCGAAGCTCTTAACATATCAAAAGTAGGCGCATCTTTACCTAATTCATTTCTGCGTGCTTCGTAATTGCGTGAATCAAACTGTTTGTCAATCGTATTACTTATTCGTGCTGGTACTATCGAACGCACCGAATTAGAGGCATTAATCGCTGTTCTTACAATTGATCGTGCAATCATTGACGAACCAAAGCGCTCGTCACCTTCTTGTTGACGACTTAAATCAAGTGATGTTTTTACAACGGCTTTAGCTTTCTTCGATGTCCATAAGGTGATTACCATGATGCCACCTGCTATTATTAGCATGTATGTTGGAGTTCCAACTTTACCAGCCAAGGCTTCCATGCTGACGGCTTCTGCAGCAGTGCCTGACGAAATAAATATTTTAAATGATTCAAAACCAGCTAGAGGAACCCCAATGAAGTTTACTAGGTCGTTACCTGCAAAGGCCATAGCCAATGCAAATGTACCGGCAAGTACAATTACCTTTAATATATCTAGTTTGAAAATAAGCTTAAGTAGCTGCAATAAAATAGTCCATGCAGCAAAACAGATTGCAATAATGGTAAGGCCATTGTTCTTAATCCAATCCTTAGTGGATGCATCCATAAAAGAAGCACCTTTTGCACCTTTTACTAATATAAAATAGGTGATGGCTGTAATAGCTATACCACCCCAAATTGCTCCAAAATAGTTTAAGCGTTTGTTGTAATCAAACGAGAACAACAAGCGTGTTATATATTGTACGATGGCTCCAACTGAAAAGGAGATGACGACCGAGAGTAGGATGCCGGATATAATTGCTAAGGCTTTAGCTGTATTAATGTATTCGCTTAAGGCCATGCTTGGATCGTTGCTCACTTTGATTAGTGAAACTGCAACAGCCGCACCAAGTATCTCAAATACTATTGATACAGTGGTTGAGGTTGGCATTCCGAAAGTGTTGAATAAATCCAGCAGAATAACATCGGTAATCATTACCGCAAGGAAGATGATCATGATTTCATTAAAGTAGAAAAACTGTGGATTAAATATACCTTTTCGGGCAACTTCCATCATTCCGCTCGAGAATGTGGCACCAAATAAAATACCCAATGCAGCCACTATCATAATGATTTTGTAAGGTGCTGCTTTTGCACCTATGGCTGAGTTTAGGAAGTTAACGGCGTCATTACTAACACCTACGATTAAATCAGAAATGGCAAGTGCAAATAGCACCACTACCAAAATTAAATAGATATTTTCCATCAAAAGTTGTATTTAAGTATTCTTTTTCGCGTCGCAAACATACTTAGTCAACATTAGTATAAGGTTGAATTAAGATTAAGCGTATGTTAACTTTGTGTTAACAAACTTAAGTTAGGTATTAAAATAGAGGGATTCAAGTCTTTAAATTAAATTTGAATTCATTCATATTTAAGATGTATTTGGGGCTAGTTTGTGAAAAGGTTTTTATAATTTTGCGGAACTTTTTGCCTAACTTATCACATAATTACAAATTGATTGGTAACGGAAAAGAATAAATCACAAGCTTAAACAGTTTTAATGAATTGGAGCTATATAGTTGATGGTATTATAATTGGTGTTTCTGCATCCATTCCTTTGGGACCAATAGGAGTATTGTGTGTGCAACGTACTTTAAATAAAGGACGTTTATCAGGCTTTGTTTCAGGACTTGGTGCAGCTGTATCTGATACCATTTATGCCATTATAGCAGGGTTTAGCTTGTCATTTATTGTTGGCTTCATCGAAACTCAAATGCTCTGGATACAAATAATTGGAGCAAGTATTCTGATAGGTTTAGGATTGAAGATTTTTTTTACTAACCCAGCTATACAACTTCGACGGCAAAAAAAGCGAAGTACCAGCTTGATTCAGGATTTCTTTTCAACATTTATTTTAACCATTACTAACCCATTAGCTGTTTTCTTGTTTCTTGCATTCTTTGCAGGGTTTAGAGTGGTTGAAGTTGAACAAAGTAGTTTTGAGCGCTTCATGTTAATCGCTGGTGTTTTTATTGGAGCCAGTGCTTGGTGGTTTACACTTAGTTCATTAATTAATCTACTCCGTTCACGAATTAATCTTCGTCGTTTATTTTGGCTAAATAAGATTGCAGGTAGTACAATTGTAATTCTGGTATGTGTGGCTTTCTCAATCTGGATTGCCAATGAATATATTTGGATGTAGTTGTTGGTTAAAAATGTGGTGACAGCAGTTCTTTCAAGAAATCAGGTATACGCACAGGTCTTCGCGTACCAGAATTAAGAAATGCTAAATTGGTGTAGCCCTCGTTAATTAATGTACCTTCTTGGTTATAAATACGATAATCAAATCTAATTTTAGAAGATGGCATTTCTTTTATCGATGTAGAAATAGTTAATACATCGTCATAAAAGGCCGGCTTATGGTATTTTACATACAGATCAACCAAAGGCAGCATACAACCTTTTTCTTCAATTTGTTTATACGAAATACCATATTCGCGTAACAATTCAGTTCGGCCTATTTCGTAATAACTGGGGTAGTTGGCATTATTAACTACCCCCATCTGATCGGTTTCGCCGTATCTGACTCTTATTGTGCTTTCGCCTTTCAACATTGTTCGCGATTATTTGAATGGGGAATTAGGTTCTTTTGCCATGTGATTGTACGAAAGTTTACGCAATAATCCTGGTGCAAATTTCTTTAAGAAAACGGTAAATTTACCTTCCAGAAAAGTTAAGATTAACGTAGACTTACGTTTGTCTATAGCTTTCGCCAAATGAATTGCTACCTCTTCAGCTTTCATCATCTTCTCTTCTTTTCGAGGTGTTTCACCTTGATTGCTTCCATCAGCTGTTAAAGCAGATTTTCGGACGTTAGAAGCAGTAAAACCAGGAGCTGCTATTAATACATGCAATCCAGTTTTTAAATTCTCAATTCTTAAAGCTTCCAAGAAACCATGGATTGCAAATTTCGAAGCACAATAGCCTGTTCTAGCAGGCAACCCAACATAACCACCAATGGATGAAATACCAACAACAGATCCCTTTTGGTTAAGGATATGTGGCAAAGCATATTTAGTACAATATACCATGCCCCAAAAGTTAACATCCATTAATTGCTTGATCACTTTTAAATCAACATCGTTAAAGAGCGCTCGCATCGATATGCCTGCATTATTAATCAATATGTCAATTTTTCCAAATGCTTTAAGCGTTTCATTAATCAAATGCTCACAATCCTTTTCAATACTGACATCTGTTTTAATACAGATTACATTTAATCCTTTTGCGCTTAATTCGTTTTTAATTTCATCAAGTTTATTGGCACTGCGAGCAGCTAAAGTTACTTTGGCACCTCTTTGTGCAAATTCACGAGCACAGGCCAAGCCAATGCCTGAAGATGCCCCTGTTATAATGATTACTTTATCTTGCATGTTGTTCTTACTACGTCGTAAAATAGCTTTTACTAAACTGCGAATTTAAACAAATACTCAGATAAGCTAAATGTTAATTGCAAAATTTTTTAAAACGAGATATTTGTGAAGGACTTATCGAGATTACCCCCGTTTATATTATAGCTCTTTGGCTTTTTTGAAATATTAAGAAAGAGTGATAAAAATAGAAGGCTAAAGATGAATCGGTCCTTAGCCTTCGATGTGTTTTAGATTTCTTTTTGTTTTAATATTGTTTTAGCGTTATCAGCAATTGAAATTTCTTCTAAAAATTCTCTGAAGTCATTGAATTCTTCTTTAGGATAGGTTCCCTTATTAATTTGAAAGTAGCGATAGTAAACAATTTTACCATCCTTGTTTTCGGTATGGGATAAATAACTGCCATACTTAGTATTAAGTTCCTGTTTTTTAGGCAAAGATTCAATGGCCAGGTTAGATGGAATTACATAGCTGATAGTATCACATTCGCTATAGTTACGTTGCACGTATACCGGGTTTTTTCTGTTTCGCGCATATCTTGGTACAGAATTAAAAGAATTAAATAGGTTTAGCTTCAAAATTGTCATGCCCCCCATTGTACTACAATAGTTTGTTGCTGTTAACTGTAGACTCTTCGTCAAGTATGGCTTTCTACTGGGGTTGTCATTGAGCTGGTAATTAGTTAATTTGAAGTTTGGAATACTAATATCGCTGATGATTTTTTTTCTTCTATCTTTTTCATCTTTGTGTAATAGGTAGTATTCATCGCCATAAGTTGCACCTGAATATTTGACCCTTGCATTAATATTTAAAGAATTGTCGGCTAATAGTGTAACCGTGCTGTGTGTAGCTTGTTGATTTTCAGTAGCGGTGTATGCTGGAGTTTTCACAAATTCACCACTCCCATCCTTAATTAACAAGGCATACCTATCATCAGTAAAATCACTCATATAATCTATGGGCGAATTTTGACTAGTACATTCTAGCCAGATGGTGTCGTTTTCAATAGGAACACATAGTATTACATGGTTAAAGTTGTTCATTGGGAAATTATCAGGTGTTGATGGTAGTTGATTTCCTGCATAAATTCTAGTATAGTGTGATTTAACACCGATAGCTTTTAGAAGGGCTCTTGTGTAGTTGGAAAGTGCTTTGCAATCACCATATGATAACCTATCCACGGTTTTCGCCGTGAATGGTTGCCAACCACCTACACCCTCTTGTACACTTATATACCTATTCTTAGATTGAGTATATTCGTAAACAATTCTTATTTTATCTATGATATTATCAGTGCCACTTACCAATGATTCTATTTCCTTTATAGTTTCTTCCGGAAGAACATCACGTCCTTCTAAAAGTTGGCTCATAAACCTTCCAAGGTCATTCCAAGTTTCCATAGACCCCTTAACTCCGTCTAATTCAAAATTTGTTGCTGCTAAATACACAGTTGGCTGTGTCATCGAGATATTTGGAGATAAAACTTCATATTGTTTAGCTTTAACGTTTTTGATGGACCAACTATATGTATTTGTATCTGAATCAGCTTTAACTATGCATGGTTTAATATTGGATTCCCAATAACGAATTTTATAGTTGGAAGGTACTATAGCTTTTAAACTCGAGTGTTCAATTGAAACATTGTAACCCTCAAAACCAAACCACCTAGGCATAAAAAACAATGTATTATATGATTGAGAATAAATATACTCTATCGTAAATGGATAAGTATAGTATTCTGGATCAATGTATTTTATTCTGTTGTCTGAGAAGAGGGTAGAGCCACTAATAGCACTATGATCTTGGATTTCGTCTTTTTTAATTTTTCTGACTTTTTTTCCATTAGAATCATAAATGATTCCGCTAATATCTTTGATGTCGAACAGTTTGTCGTAGTTGATATTTAGGATTGATAAATCAATTGCTCCTTCTTTCAAAATTGTTACGGCATATTTAGTAGTAGCGATAGCTTTATTATCTGAAACAACTTCAAATACAACTTCGTTACAACGAACAATAGCATTCGAATTTAATTTTAATTCAGAGGGGATTTTAGAAACATCGTAATCAGTAACATCTATAGCATAAATTATAGATAACATGCAAAAAAGCATACCCAATAAAATGATTGTTTTTTTATAAACTTGCAGCATCAGTATTTGGTTTTAAGATTATCGGTTCGGCATGTTTTTTAACTATTTGCTCATAAATAGTCTTTAAGTACTCATATTCTTGTGGTAAGAAAAGTGTTTTGTTAATATTGAATTTGTAAAGCGTTACCAGTTTGTTTGCTTGTTGTTGGTGCTGAACTAAGACGGATGCTGATTTATCAGGTGTTATAATTTTTATAGGTTTGGGAAGTTCTGAAACAACATAGCCATCTGGAATAGTAATGTTAGATATTAAATACTTGTTTCTGCAAAAAGCAAAATCGACAGGGTATTTTCTTTCTTCAAGTTTGAATGGATTGCTTGAAATTGTTTCCAGTAAGAATGGATTTATTAGAATCATATCATTTATCCGCTCTATTCGGTTTTTAAGTTCGATATTATACGTGTCTTTAATTGGTTTATCTATAGCATCAATGTTTTCAATTGAATAATCCTTAATAAGTAAGCCATCGTATTTTGATTCCAATGATGTCAAATAGTCTTCTTCGCCAGCATATTCTTTGTAATCGCGTCTGAAATCATACGCAGCATAACCACTACGACTGTAACTTACTTTTCCCTCTAAATCTAATTTTTCCGAGATGTTCAATTCAAAAAAGATTGTTTCACGCTCTTTAAATTTTGGAGTTATATCTACCCATTTGCCTTCTTTATCAGTAACTACCCTGCCATGTTGATTTAGGCAACGTAGTGGTAACATTTCAAAGGGGAGCTCTTTTTCCGTGGCATCTAACAGGTATTCTTTGTCTTCTATTGTGGCACAAACTAAAGTATAATCAAGTTTTTCATAGCTTGGGTAAAATGGACTAAGCATCCCATTGCTTCTGGTACTTATCACAACAGGGTGGGCTTTTATATCCAATTTCTTCAATAGGTGCAATAACATAAAATTAATATCAGTGCTATTTCCTACTTTCTCTTTGAATTGTTTACTTAAGTTGTTTCTGCTCGTGAAGATCCAATCTTCGTTGTTCCAATTAACAACTTTTACAGCTTCATAAGCTGCCTTTGTTCTTTCTAGTGGAGAGAGGTCTTTGGCTTCTATTTCTTTTACTATATCCGAAATGTATCCAGCACTACTTTTTAAGGTGCCACCAAAATATTCATGATCCATTAGGCGATCATTAACAGCTTCCCAGGTAGTTGTATACGATTTGTAGTGTCCTGGGTAACTAACACTTTGTAAATCAAATTCAAATTTAGTTATGTAATTGTCTCTTGAGTTTAAAAAAGCTTCTGATTTAAAAGCCGGCATATCTTTGGCAACAAATCTTTTGCCATCCGAAATAGCTAGTGGTTCATAACCAACCATTCTTTTTCGAAAATCGATGTACGTAGATTCTTCTAATATCAGTTCACATAACTTAACAGGTATTGATCTTTGAAATGTCCATTCTGTTGGTAATCCCATTGATACAAACTCTAACTCGAATACACTTCCTACTTTAACATTAGGTAACGCAACTCTGTAGCGATATAGATTATCAGTAACACGCTCTTTATAAATGGATTCTTTTTTAAGCTTATCGACTTCTATTTCGCCATCAACAAGATTGTAGGTACGCCCTCTAAATGTATCGCTGACTCTTCCAGGAAGAACAAATTCAGCATAACCGGTGCCCGACTTCTTTAAGACTTTAATGCGCTCTACTCGTTTAAATTTTAAATCGCTTCCGTTAAAATAACCATATTTACATAAAACTACAGCACTAGCCGATGTGTCAGGTTCGTACGATGTCATCTCTAATTCTTCCAGAGTGACTTTTCCAAATTTAATGGGTGCTTTGTATGCAAATGTGCTGACGCATACCAATAGTAATACTACTAAAAGGGAATTTCTCTTCTTCATATGAGGGTTGGTTTAAATTAATTGCTTTAAATATAGAAAAGATATATTATATGATAGATATTTGAAAGCAGAATGCTGGCTGCTAATACTTAATTTAGAGTCGTTATAAGTAAGCAGAAGTAAAAGATAAAGGTAATGTGCCAGAAAAGCTGTGTATGCTATAAACTATATGGTAATTCACGAACTATACTTATCTCACTTGGTGTAACTCTTGCCTGTAGAGGAATGATTTCAACGCCAGCTTCATGCGCTTGTTTCAGGGTTGAGCTATAATCAGGATCAATATCTGAAGCTACACCAAATGTATCGACATCTACACGCTGAATTAAATATACCATAACTGCTCTGTACCCTTCTTCTTTCAGTGAAATAAGTGTATGCAGATGCTTTTTGCCACGAGATGTTACAGCATCAGGAAACAGAACGCTGTTGCCCTGTTTCATGCTGGCATTCTTTACTTCAATAAAACAAGTCTCATCCTCATTCATAGCTACAATATCCAGTCGACTATCCTTTACTTTAACTTCCCTCTGTACCTTGTTGTAGTGCTTTAATTGTGGAATTTCATTATTGACGATTGCTTCATAGACTATTTGATTTGGATGAGTTGTGTGAACGCCAACCCAAGATCCTTCAATTAAAATCATTTCCCAGGTGTACTTTGTTTTGCGCTTTGGGTCAGTTGCTGGAGAGAGGTAGACTTCCGCATTTTCCTCGATGCAACTTTTCATCGATCCACTATTGGTGCAATGGGCCGTTACTATTGTTCCATCATCCAGTAATACATTGGCCAAGAAACGTTTATAGCGTTTAATGAGTCGGCCATGTACTAGTGGAAGAGTGAATTTCATATGTTTCTTTTTATAGCTGATGCAAATTAAAGCAATGTTTTAATAAATAGTTTATTTTTGTGCCCTGAAAATTATCAAAGCATAGAATTAGAACAATTGAATGGAATGTAGAGAGAATTGTGGGGCTTGTTGTATTGTGCCAAGTATTTCATCGGCTATACCGGGTTTGCCAAATGGCAAAGTTGCAGGAGAGAGGTGTATACATTTGCAGGATGATTATTGCTGTGCAATTTTCACGCATCCTGAGCGGCCATTGGTTTGTGCTGGCTTTAAAGCAGAAAAACTCTTTTGCGGATCAAAACAATCCGATGCTTTCAAAATATTGAGCGATCTTGAAGGTATAGAAGTAGTACCAGGTATATAGCCCGTTTCTAAATATCAGATGAAATTAACCTGCGGTGTTTTTCGATCAACTCTGTTATTAAATTTCTTTTTTGAACGACCGATTAACAAAGCAGCATGTAACTGATGATCATCGGGTATCTGCATTTGTTTTTTCAAAGTTTTGTTTCGTTGAACAGCATTAACAATGTAACCATTAATACAGCTTGCTAATTCCAATAGTTCAGCGTAAAGTGTAGCCATTCCTAACCAAATATTGGCATCTTGAAGTGGCATGCCTCCTGGTGTTTTTTTAGAGTGAATAAGAATTAAAGCGGGCGCGTTATAACAAATCATGTTCGGATCAAAAGCAGCTTTCTTAAGGAATTTTCCTTTTAGTTTCTCAAGTCCGGTATAAGCTTTCCTCCCTAGAAATGTGCTTATCAATGGTTTTGTAATGGGGCTGACGCTTTTTTTGAAAGTTTTACTTAAAGTACTGATTGTACTATCGTTTATTAATTGAAGTAAGGCTTTGTTTGTAATTACGGTAAACTCTAATTTTTGAGCATTACTTGCAGTTGGGCTAAAGCGCATGTTATTAATAAATTCACTCAGTAGCTCATTTGAAATTGGTTTTGAACTAAAATCGCGATTAGAGCGCCGTTGTTGCATAAGTTGCTCAAAGTCGTAAGGCTGTATGCTATATTGGAAATTGGAACCTAATACATGCTCATCGTTTTCAGTTTTGTTGGGGCACACGGCCAAACAATGATAGCATTCAATACAATAATCACCATGGGTATTTTTACTATCTATATTAAGCGTGTTTGTCGGACATATTCGCTCACACTTTTTACACCTTTTACAATCTTTATCTACCAACTCCATCGTTTATCCGCATTTTTTAGAATTGCAAAAATAGTAATCTTGCTAAAAGACGAAGCATTAATTGAGGTGCTATAAAGCATTATTTGCTCCTTGTTTGATAATTGTTTACATCATAAATTACTAAGTAGATAAATTGTTCTGGATAAAGCGCTAATTTTGCTTTGCTTATTTAGCTAGTCTGTTTTAAATAGATGTATTTGATTATATTGTATTTTTATCACGATCATAGTACGTAATTGTAAAGCAAGTACTCAGATGCTACGATAATAATTTTAAATGTATATAATGAGATTGAAATTTTCATTGGCAAATGTTTTATCCACTCTAATATTATTGATGGTGGTTTGTATTCCATCTAAAGCGCAAAAAAAAGATAAATGGAGCCTTCATACGAAATCTAAAAAAGCAGTTGCCATTTATACTTCTGCTACCGAGATGTACACAAAAGACAAGGTGGATGAAGCTCTTGGTTTATTGGACGATGCAATTAAAAAGGATAAGAATTTTATAGATGCCTATTTGTTAAAAGCAGATATTTATTTTAGAAAGGCGGAATACGAAAAGGAGATAGCTTGTATTGAGCGGGCTATAGCAATTGATAGCACTTATTTTGTTTCAGCTTTTTATAACATGGGAGTTGCCAAATTTAATACAGGTGAGTATGCGGTTGCGATAGATTGGTTGAACCGTTACAAGGCTAAAACACGTTCGAAACGATCGAAGGCTAAAGCTGATGCTTATATTGTAAAAGCAAATTTTGCTGATAAAGCAATAAAGAATCCTGTTCCGTTCGAGCCTATTAATATGGGTGATAAAATTAATAGTAATTACGATGAGTATTGGCCTAGTATAAGTGCTGACGGTGAGCATCTAATCTATACGGTGCTGGTTCCACGTAATGAGCAAGCATTTATAGAAAAAGACCTTCAGAAGAATGTTGTTAATTTTCGTGAAGATTTTTACACTTCGTATTATTTAAATGCAGATTGGACAGATCGGGTTGAAGTGGTTTCAATTAATACCGATCTGAATGAGGGTGCCCAAACACTTAGTGCGGATGGGAATTGGATGTTCTTCACCGCCTGTGGTCGAAATGATACCAAAGGTAGTTGCGATATTTATTTCTCAAAAAGAACCATTGATGGCTGGAGTAAACCGGTAAATATTGGCGGACCTGTTAATTCACCTTTTTGGGAGTCACAACCTTGTTTTTCAGCCGATGGTCGAACTTTGTTTTTTGTTAGTAGTCGTCCCGGGGGTATAGGACAAAAAGATATTTGGAAATCAAGACTGATCGGTTATAAACGTGATGGTTCCCCTTTTTTCGGCGAGCCTGAGAATTTGGGCAGCAATGTGAATACTTCTGGAAATGAAAACTCGCCATTTATTCATCACGATAATCAAACACTTTACTTTTCGTCGGATACTTGGCCAGGAATGGGAAAGATGGATTTATTTCTAACACGATTGAAGGCCAATGGAGACTGGCAAGAACCTCAAAATTTGGGTTACCCTTTAAATACTTCAAATGATGAGATCGGTTTGGTAATTAATGCAAAAGGTGATATGGCCTTCTTTTCTTCAGATGGTTTAAGTGAAAAAAATACGGGTAAGGATATCTACAAGTTTGAAATGCCGCAAGAGATACGTCCAATTCCTGCTGCTTACGTGAAGGGCCGTGTGTTTGATAAGGATACAAAGGAACAATTAAATGCCTATTTAAAGGTCAACGATATAGATGAGGCACAAACTGTAGTAAATGCCGAATCAACCGACTTTTCAGGTGAATTTTTATTTTGCTTGGCAAGTGGTAAGCAATATGGTTTGAGTGTTGAGAAAGAAGGTTATTTGTTTTATTCGAGTTATTTTAATGTTGCCGACGAAGCCTCGGTTGATAACCCTCAGGTATTAGATGTTTATTTGAGTAAGATCAAAGCAGGAGAGCGCATAATTCTTCGAAACGTATTTTTCGAAACAGATTCTTATCTGTTAGCAGAGAGTTCAAATGTAGAGTTGGATCAGGTAATAAAGTTGTTACAATTGAATGAAAGCATAAAAGTTGAAATTGGTGGCCATACCGATAATGTTGGTAGTGTTGAGTACAATAAGCAGTTGGCTAAACGAAGAGCTAAGCAGGTTTACGATTATTTGATTGCAGGCGGTATTGCCAAGGAACAATTAAGTTACAAAGGTTACGGACAGAGTCAGGCAATTGATTCTAATGATACTGAAGAGGGAAGAGCTAAGAACAGACGAACAGAAGTGAAAATATTATAGCATAAAAAAAGCTGCCCTAAGGCAGCTTTTTTTTATTTGTTAAGATATTTAGATAATGTATCCATCAATATTTGTAATCGAATCGGTTTGGGTAAATAATCATCGCACCCCGCTTCTAAGCATTTTTCACGCTCTCCCGACATCACGTGAGCTGTTTGCGCAATAATAGGAATTTCAGCATCAATCTTTTTGATTTCACGAGTGGCAGTGTAGCCATCCATTATTGGTAACTGAAGATCCATTAATACTAAATCAATTCTATTGGCCTGAAATAGTGTAATGGCTTCTTTGCCATCTTTAGCCCATAAAATTTTAGCATTTGTTTTACGTAAAGCTGCATCAAAGAATATTTTATTTGTATCAACATCTTCAACAACTAAAATTACTTTGTCTTCCCAGTTCTGAACCAGTGAATTATTTAACGAATCAGTTCCACTCATGTTATTATAAGATCGGATTAGTACCCACTTTAATCATTCTAAAATATAGTTTGTTTTAGAATTATCCAAAAATGAATCTAAAAACATGACTATACTTAAACACAAAACTACTAATTAAAGTTATAAAAACGCTATTTATTCTTTCATTATTCAATAAATACCTTTGTGTTTTATAATATTAAAAGTTCTTTGATGCTGGCAATAGATTGTATAATTTCGTGCGTATTGTTGAAAAGTAGGAGATTATATTATTATATGGGAAGATTGAAGGTGGCTATAATAACAATGGTATTTCATTGTATTGTATGCTTTGGAATGGTTTCGCAGGAAACTGTTATTGTTGAGGATAGTCTGGAGTGGAAGTTGGCTCAATTATTTGTTGTAAAAGCAGAGAATGTTTCGAATACGTATGTTTTACCAGGGTTTATTATAAACAGGCGCTTGCCAGTTGAGAAGAACGGAACTAATAATTTACGATACCTTATTGATTTCCGTGAAGCTGGTGTTGATTCTTTAACCATTCCATCTCCACCTGCTGACTTGTTGAATTCTATTAATAATAGTGCTATAAGGACATCTTTTGTTGACGCTGCTTTAAAATACAGTGTTACGAACAATGCCAATGGTGTAGTTATTTCTGATGAAGAAAAGATAACTACCATGTATTTATACCAGGATACACTTTTAAATAATTCGAAATTTAAGCTGCACACATTTCCGGATGATTTATTATCAATTTTGTCTTCTAAACATGAATTAAATTATGAGATTACCGGTCCGAAAACAATTTTTCCCGCGCCCGATTTTGATTTTGAACATGTTCTTGGAATTGAAAAAGTTGAACTAGGTGTTTCTTTCGAAGAGTTATTGAAGCAGGATATTCTCTTCTATTCCGATGACTTTGAATTGGATCATAAACAATTAGTTCGTGCTTTTAAGGATAAACTCATAGAAGAATCGTTGTTAGATGAAGCGCTTGAAAGACGTAATTCTAAGATAGGACAGCTTAATCGTCATCATATTAAGTCAACAGATAAAGAATTGATTTCGGAGCAATTGATATTGCGTTATAAAGTGTATCAACATTCGATGTCGATGTATTCGAAAACAAATGATTTACCTGGCGATAAAATTAATGCTGTTGATGGTGTAATACGCGATTATCGATCTCAGAAAAATGATATTTTTTTGAATAGAGCAAAGTTTTACAAACCAAAAACACGATTGGTCGGTGACATAACATCTGCAGATAGTTTGCTGATAATGTTGTGCGATTCGCCAGATAGTTTAATTAGCATAACAGAGGAAATACGATTAAACCAAGTACCTAAAAAATGTTATAAAGTACTTTTGGTAAGTGCACAGTCAGCCTCATTCTTTAATTCCTCCTTGATGCAAATGTTTGATGTCGTTCTTATTGCAGAGCAAGGTATGTATCATACTTGGGATTTGATGGCTCAAGCCTTATATGGTGGATTAAGTGTTAATGGAGTTGGACTTAATGGAAAGGAATTGCTGGAGCAAGGGTTCAAAAGACACAGCACTCAAAAAACGCGCATCGGTTTTAGCTTTCCTGAATATGCAGGTATTCCCCAAGACTCAATTTCGAAAATTAATGAATTAATAAGAGAAGCTATAAAAGAGAAGGCTACTCCTGGAGCTCAATTATTAATTGCTCGCTCTGGAAGTATTGTATATCAGGAATCGTATGGCTTTCATACCTATTCTAATAAACGAAACGTAGAAAACAATCATTTGTACGATGTTGCTTCCTTAACCAAAATTGCAGTGACTTTTCCGGTTGTGATGCAGTTGGTTGAGCAAGGAAAACTAAACCTGGATGAAAGGCTGGAAACATATATTCCGGAGATTGATACTACAGATAAAAAAGATATAAGCATATCAGAGTTGTTGCTACATGAAAGCGGTTTAAGAAGTTACATTCCTTTTCATCGGAATGCCATTAATAAGGAATCGTTAAGGGACAAACCTCTTTTTAGTAGAAGGTATTCATCAACCTATAACATAAAGCTTGATAACTGGTTGTATCAGAATAGACATGCGCGCTATAGGCCTGATGTATTCAGTCGAAAACCAGATTCTGCGCATACGGTTGAATTATCGACTAATATGTATATGAGTGAACTTTATAAAGATTCAATGTTAGCTCATATATATGCTTCTGAACTTCGTGAGACTAAGGAATACCTATACAGCGATTTAGGATATCATCTACTTGAAAAAGCAATTGAGCCTTTAATGGAGCATAATCTTGATCATAAGTTTGAAGCGAACTATTCTAATAGGATAGGTGCAAATAGCTTAGTTTATAATCCATTAAGTAGTTTTGACTTAAACGAAATTGTTCCCAGTGAAAAGGATTTGGGCTTTCGAAAAGAGTTGCTACACGGCTATGTGCACGATCAAAGTGCTGCCATGATGGGCGGAGTATCGGCTCACGCTGGCTTATTTGCCAATGCAGGAGATTTGGCAAAAATGTCGCAACTTTTTTTAAATAAAGGAAAGTATGGAGGGGTAGAGTATTTTAATCCTGCTACCATTGAGCATTTTACCAAACGCCAGAATAACACCAACCGACGAGGTTTAGGGGTGGATAAGCCTGAACATGATCCTGATAAGTCTAGTCCTGTGTCACGCCTAGCTTCTCCTGCTTCATACGGGCATACGGGTTTTACGGGAACCATTCTTTGGATTGATCCTCAATACGATTTAATATACATCTTTCTATCCAACCGAATTCATCCAAGAGCTTATAACAAGAAGCTCATAGAAATGAATGTTCGCACAAATATTCAGGACATCATTTACAATTCAATTATTCCAAATTAAACACCTAGATCAACATTTTGAAGTTACTGCTTGTTATTAATAGTGGTTAATTTATAATGCTACAAACAGGCATGGTTTTGAATTAAAAGCTAAGTGAAAGCTTTCGAAAGCTTATATTTTAACACTATTTAGTTATTTTATCTTTGTTTTTCACTGTTTTTAATCATTATAAATTATAAATTTGTAGCTCTCTTAAAACTAAAATTGTACTAACTAGAATTGTCATGATAGAAAAATTCAATCAGAAGATTTCGCCGGCGGGAAAATTTAAGAACGAGGGGTATCACAATGATCCTTATTTAAGGGCCCTGATCACAAAGCACGAAAACATTTCTACAAAAATTTATGGATCGTCAACCGATGGGTCTAAAGCTGTTGCTTCTGAAATAGCTTCGATAATAAAAATTAAAGAATTAGAAGGTAATAAATGTGTACTTGGTTTAGCTGTTGGTTCTGCGCCAAGCGAAGTATACGAAGAATTAATTCGCCTTCATAAAGAGGAAGGTTTAAGTTTCAAAAATGTAGTGGTATTTAATGTGATGGAGTATTATCCTATCGCGCCTAAAGCTTTACAAAGTTTTAGTAGAAATATTCGTGAAACATTTTTCAATCACATTGATCTACTTCAAGAAAATATTAATGATTTAGATAGTACTATAGAGCAAGAAAAGATATATGATTTCTGTCGTGCCTATGAAGAAAAGATTGAAAAGGTAGGTGGAATTGACATTCAAATATTAGGTATTGGACGTACAGGGCATATTGGTTTGAACGAACCGGGTGCATCTGGTAATTCGCTTACACGTATTGTATCATTGGATGATATAACACGTACTGAAGCAGCTTCTGATTTCTTTGGTAAAGATAAGGTACCGCGCAAAGCCATTACAATGGGGGTTAAAACCATTCTTAATGCCAAGCGTGTGCGTTTATTAGCTTGGGGTGAAGGAAAAGCCAATATTATTAAGAAAACAATTGAAGGTGATGTAATAGAAGAGGTGCCAGCATCGTTTTTACAGAATCATGAAAATTGTAAAGTAATATTAGATGAAGCAGCTTCCAATGAATTAACTAGAGTGAAAACCCCTTGGTTAATTGATAGTGTAGAGTGGACAGATCGTTTGATTAAGAAAGCGGTTGTTTGGCTTTGTCAAAAAGTGAATAAGCCAATTTTAAAGCTAACCGATCGTGATTATAACGATAACGGTATGGGTGATATCTTGGCAGAGAAAGGTTCATCGTATCAGGTAAATATCAAGATATTTAATGAGTTACAGCATACCATAACCGGTTGGCCAGGAGGTAAGCCAAATGCAGATGATACCTATCGCCCTGAACGTAAGGAGCCGTTTCCTAAGCGTGTTATTATATTTAGCCCACATCCCGATGATGATGTAATTTCAATGGGAGGAACCATGCTACGTTTAGTAGACCAGGGGCATGAGGTTCATGTGGCTTATCAGGTGTCTGGTAACCTGGCTGTTTCTGACGATGATGTATTGCGTTATATCGATTTTATTGGCGACTATGTTCAAGGATTGGGTGGCGATAATAAAGTCTTGAAAGAAGAGCACGATAAAATTCGTAAGTTCTTGGCAAACAAGAAACATGATCAGGTTGATTTGCCTGAGATCAGACGAATTAAAGGTTTGATACGTGTTGGAGAAGCGAAAGCCGGATGTCGTTATGCCAATGTTAAAGATGAAAATGCGCATTTCTTACATATGCCATTTTACGAAACTGGTGGTGTAGAAAAGAAACCTATTGGTAAAGAAGATATTAAAATAATAGCCGATTTAATTAAAGAGGTTAAACCGCATCAAATATATGCAGCAGGCGATTTGTCTGATCCGCATGGAACACACCGTGTGTGTTTAGATGCTATTTTTAAAGCCATCGATCAGCTTAAGAAAGAAGCCTGGATGAAAGACTGCTGGGTTTGGTTGTATCGTGGAGCATGGCATGAGTGGGAAATTAATAACATCGAGATGGCTGTTCCTATTAGCCCGGACGAGTTGGTTCGCAAACGTAATGCTATCTTCAAGCACCAGTCTCAGAAGGATGGAGCAATGTTTTTAGGTGGTGATAATCGTGAGTTCTGGCAACGTGCAGAAGATCGAAACCGTGGAACAGCTAATTTATACAATGCACTTGGAATGGCCGAGTATGAAGCCTTTGAAGCCTTTGTGCGCTACGAGTTTTTATAAGAATTGATTAGATTTTATTTATAGACTAAGGTGTCGGAAGTAATTTCGACACCTTTTTTTGTGCATCTGATTTTGATTGTAATCTTCGTTGTAGAAGACTGTTTATTCAACAATTTAAATATCTTTGAGCCAAATAAAATTAAACAAAGACATGATTAAATTAATTTCAAAATTAGCTTTAGGTGTAGGTATTGTATTAGGAGTTGTAGCTTGTCAACCAGGTGCAAGCAACCAAGCTGCCAAATTAGAAACACAAAATGATAGCTTGAGTTATAGCTATGGAGTAATGATAGCTAGTCAATTAAAGAATATTGAAAATATCGATGCAGATGCTGCTGCTGCAGGATTGCGTGAAGCTTTAAAGGATACTGCTCAATTAACAATGGAAGAAGCCAATAATATTCTTTCTTACGAGCAAAGAAAGCCAGGTATTGAATTTTTAGCTGAAAATTCAAAAAAAGAAGGTGTACAAGTTACTGCCAGTGGTTTACAATATAAGGTATTAGAAGAAGGTACCGGTAATTCACCAGTAGCGACTAACACAGTAAAAGTACATTATACAGGTACTTTAATGGATGGAACTAAATTTGATAGTTCTGTGGATAGGGGAGAGCCTATTGAGTTTCCTTTAAATGGAGTTATCCCAGGATGGACTGAAGGTTTGCAATTGATGAAAGAAGGTGGTAAAGCGATTCTTTATATTCCTTACGAATTAGGTTATGGTGAGCGTGGAGCTGGTCAGGTTATTCCTCCATTTGCAACTTTAATTTTCGAAGTTGAATTGATTGAAATAGTAGGATAAACTATTCTCATAAAAACAAATAAAGCTCTGTTCTTAATTGGACAGAGCTTTTTTTGTGACTATTTTATTTAGAAATTTATTACATTTAGGCCTAATAAGTCGTGCTATACATTTCCTAAGAACAATTTTACGCAAGTAGTCGTTTGATTAATACTTGGTTCCTGTAAAGTTGTACCCCATTCAAAAAGAATAATTAGATAGAGTTTCATCTTTTTATTGACTTAGATATTGTAGTTTAAATTTAAACCCAATTAATATGAAGTTTTTTAAATTGGCAGTATTACTGCTTATTTGTGGTCTTAGTTTTGAAAGTATAGCACAGCCTTTATGGATGCGTTATCCTTCCATCTCGCCTGATGGACAAGAAATAGTTTTTACTTATAAAGGCGATTTGTACAAGGTAAATGCGCAGGGTGGTGAAGCAATTCCTTTAACGATACATGCTGCTTACGATTACAAGCCAGTATGGTCACCTAATGGTGATTACATTGCATTTGCGTCAAATCGTCATGGTAATTTTGATGTGTATATTATTCCTTCAGAAGGAGGTAAAGCACGTCGATTGACTTATCATTCTAACCGTGAAGAACCAAGTAGTTTTACACCTGATGGAAGTTCTATTTTATTTTCAGCTCAAATATTAGATGATGTTAATAGTGCTCAATTCCCCTATGGTCGTTTTCCCGAATTATATAAAGTTGACATTGAAACATCGGATGTGTCGCAAATGTTAACTACACCTGCTGAATTAGCAAGAGTTAGCAAGGATGGCAGTTTTATGGTGTATCAGGATGTAAAAGGTTATGAAAATGAATGGCGAAAACATCACACATCTGCGGTAACTCGTGATTTGTGGAAATACGATATTAATAGCCAAAAGCATATTCAGTTAAGCGAGTTCAAAGGTGAAGATCGTCAGCCTGTTTTGGCAGCTGATCAAAACACTGTTTATTACCTAAGTGAGCAATTTGGCTCCTTTAATGTCTGCAAACTTAATTTGAATAAGCCTGAGGAGGTTTCTGCTGTTTCGAATTTTGAAAAGCATCCAGTTCGGTTTTTGAGCATTGCTGATAATGACTTAATGTGTTATGGGTATAATGGAGAAATCTATACACAACAGGATGGAAGCGAAGCTAAAAAAGTAGATATAACTATTGAACTTGATTTTAATAGCGATGATTTGCAATACATGAAATTGAGCCGCGAGGCAAATGAAATGGATTTGTCGCCCAATGGTAAAGAAATTGCTTTTATTGCAAGAGGCGAGGTTTTTGTAACATCGGTTGATTACGGAACTACCAAGCGAGTAACCAATACGCCTGAGCAGGAGCGTTCGGTTAGTTTTAGCCCTGATGGTCGTTCATTGGTTTATGCATCAGAAAGAAATGGTAGCTGGAATTTATATTCATCTAGTATTGTTGATGAAGATGAGTTGTATTTTGCTAACTCTACTGTGATAAAAGAAAAAGCTATTTTGGAAATTGAGGCGGAAACCTTTCAGCCACATTATTCACCTGATGGCAAAGAAGTTGCTTTTTTAGAGAATCGGGTTGCACTTAAGGTGGTTAACCTGGAAACAAAAGCTGTTCGATCAATCGTAGATGAAAAGTATAATTACTCGTATAGCGATGGCGATCAGTGGTATCAGTGGTCACCTGATGGCAAGTGGTTTACTTTATCATACTGTCCGCATCACTGGGTGATAAACCAAGTTGGTTTGGTGTCTTCCGATGGAACAGGTGAAGTAATTAACTTAACCAAAAGTGGTTATGGTGATTCACGACCTCAATGGATGATGGGTGGTAATGCACTTATTTGGTTTACCGATAAACACGGTTTGCGTAGTCATGGAAGTTGGGGAGCGCACGATGATGTGTACGCCATGTTCTTAAATCAGAAGAGCTATGATCAGTTTAAGCTGAGTAAAGAAGAATTGGAGTTAAAAGAGGCAGCTGAGAAAAATGCTAAAAAGGATGATGAAGAAAAGGAAGATGCTAAAAAGGAATCTTTAATTGATGTTAATCTTAAAAATATTGAAGACAGATTTGAACGTTTAACCATTCACTCTTCTAGTTTGGCTGGAGCTTTATTATCGCCCGAAGGAGATAAGTTGTATTATTTGTCACGATTTGAAAAAGGTCATGATCTTTGGTTGCACGATTTTAAGAAGAAGGAAACCAAAAAAGTAGCTTCTCTCGGAGGGCGAGGTGGTTTTATGCAAGCCGATTCAACCTTTAATAATTTATTCGTTTTCTCTGGTGGAAAAATAACTAAAATTAGTACTAAGGATAATAAAACAAAACCAGTTAGTTACAGTGCTGAACTATATTTAAATAAGCAAGCTGAGCGTGAAGCTATGTTTGAGCATGTATGGCGTCAAGTTAGTCGTAAGTGGTATCGACGCGACTTGCATGGAGTTGACTGGGATTTCTACAAAAAAGAGTATAAGCGATTTTTACCGCATATTAATAACAATTTCGATTATGCCGAAATGTTAAGTGAATTGCTTGGAGAAATGAATGGCTCACATACAGGCGCTCGTTATCGTGATAGGGCTTCTGGTGGAGATCAAACTGCTTATTTAGGTTTATTTTTTGATAACGATTATGTTGGAAATGGCTTGAAAATAGCAGAAGTAATGGATAAAAGTCCAGTGCTTAAAGAGGGATCTGCGATTAAAGCTGGTGTTGTTGTTGAAGAAATTGATGGTGTTGATGTGGATACACACACCAAGCTGTTTCAATTAATGAATCATAAGTCAGGTAAAGCTACCTTACTTAGTTTGCACAATCCTGCAAATGGAAAGCGCTGGACTGAAACTGTTAAACCAATTTCTTTACGACAAACAAATCAATTGTTGTATGAGCGATGGATCAAACAACGCAGAGAAGAGACCGAACGTTTATCTAATGGTAGAATCGGTTATGTACATGTTAGAGGAATGAACTCAAGTAGTTTCAGAGAATTTTATTCTGAGGTACTGGGGCGTAATCACGATAAAGAAGCTTTAATTGTTGATACGCGTTTTAATGGCGGAGGATGGCTACACGATGATTTGGTAACTTTCTTAAGTGGTAAGCGCTATGTGGATTATTATCCTGGAGGAAAGTTTTTTGGATCAGAACCTATTGCCAAATGGAACAAACCTTCATCGGTTTTAATTAGTGAAGGTAATTACTCTGATGCCCATGCCTTCCCATTCGCATATAATGCTTTGGAAATTGGTAAACTGGTTGGAATGCCAGTCCCTGGTACAATGACTGCTGTATGGTGGGAAACCTTACAGGATAATACATTGGTGTTTGGGATTCCACAGGTTGGTGCCAAAGATATGAATGGAGATTATTTGGAGAATCAACAACTGGAGCCAGATGTAAAAGTGAAAAATACTTATGAGGTAATGATTACAGGGCGTGATGAACAATTGGAAAAAGCAGTTGAGGAAATGCTTAAGGATTTGGATAACTAGTTTAAAGCTAATTTAAATGCATACAAAAGAGGCTGCTTCAAAATTGAAGTAGCCTCTTAATATTTTTATGAGTATTTAATTAAGCTACGGGTGTTTTTCTAACCATTCTTTCTTACTGAAAAAGAAAGTTGATTCACGTTCAGCGCTTTCATCACTGTCCGATCCGTGGATGGCATTTTTAGATTTACTAATCGCAAAGGTTTTTCTGATTGTGCCTTCTTCAGCTTCTTGAGGATCGGTACTGCCAATTAATTTTCTGAAATCAGCAACAGCATCGTCTTTTAATAGGATTGCTGCTACAATTGGACCCGATGACATGAAGTCAACTAAATCGCCGAAGAATGGACGTTCTTTATGTTCTGCGTAAAACTCCTCAGCATCTTCTGTTGTTAGTTTAACGGATTTGATAGCCGATATTCTAAAGCCCGCTTCTTCAATCATATTTAAAATAGCACCAATGTGTCTGTTTTTAACGGCGCCTGGCTTAATCATTGTAAGTGTTTTAATTCCTGCCATTTGTAGTAGATTTATTTGTAAAATGGTAAATATTTAAATTATTCAAGGGTTTAATGTTATCCTATCAATTTATTTATCTTTGCAACTCTAAGTTAAAAATAATGATGGACATCAAACACCAATCTCAAATAGATTTTTTCAAATCCTACGTAAACAACACTCAAAAGCTTGTAATTGTTCCACACAATAATCCTGATGGCGACGCTTTAGGTTCTTCACTGGGACTGTGTAATACTTTAAAAAATATGGGTAAGGAGGCTGTTGTTATTTCTCCCAACGAGTTTCCAGATTTTTTAAATTGGATGCATGGTGTAAATGATGTGCTCATTTACGATAAAAATGTAAAGAAAGCACAGCAATTAATAAGCGAAGCAGGCCTTGTTATATTTCTTGATTTTAATGCCTTATCAAGGATTAAGTGTATGGAGGCGTTTTTTAAAGAAGACACGACGCCACGAATAATGATTGATCACCATCCTTACCCTGAAAATGAAACGGCAGCGGTTCAAATAAGTGTACCAGAAGCGTCATCTACTTGTGAGCTGCTTTTTCAGGTATTAATTGAGTCAGGATTTGAAACTTCAATAACTAAAGAAGCGGCGGAATGTATTTATGCTGGTATCATGACAGATACCGGATCGTTAAACTATAATTCAAGTCGGCCTGATACCTACTTAATAGTTGCTAAGCTACTGGGTATGGGAATTGATAAGGAGCATATTCATCACATGATTTTCCATAACAATTCCTTTGATCGTATGCGTTTACTGGGCTACGCATTGGGCACTAAAATGGAACGTTTGCCAAAACAGAAAGCTGCCTTTATTGCATTAGGACAGGATGAATTAAAACGTTTTAATTTTAAGCCGGGAGATACGGAAGGGTTTGTTAATCAGGCTTTATGGATCGAAGGAGTTCAGGTTTCTGCTATGTTTACTGAAAAGAATAATTTGGTAAAAGCCTCATTTCGTTCGCGTAATGGTTTTCCTGCTAACAGGTTTAGCGAAACTTATTTTAACGGTGGTGGTCATTTTAATGCTGCGGGTGGAGAGTCTAAACTATCCTTAAGCGATACTATTGAGCGTTTTAAAACAACCTTAAAAGAGTTTTGCGATGAACATGGTTTTTAGAAATGTATTTCTGATTGTTGCATGTATTTCTTTGGCTTTTACTTTTTCGTGTAAGCAGAAGAAACAGAAGCAAAAAAAGGTGATTACCCGTGAGATGTTGTTGGAACACAATAGAAATTTAGTTGATCTTGAGAATAAAGTAATTCGCGATTATCTCGATACCATTGGCATTGAAATGCAACAAAGTAAAACGGGATTATGGTATAAGATAGATTCAGATTCAGTAGGAGAGACTGCTCGGGAGAAAGACATGGTGCATCTTAATTACAAGATTATGTTGATGGATAGTGCTGTTTGTTATTCTTCTGAAAAGAATGGCATGTGGAGTTTTGAGGTTGGCAAAGGAAGTGTTGAAACAGGAATTGAAGAGGGAATTTTATTGATGAGTGAGGGGGATGAAGCCAGTTTTATTTTACGACCAAATATGGCACATGGTCTGTCTGGCGATGGAGATAGAATACCGGGTAGAGCGATCTTACTATATCAACTTGAATTAATAAAAATTGATCGTTCAGAACACAAGAGTGAGTAAAGAAGGAATTGGTTTGAAGATTACGGAAAAATGGTTTTCTTTGTGGTCGTTTAACTTGACTTAATAAATACAAGCAAGCATTGCATCAATGATGAAAAATGCTTGTAAAAAAAATAGAAGGAAGATACCGTATGAAGATTCGTAATTCATTAAGATATAGCTTGTTTTTAATAGCATTATTAGCTTTTACTGTAGTGGCTTGTGAGGATAATTATAATCCATACAATCCACAGGAACAAATAGATGCTGAGAATAAATTGCTAGATGATTATTATAATGAATTGATAGATGGGGATTTGACGCGTTTGCAGGTAATGTCAGCATCTGCCTTCGATACTGTTGATCATAGACGTGAGTCAGGACTTATGCTATTTCACAATAAGGTTACAGATCTTGATTCAGTTGGTTTGTTTAAACAAGTTGGCTATCGTTACAAAGTATACAGTATTGGTCGCGATGAAACAAGTGGCGAAATTGTTGAAGTTGCACTAGATTCGAACTACTACAGTCCTTCTCCAGCGGTGTATACAACTTATATTATAAATGATGGTAATTCAGCGAAGGGAACAGGTGTCGCCTTGGGAATAAATGAGGCCATTCAACACATGCGAGAAGGAAGTAAGGCGACTATAATTTTGCCATCAAGTATCGGCGGAGTTAGTGGTTATTTTTCTACCAAATACGAACTTGAAGTTACCTATTTGGAGAATTAAAAAATAATTTAATTTTTTTATTTGTTTAAAGCAACCAACCCAAATTATATTCATCTTCTATTAAACTATTATAAAAATGAAGAAGTTGTTTTTTGGAGTATTTGTGGCTTTAATAGCCTCCTTATCGTCGTGCATGGACACTAGTTATGAACAAGCAGAGCAATCCATTATTAATATTGGTGTAACTTCCATGTTAGACAATGATTATCTGATTATAAATGATAGTGGCCAAAAGTTATTAGCTGTTTCAATACCAGGTGATTATGAGTATGAAGTAGGAACGAGGGTAAAGGTTGTTTTTAAGAATGCGGTAAAGGCTGAGGAAGGATTGGCTTATGATTATACAATTACAATAAGTGAAATTGAAGATATAACAGTTAAGGATCTTATTGTGATTGATGACCTTAATCGTGATACATTGGGCGATGCAGGTGTTCACTTTAATGATGTCTATATTTCCGGAAGGTATTTAAATGTGAATATGACTTTTGGAGCTTCTAACAAACCCCATTATTTTAATGTTAGTTACGATCCTGATGGGCAAAGCGAGGAAGAAGGGATACATACTCTTGTATTTCACCATAAAGATAACGATGATTATTGGGGTGCCACTTATAACGGATTCCTTAGTTATGATTTAAATAGTTTAGATGAAATTTTGCTACCTCCATACAAGATCCTATTTAAGGGCATTGATGCATATAATCAGGCCTATGAGAAAACAATAGATGTAGAAGAATAAGCTTTGTGATAATTAAGATATTTAAAGGTCGGCTCAAATGAGTTGACCTTTTTTAATACATTAATAAATTCGGAGTAGTAGGACTAGCTCCTTATTTAGAAGAAATACATTTAATCATTTCCAAACCTTGCAATTACTTAATTGAAGAGAAAATCGCCTATATTGCTATCAAATTTAAGTTTTATTCATTATTTATTGATGAGTTTAAAATCATTTTGGTATTTTCGGCTCGGATTGAAAAAAAGCACACATTATTAAGCAAGAATAAGGTATTGTCTAATTTTGAGAGATTAGGCATTTTATAAGTCTAAACTTAAAAGTATTAATTTAAAAGTATTATGAGTCAGCAAAAGAGTTATTTAGGGCCATTTTTAACAATGGTATTTTTATTTTTCATCGTTGGATTTCTAACGGTTGTTTTTCAGCAGTTTCAAAAGCCTTTAGAGTCGGCCTTTTTAGGTGCAGACAGTATTCAAGGGATAAAAAACACTTTATCTATTTTAGTAACTTTTACTTGGTTTTTGGCTTATCCGGTAATGGGTGGAACGGGAACGAAGTGGGTTGATAAATATGGTTACAAGAAAACCTTAATACGTGCCATGATTTTAATGGTATTTGGTTTATTGATTAGCGCAGGTTCGGCTTGGATTGGATCAATGGAGAATGCGGCGGCAATTGCTGGAATTCCTGTTGGATTTTTCGTTTTTCTTTTGGGATCGTTTGTTGTAGGTTCGGCAGCGACTGTAATGCAGGTTGTAATCAACCCTTACTTAACAGCTTGTGATGTAAAAGGAACTAGTGCAATTCAGCGAATTACCATTGGAGGTTCTTCCAACTCAATTGGTACAACCATTGCTCCATATTTTGTTGCAGGTATTGTTTTTGGTGGTGTTTCCATAGCAGATGTAAACATTAATCAAGTGTTATTGCCGTTTGTTTTACTAGCTGTTACAATCGCTATTGTTGTATTTATTGTAAGTAAGTTAACCTTACCTAATATTGAAGGAACAACGAACGAAGCAGGTGAAAAACTTGAAAAGAGCGTTTGGTCTTTTTCTCACCTTAAATTAGGAGTGATTGGACTTTTCTTCTACGTAGGTGTTGAAGTGGCAATTGGAGCAAATATCAATATGTATGCCGACTGGTTAGGTGGTAGTTTTGCTGAGGCAGCTTCGCGCATGGCTATGCTTTATTGGGGAGGTATGCTAGTTGGTCGTTTAATTGGTAGTACTTTAAGTAAAATTTCAGCTAAAACGCAGTTAGTAGTCACTTCTGGAGGTGCAACTGTATTGGTAATTATATCAATGGTAACTGGTAATCCTTGGTTCCTAGTTGTAATCGGTATGTTACATTCTATCATGTGGGGTGGAATATTCTCTTTAGCTGTAGCAGATTTAGGAAAATATACATCTAAAGCTTCTGGTGTCTTGATGATTGGTGTACTAGGTGGTGCTATCTTGCCACTTGTGCAAGGTATGATGGCCGATGCCTTAGGTGGAAATTGGGCATGGACTTGGACATTAGTTATTGCTGGTGAGTTGTACATTTTGTATTATGCACTTGTTGGTTCTAAGGTTCACCAAAAGGGCTAAGCTTTTTATATTAAAAAAATAAAATCATGACTTTCTAATTTATTAGAGAGTCATGATTGTTTTGAATAGATAGTTATTAACGAATTAAAAATTAATTAAATGAAAAAAGTATCAGTTGGTGTAGATATAGGCGGAACTAATACCGCTATCGGTGTTGTAGATGAATTAGGACATGTGTTAACGAAAGATTCTATTTCGACTCCTGATCATGGTGATATTAATCGCTATATTAATGATTTGGCTGGTGCTATTCGTAAATTAATTGATAATGCTAAGTTAATTAATGAAGACATTGAAGTTTTAGGTATTGGTATTGGTGCACCCAATGGAAATTATTATAACGGAACAATTGAGTATGCTCCTAATTTGTCTTTTAATGGGGTTGTGCCTTTAGTTGATCTGCTTAAGAAACATTTTGAAGACATTGAAGCCGTTGCTCTCACAAATGATGCTAATGCAGCTGCCATTGGTGAAATGATTTATGGTGGTGCCAAGGAAATGAAAAACTTTGTGATGTATACCTTAGGTACTGGTGTAGGTAGTGGAGTTGTTGTGAATGGCGATTTGGTGTATGGAGCGGATGGTTTCGCTGGAGAGTGCGGTCATACTACATTAATTCCTGGTGGTCGTTTATGTGGGTGTGGTGCTCTTGGGCATCTCGAAGCGTATTGTTCGGCACCAGGTATGAAACGTACTGCATTTGAGTTATTAGCAAAGTATAACGCAGGAGACAGTTTGTTGGCTGATAAATCATTTAAAGATTTAAACTCTAAAATGATTTATGATGCAGCTAAACAGGGAGATAAAGTTGCTTTGGAAGTCTTTGAACTGACTGGTCAGTATCTTGGTCAAGGTATTGCTGATACGGTTCATCACTTGAGTCCTGAGGCAATTTTCCTATTTGGAGGTCCAACGGCCGCTGGAGATTTAATTTTTGAGCCTACTATTAAAAGTATGGAAAATCATTTATTACCAATATTTAAAAATAAAATTAAGGTGCTGAAATCAGAGCTTGATGCTGGCGATGCCGCAATTGTTGGCGCTAGCGCCTTGGCCTGGAAAGAGCTAGGTTAATAGCTGTTTGATGATAAGACTTGAACTCCATTCATATTTGAATGGAGTTTTTTTGTGCTTAATGTTAAAAAATATAAAAAATAAGTACATTTGCATTAAATTCTTGTACTTACGAACATAATATATGAGTAAAAAGATACAGATTTACGAAGGTGCTATGGAGCTATTTGTGGCGAAAGGGTTCTCGGCTTCAGTTAATGAATTAATTGAGCGAATTGGCATTGCAAAGGGAACGCTTTATCATCATATATCAAGTAAAGATCAGCTGATAATTGATATATACAAACAATTAATGTTCGAGATAGAAGATAAGTGTGTTGACTCTAAACCAAGTGATAATCCGAAAGAAGATTCGAAACGTGTGTTTAGTCAGATCGTGAAATGGTTCATATCAAATCCTTCGAAATTCTACTATATCAATATTTTTGAATCAAGTCCATACGTTAAAGTAAACTTTGGTAGAGTAGAGGATACGCTTGAGGGGCCACGCAAGAATATTATGCAGAAAGTTAATATGGGTGTTCTTAAAGCTTATAAAACCGATATGATTGCATTTTTTGATTTTGCTTTTACGCGTGCAATGGCTAATTACTACTTGTCACTACCCAAGCCCTTAAAAAGTTTTAAAGATGAATTTGATGAGGCTTTTGATATGTATTGGGATGGAGTAGCTAATAAACAAGGGAAATATTAGATTAAGTAAATTTTGCTTTATTAACGTTTTTAGAGCTAATTGTTAAAAACTATTAAAAAAATGTTGATTACTTCACTTCAACTTTTTAGTATTTAAAATTAAATTAACACAATTTTAATCTTTATAAAACCGACCTGTCGGTCTGAATGCGGAGTTTTGCATGCGAATTGAGACTTTTATATTAAAAAAGACATACTTATAAACTGTAATATATTTACTGATTTAATTCTATCTATCATGAAAAGAGTATTTAGGTTATTTGCATCTATGATTATGCTTTTGGCATTTTTCATTTTGCAAACAAATGCACAGGTAACAACATCCAGTATGGGAGGGCGTGTTACTGATGCAGAAGGCACCATAATAGGTGCAACGGTAATTGCTACACATACACCTTCGGGAACTACTTATGGGACAGTAACCAACCTTGAGGGACGATTTAATTTTAACGGTATGCGTGTAGGTGGTCCTTATACAGTAACGGTTTCGTTTATTGGATATGGTGACTATACTCAAAACAATATTACACTAAGTTTGGCAGAGAACTATGTAATGGATGTTGTTCTTTCAGATGAGTCAACATCAATAGATGAAATTCTGGTAACAGCAGTTCGTACCAAATTTTCTAATGAAAAAACCGGAGCTGTAACTAATATTTCAAACGACCAAATTGTTAACTTGCCGTCAGTTAGTCGCAGTGTTACAGATATAACTCGCCTATCTCCTTATGGAGGTGATGGTATGAGTTTTGCTGGTGCAGATGGTCGTACAGCTAACTTTACAGTTGATGGTGCTAATTTCAACAATAACTTTGGTTTGAGCGATGCTCTTCCTGGTGGAGGTAATCCAATTTCCATTGAAGCAATTGATGAGTTGCAAGTTGTTATTGCTCCTTATGATGTGCGTCAAACTAACTTTATTGGTGGTGGTGTAAACGCTATTACAAAGTCGGGAACTAACACTTTTAAAGGGAGTGCTTATATATTTCATAGAAATGAAAACATGCGTGGAGATGCTGTTAATGGTCAACAAATAGCAGGTGCACGCGAAAAAGATCGTAATACTACTTATGGTTTAACTTTCGGTGGTCCAATTATCAAAAACAAATTATTTGTATTTTTTAATGCTGAACAAGCTAAGACACCAACCATTGCTAATCGATGGAGAGCTTCAACCGATGGAGTTGCTGATGCAGATAATTTTGTTTCACGAACAACAGAAAGTGACCTTCAAAAGGTATCTGATTTTGTTAGTAGCGAATATGGTTATAATACAGGGTCTTATACCAATTTTCCTGCTGATGAAAGCAACATTAAACTACTTGGTCGAATTGACTGGAATATTACGAATAAACATCGTTTAGCATTACGTTACAACTATACAAAGAACTCTTCTTGGAGATCTCCTAATGCAAGCTCTATGGATGGAGGAACTCGTATGTCTGAGGCACGTATGTCGCAAGCTTCAATGTCATATGCTAATTCGATGTATTCAATGGATAACCTTGTTCATTCATTCTCATTTGACTTAAACAGTCGATTATCAGATAACATATCGAACCAATTTTTGGCAACCTACTCAAAACTTGATGATGTTCGTGGAACAGATTCTGATCCTTTTCCATTTATTGATATTTTGAAGGACGACCAGGCCTACCTTTCTTTTGGTTACGAGTTATTTACCTGGAACAATGGTGTTCACAACGATGTAATAAATATTAAAGATGAAGTAACCTATTATTTAGGGAATCATAAAATATTTGGGGGTATTGCTTACGAATATAAGATGGCAGATAATGCCTATATGCGTAACGGTACCGGTTACTACCGATATACAAGTCTTGATGAATTCTTAAACGGTGGAACTCCTGAAATTGTAAACTTAACGTATGGCTACGATGGTGAAACTAATCCTGCAGCACGTGTGAGAAGTAATAAATTTGGAATATATGCTCAAGATGATTGGAGTGTTAATGACAGATTCAAACTCTCCTATGGACTTCGTCTTGATGCACTTGTTTTTAACAATGCGGATTTGATAACTAATCAAGCTATTAAAGATCTAGATTATAATGGCCGTAGTATTGATACAGGAAAATGGCCTGATGCAAACCTTATATTTTCTCCTCGAGTTGGCTTTGTATGGGATGCATTTGGAGACAAAAGCTTGAAAGTTCGTGGTGGTACTGGTATTTTCGCGGGTAATTTACCACTTGTATTCTTTACTAATATGCCTACCAATGGCGGTATGGTGCAATACCAGGCACAGATTAATCAGCAAAATGCTGCTAATAATGGTTTTACGATGGATGAATTTGCTGGTGGTCTTGTTACAGATGCTAACGGGAATCCAACAATTTCAGCACTATATAATAAATTGGCTGGATTAGGTTACCCCACTACTATTTCACCTGAAGACGGAACCGTTCCTTCTTCTATATCAGCTGTAGATTCAAAATTTAAAATGCCACAAGTATGGAAAACTTCAATTGCTGTTGATTATGCTTTTCCAACATCTTTCCCTTTTTCAGCAACAATAGAAGGGATCTACAATAAAACAATAAACGGAGTTACTCTGTCCGACTGGAGTATTCCAAACGTAGGTGGATTTGCTCGTTTTAACGGTGTTGACAACCGTCCTATTTATCCTGATGGCTACCGTACAAACACAAAAGCATTTGTTTTAGAAAATACAAGTAAAGGTTATGGCTGGTCGGCCAATATTACTTTAAATGCCAAACCTGCAGAATGGATTAGTGTGATGGCTGCTTATACGCATACTGTATCTAAAGATCTTACCGGTATGCCGGGTTCTAATGCTGAATCTGCATTTACTTATGTTCCTACCGTAGAAGGTCCAAATCATATTAAATTGCACAATTCACAATACACTACTCCTGATCGTCTTATAGCATCAATTACAGCACATGATAAGAGTGGTAACCACTATGGATTTATTTATGAAGGATGGCGAGGTGGCCGTAACTACTCATACATGTCGGTAAATGATATTAATAATGATGGCTACAACTACGATGCTATCTACGTCCCAACAGACGGTGAAGTAGCAAACAACGAATTCCGCTTTGTTTCTGAAGATGATAAAACACGTTTTATGGACTATGTTCATAATAATGACTATTTAAGCAATCAACAAGGTAAGTATGCTGAAGCCTATAGCGTATATTCTCCTTGGGTACATCGTGTTGATTTTAGCTACAAACATGATTTTTCATTTAAAACAGGAAACGTTGGGCACAAACTAAGACTTAGCTTTGATGTAAAAAATGTGATGAACCTTTTCAATTCCGAATGGGGTGTGGCGAAATATTTGAATCCAGAAATTGGTTCGGAGGCACGTATTCTAAAATATGAAGGAGTTGATGCTGATGGTGTGGCTACATTCTCAACACCTTCTTCAATCCATGCTAATACTAAAACTTGGACATCGAGCTACTCTTTGGGGCAGTGCTGGTATGCTTTAATTGGTATCAAATATATATTCAACTAATTTAAAGGAATAGATCATTATGAAACTAAGATATTTATTTCCAATATTCATCGCAATGCTTGCCCTAATGACAAGCTGTGAAGATGAAGAAAAGATGACATTACTTGATGAAATTCAGGTGTCTTCATCGTTCGTTTCGATTCCTCTAGACGGAGGTGCTACACCAATCATTGTTAAAGCTCAGGATAGCTGGACAGCAGAGAAAGTAATTACTGAGAAAGACGATGTTGAATGGTTAACAATCTCATCATCCTCTGGTAGTGCAGGCGAAACAGAGATATCCTTTTCTGCCGAAGGTGCTTTAGATGGTCGCACTGCGGAAGTTCTATTGCACTGTGCAGGTGTAACTCAGAGAATTAATGTAATGCAAGGGCTTGCGCAGATATCTGAGGCTCCTGTATCTGAGGTGCTTGAAGCTCCTGATGGAAAAACTTTCCGTGTTTCGGGTGTTTGTACTAACATTACGAATACCCTTTACGGTAACTGGTACTTGGAGGATGAAACAGGTTCAATCTATATTTATGGTACGCTTGATGCAAAAGGAGGAACAAAGAATTTTGAGAGTCTTGGACTCGAAGTTGGAGACGAAGTAACGATTGAAGGGCCAAAATCATCTTACAAAGGAAATCCTCAGATGGTGAATGTAATGGTTATTGAAATCCGAAAATCATTGGTAAAAGTTGAGTCGGTTGAACCTGCAGAACTTCCTGTTGAAGGTGGAGAGTGTATTGTTAATGTTACTTGCAAAGGCGAAGGACTGTCTGTTGAAATTCCTGAAGATGCAAAGTCCTGGTTATCAATTTCATCGATCCAAACCATTGGAACAAGTTCTGTTGTAACTTTCAAAGCTGCTGCTAATGAAGGTGGAGACCGTGAAACTACTCTTACATTCAGCACTACTGATGGAACAAAAGAATATACATCGCAAACCTCAATAAGTCAGGCAGGAGCGATTGTAGATGCTAGTATTGCAGAATTCCTTGCTGCTGAAGTCGGAAATACCCAATATCGTTTGTCCGGTGTTATTGCCGAAATTGATAATGATACCTATGGCAATTTATACTTGAGGGATTTCTCTGGTGAAGTTTTTGTTTACGGTATTGAAGATTTCCAAGATTACGCTTTAAAAGTCGGCGATATTATTACAATTGTTGGAACACGTTCTGCTTATAACGATAATCCGCAAGTAGGTGGGGCAGTATTAGAAAGCTCTATCCCTGTAACTTCAGCTACCATTGCAGAGGTGCTAACTAAACCTGACGATTCGAATACTTATTTTATGGTAACTGGTGAAATTACGTCGATTACAAGTGATACGTACGGTAATCTTTATTTGAAAGATGATAGCGGTGAAATATATGCGTATGGTTGTTACCCAGGTTATGGTGCATATAGTGACTATAGAAAGAACCTTATAACAGATAAGGGGATTAAAGTTGGCGATACTCTGACTATGATTGCCACTAAAGGATCTTATAATGGAGCAAATCAACTTGTTAAAGGTTTTTATTTTAGTCACGTTAGTGTAGAGTAAAAAAAACGGGTAGATATCAGTGGGTGATTATATCTCAATGAATTTACCATGTGTATTATAAAAAACCGCAATCGATTCGATTGCGGTCTTTTTATGGTAAAATGTTTGTGGTGAAAACATGTCATTAACAGTATAATCTGGTGTGCGTTATACATCTTTATTAACGCTCTAGTATTATGTCAGTTCGGTGATTGGGGCGATTTAAGTGGTTGTGATATTTTGTTTTAAAGTCTACTGTGGTGTGCATGTTTAAAAATAAATTAACAAAAATTAACACCTACTTAACTAACTCTTCCGACTGATTGGTCTATTTTGTGTTGATTTTTAAAAGACCAGCAATGAGATACTTAATAATTTTAACTTCCCTATTCGTCGGCCTCATGTCGATGGCTCAAAATGTTGTTGTTAACGAAGTTGATGCCGATACCCCAAATACAGATACCCAAGAGTTTATCGAATTAAAAACAGTTAGTGCCAATATGGTACTTGATGGCTATGTTGTGGTTTTATACAATGGGAACGGAGACCTAAGTTATAAAGCTTACGATTTAGATGGGTATACTTCTGATGCTAATGGACTATTTGTAATTGGATCAAGCAGTATAACACCTTCTCCTGATTATATTGTATCAAATGGTTTTTTGCAAAATGGACCGGATGCCGTTGCTATCTATCAGGACAATGCTTCAAGTTTTCCTATTGGAACTGTACCTACCACAATAAATTTGATTGATGCGCTTGTTTATGGAACCGATGATGCTGATGATACTGAACTGCTTATTAGTTTAGGTGAAACAATCCAATATGATGAAGCCGCTGCTGGGGATAAGGATAATCATTCCCTACAGAGATTAGCGAATGGTACTTATGAGGCGAAAGAGCCTACTCCAGGTGTTGAAAATGATGGTGGTGGATCTTTACTTCCAACTTTAACCATTAGTTCTGATAAATTAGCATATAGCGAAGATGAACTAGTTAGCTTGGTTTTTACTGTTTCTGAAAATGTTAATTCTGACCTTGTTTTAAACTATACTTTAGTAAATGATAATTTTTTAGTGGGTGATTATAATGGTGCAAATAGCCTTACTATAATTGCAGGTACATCCTCGATTTCTACGAATATAACACTCGTTGATGATGATTTGGTTGAAGGAACAGAATACATGAAGGTGGATGTCAC
Organism: Carboxylicivirga fragile; assembly: GCA_025499625.1. Classification (GTDB taxonomy): domain Bacteria; phylum Bacteroidota; class Bacteroidia; order Bacteroidales; family Marinilabiliaceae; genus Carboxylicivirga; species Carboxylicivirga fragile. Next base: position 11,713 of record JAFMVD010000019.1, on the reverse strand, counting down.
CAATCTGGACACGGAATCTTATCAGGCAACCAACAATAATTACCTAATTAAAATATGGGATAATGATTATGATCAGGGTACTTGGGGCACACCAGTTAATCCAACTTTTGGTCTGGTTAGTTCAACTGCAACCGACGGTTATTATTCAAGTTTAAATGGAAAGTCAGGGCTTGCTTTAAAGGCAGCCATTACTGATATTGTTGCCAATGCTTCAGTCGTTCGTGCACAAACCTATGGTGATGTATGGGATATTTTGAAAGAGGCTGATGTTAATCCTGAAAATGAAGAAGAAATTTGGCTGTTGTATTCTGAGCACGGTAGAGCAAAGGCCGACCAACAGAGTTCTGGTTCACCTATTGGCAAATGGAATCGAGAACATGTTTATCCTCAGTCGCGAGGCGGTTTTAAAGATGGTACTCCAACATCCTCGGATGGAAAGGATATATACATGAGCACAAGCGCAAGTAATCTTGATCACGGTCATTCTGATGCGCATGCTTTACGTCCAGCTGATTCATCAGTGAACTCTAGTCGTAGTAATAAGGATTACGGACAGGAATACGGTGGCCCCTCTGGTAATGTTGGAAGTTGGCACGGTGATGTGGCGCGTAGTTTAATGTATATGGCCTGTCGTTATAATGGTTTAGCTGTTGTGAGCGGTAATCCTGAGAATACAACAGTTGGTGAAATGGGAGATCTCACATACTTATTGGCTTGGCATGTAAATGATAAACCTGATGATTATGAAATGAATCGTAATAATGTAATTTACGATTGGCAGAAAAATAGAAATCCATTTATTGATATGCCCGAACTTGTTGATTATGTGTTTGGAGATAAGGTAGGAGATGTGTGGAATGGAAGTACTGGTATAGAATCTGGAACTAGTAGCTTGTCATTTTATCCAAATCCTGTTATTAGTCATATTGTTTTTGATGAGATGATTGATGGTAAATTATCGGTTCTAAGTCTTAGTGGTAATGTTGTATTCACCGAAATGATAAGTGGGAATAGCGTTGATTTATCGGGTTTAGATCAAGGCATGTATTTATATCAGATTGTTAGTGATACAAAACAATACAATGGTAAATTTTTAAAGAAATAGAAAATATGGACTGTTTAAGCAAAAATGACTACTCAAAAGGGTAGTCATTTTTGTTCTATTGAACTTTGATTTTGTCTTGTATCAGAGTTGGAAATTTACCTTTACCAATGTCTTCGAACAATTCAGTTTTTGCTTCGCATGAAGTACATCCACCACTACCACAGGCCGATTGCATGTGCTTTGGTTTAAATAGCCGCCAAAAGAACATAAATACCTGATAAAAGGCCCAGACTACGGTTAGGTATGTAAGTATATCCTGTATCATAAAATTATAACAAAAGTTGGCCTATCTGGTTCACTGCAAATGCCATTAGCCAAGCTAAGCCGGTGGTGTAGCCAATTGTAAATAAAGCCCATTTCCAGGATCCACTTTCCTTTTTAATAGCTGCTATCACAGCAACGCAAGGGAAATAGATTAGAATAAATACAAGAAAGGCCAATGAAGATATGGGGTTAAAAACTTTATCACCGTTGGCATATTCTTCCTCTCTTAAGCGAGTCATTAGTTGTTTGCCATCCTCTTCGTCTTCGGTTTGATAAAGTACTGCCATGGTGCTTATTACAATTTCTTTGGCAGCAATGCCGGTTATTAAGCTTACACCCATTTTCCAATCAAATCCTAAGGGAGCTATTACGGGCTGAATTGATTTACCTAGTTTGCCAATATATGTCTTTTCTCGAAGTTCACTGTTTTTAGCATACCTTAGAGAATCAACCTTCTTATTCAGTTGTACTAGTATTTCTGGGTTGCCATTAACGGATTCTGATTGTTCTTTATATTTGCTCTCTAATGATTCAATTTTTTGATCGTAAGTATTAGCTATTTCTACGTTACGAGGGAAATAACCTAAGAACCATATAATGATTGAAGCAACCAAGATTATTCCACCCATCTTTTTCAAATACTGATAACCTTTGTTCCACATGTGGCGCAAGGTATTTTTTAAGGTAGGAAGACGATAGGGTGGGAGTTCCATAACAAAGGGAACGTCATCATGATTAAAAAGGAAACGTTTAAAAATACGTGCTATCAAAACAGCAATTAATATACCCCCGCCATACATGGCAAATAATATGGTACTTGCATTATTTGGAAAAACGGCTCCAATGATTAGTATATAAACCGGTAATCGCGCACTGCACGACATAAACGGATTAATCAACATGGTAAGTATGCGGTTATTCTTGTTCTCGATGGTTCGGGTTGCCATGATAGCGGGTACATTACAGCCAAAGCCCATCACCAATGGAATAAATGATTTGCCATGCAAACCCATCTTATGCATAATTCTATCCATAATGAAGGCAGCACGAGCCATGTAGCCTGTATCTTCCATAAAAGAGATGAAGAAGAAAAGAATCAGAATATTGGGTAAGAATATAATTACACCACCTACACCGCCAATTACACCATCTACTACCAGATCTTTAAATGTACCATTGGGCATTACATTGTTTAAAAAATCAGAAAGAAAACCAACGCCTGCGTCAATCCAGTTCATAGGGTATTCGCCCAATCGAAAAGTACTGAGGAACATTATCCACATAAAGAAAATGAAGATAGGGAAGCCCCAGAATTTATGCGTTATAAAATTATCGAGGAATTCTGTTTTGCGTTTTTTTGTTCGAGGATTTTCTTTAAATGTTTCCAATAGTGCACCAGCAACAAATCCATATTTGGAGTCTGTAATTAGTGTTTCGGTATCCTCGTGGCTCTGTTTCTCTATCTTTTTAATTTGTGAATCTATCTCATTGACCAAAGGTGCGTATTGCTCTTTGTCTTTCAAGAATTCTATTAGTTGTGCATCTTTTTCAAGTGCTTTAATGGCAATGTACCTTGGCGACATGCGATTTTTCAAATCACCATTACTTGATAAGTGATCTTCAATTTTATCAATGGCAGTTTCTAGCAGGGAACCATAATTAATATGTATGTGTCGAAGCGTTTTGTCACGATCCTCATATACATCAATAAGTTTGTCAAATAGCTTGTTAACCCCTTTACCTTTTGAGCCTATTGTAGGTACAAAAGGAATGCCTAACATTTTGCCAAGTTGATTATGTGCTAACTTATTACCTTTTTTCTCAAGTTCATCGTACATGTTGAGGGCAACAACAACCTTGATATCCATATCAATCAACTGTGTTGTCAGAAAGAGGTTTCTTTCAAGATTAGAACTATCCAGTACGTTAACAACTATATCAGGAGCTTCTTCAAGGATATGTTCTCTTACGTAGGTTTCCTCGGGCGAATAGGCCGATATACTATAGGTTCCGGGTAAATCAATAATGTTGAATTGGTAATTGTTGTGGCTAAAAGTTGCGGCCTTGGCATCAACCGTAACGCCACTATAATTACCTACATGTTCTTTTGAGCCACTGGCATAGTTAAATAAAGTAGTTTTACCACAGTTGGGATTGCCAACAAGAGCAATGTTGATCGTTTTAAGCTTTTTTGAAGCTGATTGTTTTAGGATGTCATCAGTGAATGTTCCTAAAAAATCTTGGGGTCCCGATTGTATTGCTTCTTTTTCTGTTACAACTTCAACCAGTTGCGCCTCACTTCGACGCAAGGAAACTTTATAATCTAAAATTTGGTATTCAATGGGGTCTTTAAGGGGAGCGTTCTTAATAACCGTCACCTTCTTACCTTTTACAAATCCCATCTCAATAATACGTCTTCGAAAGGCGCCATGTCCTTTTACCTTAACGATTACGCCCGTAGCGTCGTTGCCTAATTCAGATAATTTCATTAAAAAATGCCCCTAAGTTGAAACGTCTTGTAAAAAATTACGTTTACAAAAATAATCTTGTTATTGGTTTGCTGCAATAGCTATTTATAGGGATTTTTCCCTATTTGAATAAAGAAAGGCAAATTAATACTTATTTATAACATTATTGAAATTAATATAGATTTTCTATGAACAGTCTGAATGCATTTGATAACATGAGGAAGATGGTGAAGCGTCATTCAGGAAATGTTTCAATCTTGGAAGATGAAATTGACTTACAATTGCAAATGCAATATTTTAAGGAAAGTAAGGTCGCGAAGAAGGATTTAAAGAAGAATGTTGTACTCAAGGATAAAGGTCTTTTATTTAGTGATGAATTAGGTCTGGAGCAAAAAAGAGTATTACTAACCCAGTTGGCCTCAGTTAATAAGGTAGAAGCCTTAAGAGCTATTGAGGAGTATAATAAACAGCCTGATGAGTCGCTTGAAGAATGGGGTAAATTAGCCTTTCAAGAAAGCAAAATGTTAATTGAGAGTTCGCTGCTCGATGTACCTCCCTTATTTATATCAACAGGTTTAGGTGGTAAAGGAAATAAATTACGTTACTTTATTGTGGTTCGAGCTCGCGAAGGTGGTTATTTTAGTGAAGTGCAAGAGAATTTAGTGCGAAGTGAATTTGTGTTTGCCTTTAAAAAGTATAATGCGGAATTAGAGAGTATTGAATTTTACGGACACTTGGCTACCATAACTGGTTTAATTCCTTTAGAAGCAGGATTAAAGGATTTGTTTACAATGATTGTAAAAAACTGTAATGAGCTGGGTAACTTTCTTGATAGCTCATTTATGGTGTCCAATGTTAAAAAGTTAAGGTTGGATGAAATAGAAAAAGCAATTGAAGTAGAGCGACAAGAAATGAAAGACGATAAGGTAAATCCATAAAATATTTAAACGTGAATTTTAAAAATAGTCAGGTAAACGTTGCTATCCAGGTCTTGCCCTTAACCAAAGCTGAACATGTTTATCCAATCGTGGATGAAGCAATTAAAATAATCGAACAATCAGGATTGAAATATAGGGTTTGTCCCTTCGAAACGGTTATTGAAGGTTCTTACTCCGAAGTAATGGGTGTTGTGGAAAAGGTTCAGGCGGCTTGTTATAATGCTGGCGCTGAAAATTTGATCTGTAATTTGAAGATACAGTCTAGTAAGGTTAAAGAAGTTAGGATAGAAGATAAGGTTGAAAAATATGACATAAAAAAAGGCTGTTGATAAACAGCCTTTTGTAATATTATTAACGCGATTACCTATTCGTGCAAATCTTCAAATTCAACACTGGTATATTCCGCGGCTGGTATTGCATCAGCTGTAACCAATTCTTCTACTTTTTCTTGAATGGCTTCAAATGGTTGATTCTTCTTAATAAAGTCAACTGTTTCCTGCAGGCCATCTACAAACTTATCAAAGTCTTCTTTGTATAAAAATACCTTGTGCTTTTCGAAGTGATACCTACCATCCTGGTCGTAACGTTTTTTACTTTCAGTAATTGTCAGGTAGTAATCATTTTTACGAGTTGCCTTAACATCAAAAAAATAGGTTCGTTTTCCTGCTCTTACTGCTTTTGAAAAAATCTCTTCTCTGTCGTTTTTTACTTGTCCATCTTGTTTTTCAAATCCTTCCATTGTGTTGTGTTTAGGAAACAATAGTATGCTCCAAAAGTGGTAATTATTTCGGTATTAACCAATCTTTTTTTACAAAATTTTTCTGTTTTTTAAGATAATTAAACACTATTATTTTAGTGAATCAAGTATACTTTGAGTTTTGGTTTATTACTGTATCTCCTATTTTAACTGCGATTTAGTAAGTTTAGCGATTTGATTTGCAGACATTTTATTTACAAATCTGTTTATACATATAAATATTAATGCTATTAACCTTGGCTCTTTTGTTAAAGTAATTCTAAAAGATAGATTGGAGGTATTGAATACTAACTTTTATTAATAATAATCGCATTCTTCCAATAAAAATAGCTTGATGCAATTAAAAAAAAAGCTACTTTTGCATCATAATACAAAGTAAAAAAAGTTCTTTAAGGATGTTAAGCAGAAGATTGTTAAGGGTAAAGGTTATGCAAATGGCTTATGCACATTACCAAAAGGGTGAGTCGTCCATTCAGCAAACCGAGAAAGAGTTGTTTCATAGCATTACCAAATCTCACGAGTTATATCATACGTTGATGCTATTATTGCTCGAATTAAAGTCGTTCGGAGAAAAACGAATCGAGTTTCGAAAGCAAAAGAATCGTCCTTCAGAAGAAGATTTAAATCCAAATACACGTTTTGTCGATAATGCCTTTCTGATTCAGTTAGCAGATAATACTGAACTGATTGCGTATAATCAGAAAAATGGAAATCCATGGGTAGATCATCCTGAGGTGGTTAAGTCTATTTTTGAGGTGGTTATCGAATCGCAAATGTACGCCGATTACATGGCATTAGAAACCAGCGACTACGAGGCGGATAATAAATTCATAGCTAAGCTAATTGAGAAAGTAATTGCGCCTTACGAAGGTTTATATACTAAGTTCGAAGAGGAGAGTGTTTACTGGAACGATGAAATTGAATTTATCATTTCGATGGTTGTGAAAACTGTTAAGGGATTCGATCCAGAAAATGGCGATGCTGAAAAGTTACTTCCGGAGTTTAAAGATGAGGAGGATAAAGATTTTGTGCAGAACCTAATGCGTAAGACATTGGTGAACCGTAAAGATCATGTTGAATTAATCCGTAAGTTTACTAAAAACTGGGATTTTGAAAGGGTGGCATTTATGGATATTGTGTTGATGCAGATTGCTATTACAGAGATTACCGAGTTTAAGAATATTCCAATTAATGTATCGTTGAATGAGTACATTGAAATCGCTAAATTTTATTCAACCAATAAAAGCGGTTTATTCATAAATGGTGTATTGGATAAGGTTGTTGAGCACTTGATCGAGGAAAAGGTGATTGCAAAGCCAACAAAAGCGTAGGTTTAGTATAATGAAACTGTTAGTAACAATTTTTCTGTTGGTTACTTTACTTGGCTGTTCTTCTTCGAGTTCTAAAAATGAAGGTAAAGGCACTAAAGGGTTTCTTAGTTTTACTGAGAAAGTACATAACTTTGGAACGATTAAACATGGTGATGTAGTTGGTTATCAGTTTTCATGTGTTAATACAGGAACTGAGCCGGTTCGGATTCTTGATGTGAAGAAGGGCTGTGGATGCACAGATGTTAAGTATCCTGAACAACCAGTGTTGGCGGGAGATTCGGCTGTAGTCGAATTAATTTTTGATACAAAGGGCTGGCAAGGCCGTCAGGTGAAACAAGTAACTGTTTTAACAAACGACTCGGTTGGATTTAAAGAATTGCGAATTTGGGCAGATGTTAATTGATAATATTGAAATAATAATAAGAATAGTATGAGTTTATTAAATGTATTTTTAAGCCTTCCGCCACAAGCAGCTGAAGGTGCGAACCCAATAATGTCATTTGCACCATTCATTTTGGTGATTGTTGTATTTTATTTCTTTATGATTCGTCCTCAGATGAAGCGTCAGAAAGAATTACGCAAGTACCGCGAGGCATTAAAAAAAGGTGATAAAGTTATAACCACTGGTGGTATCTATGGAAAAGTTGCTGAAGTAAAAGAGCAATTTATTTCGGTTGAAATTGCCGATGGTGTTAAAGTGAAAATGGATAAATCTGCCATTGTTATGGACATGACAGATGTTCCGGCTAAGAAGTAATTTTTATTTAGTTGGGTCATTGATTACATTTGTGTATCAATGACCCTTTTTTTATGGAAAAAGTTAAAGCATTTTTTGCCAAATATATACAGATTCTAAAGCAGAATATCAATGAATTGCGCGAAGATAAAAACGCGCTAATCTTTATGGTATTCCTGTTTTTGTCTACTTGTTTCTGGATTCTACTGGCTCTTAGTAAAGACGATTATAACACCGAATTGGATTATCCGGTACGCTTTACAAATAACAACCAAAACGAATTAATTAAGGTTGATTTGCGCAGAGACCTCACTTTAAAAGTTAAAGGAGGAGGTTTTTCAATACTCAAGTATCAATTAAATGATCAATTTTTAACCGAAAGTATTGACCTAACTGACTTGCCACGTATCACGATGAACGAAACTCAGGGGGTTGTTTTGAGTACCAGTCAATACATGACGCGCATTGAAGGCCGATTGGCAAATGGTTTATCCTTATTAGATATAAGTCCGGATACTTTATTTATTCCGCTTGAAGAGAAAATATCTAAGAAAGTGCCTGTAAGATTAATGGCCAATATTAGCTTCGAACAGCAATGTCAGTTGGCGGGTGACATTTCTCTTAACCCTGATTCTGTATTAATCTCTGGATCACAGAATATAATAGATACCTTACAATTCATCGATTCAAAGCAGCTTGATTTTGAAGATCTCAAAGATACGATTGTAAGAAATGTGGCATTAAAAGAGTATGATTGGGTTGAAATATCACCTAAACGCGTTGTATTAAATATTCCAGTAGAACCATTTACCGAAACAAGTGTATTGGTTCCTGTTCAATCGCTTAACTTACCAGATTCTCTTGATCTTAAGTCGTTCCCTTCGCAGATAAAAGTGTCTTATCGGGTTGGTTTGTCAAATAAACTTTTTGGTTCTCAGGATTTTAAAGTCGTTATCGACTTTAATGATTACAACTTAAATAAATTACCAACTCGTTTGAAGTTAAAAATGCTGAAAACGCCCGATGGTATTAGTAATCTGGATTATTCTCCGGTATTTATCGAGTACTTGCTTGAAAAAAGTTGTAAATAATGATTAGAGTTGGTTTAACAGGTGGTATTGGCAGTGGTAAATCCACTGTTGCGAAATTGCTGGAGGTGATGGGGCTACCTGTTTTTTATGCCGACTACGAGGCTAAGTATTTGATGCGGACTGATGAAGAATTGAAAGAGAAAATAATAAGGCTGCTAGGCTCAGATGCCTATAAAAAGACCGAACTAAACAGAGTGTATATAGCTAAGAGGGTTTTTGGTAATTCTGATCTGCTTAATCAATTAAATAGAATTGTACATCCTGCCGTTCGCAACCATTTCGAAACTTGGTGTACGAAGTTTGTGGATGCGCATGTACTTATTCAAGAAGCTGCTATTTTATTTGAAAATGATAGCCATCATTATTTTGATAAAACTATTTTGGTAACCGCGCCTGAACATGTTCGAATTGATCGTGTTATGAAAAGGGATGAAAGTAGTGAGATGGATATACGCGCAAGGATTGCTAATCAGTGGTCGGATGATAAAAAGAAGACCTTGGCAGACTTTGTAATCAGCAACAATAATGATGAACTGCTGATTGTTCAATTAAGTAAAATTATTAAAAGTTTATAATATGGGTTTTTTAGGATCGTTATTGGGTGCTGGCCTTGGCTGGTGGTTGCTCGGGCCAATTGGAGGGATTATGGGTTTAGTGTTTGGGCACCTGAGTGAAGAAAATTCATCCTTTATAAATAAAGACGATCAACAACGATCAGCTCAAAATCGAAATGGATTCCTGGCTTCTCTATTGGTGTTAATGGCTGCAGTTATGAAAGCGGATGGAAAAGTGGTTAAAGCTGAGCTTGATTTCGTAAAGCGTAGTTTGGTTGGAACATTTGGTGAAAGGCAAGCAGCAGATGCCTTGCTTATGTTGCGCAATATTCTTAAACAAGATATTCCAATCAATGATGTTGTACTGCAAATCAGGCGTAACCTTAAATATCCATCAAAATTAGAACTAATTCATTTATTGTACGGAATTGCTTTATCCGATGGTAATTTCTCAAAAGCTGAACAGGTTCTGATACAAAACGTAGCAATAGGATTAGGCATTTCTCCAAGCGATTTTGATTCGATAAAAGCAACTTTTGGAGGATCGGATTTATCCACAGCTTATAAAATCCTTGAAATTGATGAAAATGCTTCAGATGCTGAATTAAAAAAAGCTTATCGCCGAATGGCTGTTCGTTATCACCCCGATAAGGTGGCACAATTGGGTGATGATGTGAAGAAAAGTGCGGAAGAGAAGTTCAAAAAGGTTGGTGAAGCCTACGAAATCATAAAAAAGGAGCGCGGAATTAAATAATTACCTATTAAAGATTGAAGATTTATTTTGACTAAAGCGGATTAGTTTTATTTTTGCAGCAAATATTAAATAGAAATTTATGTTGAAAGGATTATTAGCTATTTCTGGGCAACGCGGATTGTTTAAGATGGTATCACAAGCCAAAAACTCAATTATTGTAGAATCTTTGATTGATGGTAAGAGAATGCCGGCATATGCTACTTCCCGTATTAGTGCCCTTGAGGATATATCTATATATACCGATGATGAGGATGTTAAGTTATTTGATGTGTTCAAGGCTATTTATGAAAAGGAGAATGGTGGTCAAGCTATTAATCCTAAAAGTTCAGGAAACGAATTGAAAAAGTATTTTACTGAAATTCTTCCTTTGTACGATAAAGAGCGCGTTTATGTGTCTGATATCAAGAAGGTACTTACTTGGTATAACCTATTGATTGAACAAGGATTGTTTGATCCGAATGCTGTTGAGGAAGAAGAAGTAGAAGCAGAGGAGCCTAAGGGTGAAGAGTAAGGTTTTTAATAAAAAATGATATTGAAGGGTGTTTCGTTTTCGAAACACCTTTTTTATTTGTAATATGCATTTCAGAATAGAGTAACACAATTTTTAAACTAACCTAAATATATTATTATGAGATTAATAGTACTATGTTTTGTAATTCTAGCATCATCAATAATTGTTAATGCCCAAACGGATGTATATAGTGTAACGAGTGGTGAATTAATTTTTGGATGGGCTGATGTTCAGCAGCGTCCATTGGATGGAGGAGAGTTGGAGACCGTTTCGAGTAACCTTCGTTTTACATTGTTTTTACACCTGGGGCAATATGTTCATATGGATTTTACCAACTCACTTGGTTTATATTCCGGATTAGCTCTGCGTAATATTGGTTTTATTACTGAGGATAGTTCAATGGGTATAGAAAAAGAAAAGCATCGATCGTATTCGGTTGGAATTCCCTTGGCACTTAAGTTAGGAAGCTTTGATAAAAGTTTCTATATGTTTGGTGGAGCCGAATATGAGTTATTGTTTCACTATAAGTTTAAGTATTGGCAAAATGGCGATAAGTATAAAACGACCGAATGGTTTAGTAATAGAACCAAACGTTTTGTCCCTTCTGTTTTTGCTGGTGTTCAATTTCCGCACGGTCTTAACGTAAAGTTTCGCTATTATTTGGATGATTTTTTGAATAATGACTTTAAAAAGGGAGATTCTCCAATTAATGATTACTCACGTTTTGGTAAAACTCAAATGTTTCATGTGTCGGTTTGCTGGCAATTCCGTACAGATAAGTTGTGGAAAGCTTTTGAAGGAGACGCTTGGGATGATTATAAAGCAAATTTGTAATTCGATAATTCATATCATTCAAAAAGAGGTTCGCAATTGGAGCCTCTTTTTTTCTTTCTCTAACCCCCACGTATCCAGTCACTAAAAATCCTCGTAAAAACTTTCTTCAAAAAACTTTCGCATAACATTTGGAAGTGTAAAAATAAGTCTGTTATTTTGCACCCGCTTTGAGAGAAATACATGGTTGATTAAGGGGCACAGAGGCAGCAAGGGCTGCTGAAAAGGAGTAACATTTTGGAATGATTTTTTGGATTGAAGAAAAGGATTTGAGGTGGTTTTAGCACTCAAAAATAAACTTCAAAAAAAGCTGAAAAAACATTTGGAAAGGACGGATAAAAGTTCTTACCTTTGTCGCCGCTTCCCGCGATAG
>JAFMVD010000018.1 GCA_025499625.1 Carboxylicivirga fragile | reverse complement strand
CCATTCAGCCTTACTAAAAGAGCTTTTGAAAATTGGTTTTGAGAAAAAAGAAAAAAGTCTACTTTTAACATGTCCTAAAAAAGGGAAGTCGACACATTGGAATGGTATGAATTTGTTATTCCATTACGCACACCATTTACATATTCAATTTCAGTTTGTGGCAAACCATTCTCATTCCACTCCCTGTATACACCTTCATACTTACCATTTTTCATAGTAAATTCTATTCTAAGGATGCTGTCTTGAGAATATGCTCGAGTTATTTTAGTCGAATTATTCACTACTTCTTCATGATATTTTAGACTTGTTCCTTCCTCATATTCTCTAGTTGGAATATCTCCAACATTTTGAATAGCAAAAATAATAATAAAGGAAGGAATAGCAGATGCCATTAAGCTAGTTACTATGTATAAACCAAATGATTTAAAATTATAGACACTTGTTCCAACTAAACTTGGGTTCACAATTAACTTAGTTCCGACTATATAGTCACCTAAGCTCCTTGGTGGATAAAACAAAGTTATTAGGAAGTCAATAGGTTGGATAAAAATAAACACATTCCTAAAAAAACATTTTAAAGGACTAGCTGGTAAGTTCGTTTTATTAGAGACAACTTGTGTACTAAAGAATCTATTTACAAGTCCGCTTCCATTTATAGAATCTTGATTTAGAAATAAGGCAATCACAGCGAATAATAAAAAGATATTAAAGAAGTCTAAAATAGATTCTGGAAAATGTTCAATAATAAAATCTCCAATGCCTAAGGCGGAAAATAAGGCCATGCCCCCAAATAGTATAACTAAAATCACCATTGAATAAAAGATATAACCAAACATTAGCTTTATCCTCAAAATAAAATCCATTCTTCCCATTAATTCATTATCTATTTATGTTTTACTTTTTGATAGCACTACTCAAGAACAACACCAAATAGAGACTAACTACTCAATAGAACAACCAATCATCAACTCCTTAATTTCCTCAAAATAGATTTCTAGATAGGTATAATGCGATAACCAGTAAGCACAAGTACTTGCCGTTGCCTTCTCTGCTACAATACCGCGACTACCCAGTGCGCTATAACAAGCGCCACTCGAATGATCGTATAGTGATTTGAAGATATTATTTTCACCTAAGTACCAATGGTGAGTCTTCGCCAATTGTTTTAAATAAAGAGGTTCTTTGCTTACCTTATACAATTCGGCATAACACACCACCAAATAATAGGCTTCCATTGCATCCTGATCAAGCCCTTTACGGTGTTTCACATCTCCGTTGCACATACCTTTTATAGCCGGATTAAACATACCCTCAGCAAACAAGAGCCTTTCGATAAAACGACACGAACGACGTGCAGCTGACAAATAGCGCTCATCACCAATTACCTTGTAAGCATGAGCAAGAGCTGCAGGTATTAGAGCAAAGGAATCACTCATCTCAGCCTCGTACCATGGCCATTTAATATTATCTTCAGGTAATAGCCTTAAGATGTTATTAGCAAATCGTTTAACCAAATTAAACAACTCAGGTTCAGCGCCATCATCATCAATCACATAACTTATACCAATAACACAGGCTGCCTTTGCCTTAATATCTGAAATTTCAATATTCTGGTTCAGTAACTTATGCAGCATAACAAAGGCAGAGTCCTTTAAATAATGACTGTCGGTGTATCGATATAAAACTCCTAATGACCAAGCAGTTATACCAATATCAAATTCACTTGCCCGCTTCTTCCTTTCGTTATCAAAACCAAAACCAGAACTCCAAGTGCCATTCTCATTTTCACAATAAGCAATACTTGAAAGATAGGTTTGAATTTTATCGAGATTTTCATCCACCTGATTTGAACGCTGACTCAAAGCTAATAATTGCAAAGCTAAAGCATTGTCAACAAGTTGATAGCCACTTTTAAAATCAATAACTTCATTAAGCGAACGTGATAAAACTCCCGTCTTATTAGTCAATTTATTTAAATGATCAAATCGTTTTGCAGGTAAGAACAAAGGGTTAATCTGCGACTTAGAATCCTTATTCGCAACACCTTCACCACCACACTTATCTATTAACTTTAAATACTTCAAGCTCAAAACCGGCCAAATGTACTGAGCCCCATACAAAGCGGCATTTTCTTTATACATCTTTCTCTCGCGCTCACTTCTTAATACATTTAGTATATGCTGACTTAAATCTGTTGATGATTTAAATGGAAAAAGTATTCCTCGTTGATCATCCAACAATTCCTTAGCAAACCATGAAGGCGTGGATAAAACCATAGCTCCCGCTCCCACAGCCATTGTCAGAGATAAACTATCCAATGTTCTTTCTTCTAATGTTGATGAGACATAAAGCTGACATTCAGAAATCAACTGCATCATATCCTCACCATTTACATCATGGTCGTAAAAAACTACATTACGAGCAACACCACGCCTTTGCGCCAGCATCATCAACGATTGTCGATATTCCTCTCCCCGCTTATTTAATTCAGTATTCTCGGTTTTACCCGCAATTAAATAAACAATATCGCGGTGGTGATTCAATAATGATGGTAAACAATTTATCACCGTTTCGTAGCCCTTGCGAGGTTGCAGACTACCACTTGATAAAATAACTTTTTTTCCATCGAGCTGCAATTTCTTCAAGAACGATTCAGAATCATCCTTAGCGATTACAGGTATTCCACGCTCAATTCTTACTATCTTTTCACTATTAATCTTGTAAAAATGCTCAAGAAAGTCAAAGCCTAATTGACTTAAGGCCACCAGCTTTTCGGATTTGGCAGCAAGTGCTCCAAGCACATTCTTCTCATTAGTAGTTGGATTATTAACCACAGAATGACAGATAGTTATCAATGGTTTATTCAACTTATAAACTAAATCAAGAATAAACCTTCCACGGTGACCACCGTAAACATTATTTCCGTGTTGTAAGAAACAAATATCAGCATTGTGGTTCAAGTACTCAGCCACCTTGCCATAACTTGAAAACTCTTCTCTTTCAATGAACAAATCAGCATTTGAATTGACATTTTGCAAATCAGAAACCACTTCCACCAGACGCACCTTATGCAGTCCACTCGTTTCTAATGCTTCAGCCAACTGTTTGCTCTGTATTGCAACATCTGGCTGCAAATCGTAACAAGGAGATATAATAACTACATTCATTGATTAGAGAGATTTAGTACTGATAATTAAGCTGTTCTTTGTAAAAAAGAGCGAACATTTAGTTTCTACGGCTTAAATAATCATATTCAACTAGGTTAAAAATAATGTTTTACTTTGTAATAAAAGAAAAGGGATGCCAATAAATGCATCCCTTTTCTCTTCGAAGTACTTTTCTTCTATTTGAATATATTCTTAAATTTCTTGGTCAATTCATCCACCTTCTTTTGTGTATCAGGATCTTCCAGTAGTTTTTTAACCGCTTTTTCGGCTTCCTTTCCAAGTTCATTACCAACTTCTGCTTTGGCTTTATCTAAATTTAAGCTTAAAGCCGGTTCTTGCACCGTTCCTTTAACTATTACATCTACCATTAAATCATCACCCGAAGTTGGTAAATTCATTCCCATAAGGCCTGCCATAACAGCTACTTCTTGTCGTGCAACAGGCATTGTTATTTTATAATCGATGCTTTGATCTACGCCTTGCGTTCCCTGTACCTCTATCTCCTTACCATATACCTTGGTCTTGAAAGGTTCAACAATCACATTTCCCTTATCAATCTTGAAATTAATGTTTAAATCCTCTGCCTTCATTACTTTGTATCGCTCATCTTTTACCATTGCAGCAATACCATTTTGAATTTTAGAGCCTGAAATCTCAACCCCTTTTGACTTGATATTTCCTCCTCCATCAATACTTGACATAACAGGCTTAAAGTCCTCTTTCAATTCACTATAATACTTGAATTTTGGAGAAACAATACCTACCGCATTCTTCGCTAATGGTAACATTGAATCGATCACACTGAAGGAATTAGCAGCTTTATTAATATCAATGTTACGCCCCACAAAATCAAAATCAACAAATGGTTTTTCAATGTCAGATGTATTGTATTGCCCAGTCATGTTTAAATCACCTCCAAGCAAGTTCATATTTAAACCATCCAACACCACACTGCCCTCTTTTATAACAATCTTACCTTTGGTATGCTCAATGTTTAATTTATCGTATAATAAGCGATCAATATCTGATGTTAAAACAAAATCCAGATTCGTAGGAATAGCAATTATTTCAAGGGATGTTGTATCCTCAACACTCACCTCTTGCACCTCAGACTCGACCATAAACTCATTACTATTAATGTAATTGGATTTATGATTTAACTTGCCTTTTAAAACACCATCGCTAAGTGCATAAGCCAAATAGTTCTCAAGCTTGCCTTTTAATTTAAAATCGCTCTGTCCTATCTTAGAATCAAACGACTCAAGGCTAACAAATCGTGGCGTTAAAAGCAGTTGTGCATCGCTAATTAAAACACCATGAGCCATGTCTTTACTGTTGAAGTAAAAATCGGTCATATTCACATTTCCATTGGCTTCAATTTCATCATAGGCCTCTCTTTCAACCATCTCATAATCGCCATCCAAAGTGATATCGGCAGCAACCAATCCTTGAATATCGATACTATCCATAGGAATGGCATCGGCTAATGAAGAAAAATCGATTTTACCTTTTATCAAACCAGTGTATGTAAGATTGCTTATTGGTGTAGTTAATCCAAGTTGTGCATCGAAGGGATTACCTGCCAATTCAAAATGAAACTGCTCCAGATTCGTCACTGTGGCATCGGGAGAACCTCCTGGATTATTTACATTTAGTTTCACATTGATGTCATCGATGGATTTTGGCAAGTCAGGATATTGAATCATGCCATCTGCTACATTTAAACGTATGTCGAAGGCTGGCAAATGTTCCTCATCTACATATTCACCCTTTACGGTAGCCAGCAAATCAAGATTACCACTTGTTTTCAGGGCTTCATAATCGGTCATGTATGCCTCAGGAATAAGCGCCAGAATAGATTTAAAATCAGTATTTTTCGTGCCAAGTGATAAATCCATCACATAACTTTCTTCCTTCATTTCTAATGTTCCATCCATTTGAAGCGCCAAACGGTTTACGCTTAACTCATTCTCAAGAAATGTAAAAATCATGTTCTCCAAATCCGCTTTCACCCCAGCATTTAAACCAAGAGAAGCTCCCTTAAGGTATTTCATACCTTCAAAATCAACATAAAGGCCTTCAACATCAGAATCAACTTGAATATTGGTTATACTCTCCGACATATCCCCCGATAAGTCCAATTGAAAACCCTTAATCTCACTTTTCAAGGCCATGGTATTGTCCGTATAAGCAATATTTGCATCGCGAATAACAAAGGATTTAAGTACCACTTTAAACGAAGATGATTCGCCATCGCTATCTTCTTCGACCACTACTTCTTCTTCGCTAGCCTTAGCTATATCCCAATTAGCAGTTGAATCGGCCAATACGATGGCATTTACGTGCATCTGATCCAGTAAAACAGATTTCACAACAACTTCACCTGAAATGGCGCTAAACAAATCAACTTCGGTTGAAAATTTACCCAAAGATAATAGTGTATCATTCTCAAAAGGAGCATGACCAACTACACTCAAGCCATTTAGTCCAATATAAATATCAGGAAAGCCCTTGAGAAAGGAAAGCGTAAACGATTCATAATTAACATTGGCATTAACCTGATTATTGATTTCTTCCTTTACCTTGGTTTCAATTTGCCCTTTAAATGCAAACGGCAGAATCAATAAAAGCAAAAAGATACCCAATACAACTCCCAAAAATATCTTCAGTATACGTTTCATATATAACTATTTAAACTGTTTTTCAACTTATTGTAAGAAACCCAAAGTTAGCAAAATACTGTGTCCCATCTAAAAATCTAAATTTAAAAGAACTTAAAATTATATTGTAGCCATTTCATTTTTAATATTTTTGTTTTTCTAAGTTGATAATATTAAAAGTATATACACATGCATTCTAAACTAGGATTAAGCCTTTTATTGATCATTGGTGTACAAACTATCAATGCACAAATAAAAGCAGATTGGGAGGCCGGTGTTCCAGAAGGCTGCACCACTATAACAGTTGGTAAAAAAGCATCGTTCGATGGATCGGTAATGACTTCGCATACCGATGACAGCCACCGTACACGATCGTGGATGGATATTGTGCCGGAGCAAAAACATGGCCGTCGCGATGAAATAACCATGTATAAAAGAGAGAAGGATGATACGCGTAAAATGCCAGCCTACAAGCACACGCCTGTAGGTAGTATTCCTCAAGTAAAGAATACACATGGTTATATTAATTCGGCTTATCCTTGTATGAATACGAAGCAATTAGCCATTGGAGAATCAACATTTGGTGGTCGCGAATCTTTGGTATCATCAAAAGGGATAATTGATTGTCAGCGCTTAATAGTATTGATGCTTGAGCGTTGCACTACTGCTCGCGAAGCCTTGCTTTTATGCGATGATCTAACCAAAAAATATGGTTATAGTGATTATGGTGAATGTTTGACCATTGCTGACAAGAAAGAAGTTTGGCATCTGGAAATTGTTGGACCAGGGACTGATAAGGTTGGGGCCATATGGGTAGCACAGCGTGTACCTGACGACCATGTGAGTGTAAATGCTAACGCTGCACGCATCCAGGAAGTTGATACAGCAAACACCAAAGACTTTATGTACTCGGAGAACCTGTTTACCATGGCTAAAGATAGTGCATGGTGGAATGCCGACAGTACTGCTTTTCGATTTGCAGATGCTTATGCACCAGAAGGTCGTTCATCAATGGCGGCTACTCGTCGCGAATGGCGGGTTCTTAGTTTGGTAGCTCCTTCGTTAAATCTTGATCCTAACGGACGTGACTTTCCTTTCTCGGTTAAACCTGAAGAGAAGGTAACACTGGAAAAGATGGTTGACTTATTCAAGGATTATTATGAACATACACCATTTGACATGGTTGGTCATATCAAAACAGTAAATGAAGAAGGCGACAGTATACCACATCCTTATGCCAACCCATTTATGCCATACGACCGCTACGACATTCACAACATACACGGTGGATGGGGTAAACTTGGAGAACGCACCATTGCACGCTGGTACACCATGTATGGCACTATCACTCAAAGTAGAGATTGGTTACCCGACGAGATTGGAGGATTAGTTTGGATGGCGCAAGATAATATAGCGACATCGGTTTACATTCCTATCTACTGCAGTGTTAGCGACCTACCCGAATCATACAAGACACCTGGAAGAAATGGTTTTAACCGCAACTCAGCATGGTGGGCATTTAACCGAATGAGTACCTTGGCAGGCATACGTTGGAACGATGCTCGCAAAGATGTTGATGCTGTACTTCTTCCGCTTCAGAAAGAGATATTTGCTAAACAAACCGAAACCGAAAAAGCTGCAATGAACATGAATCGTAAACAAACCACCGCCTATCTTACTCGATATACTGATATGTGGGGTAAAAAAGTAGTGGATACTGCTTGGCAGCTTGGTGATGACCTCTGGACAAAATACGATGAGAAATTCTAAAAGATAATTGCATAATAACCCAGTTAGTAGCTGGGTTTTTTATTCCTTATTAAGCGGTAAATAAATTAGAAACTCCGTTCCTATTCCAACTTCGCTCTTTACTTCTATTCTTCCACCATTGGTTTCAATCATTTCCTTGGCTAAATGTAAACCGAGTCCGGTTCCTTTCTCATCTGAGGTACCCGAAGTAGCCATAAACTCACCAACATCGAATATTACTTTTAAACGTTCAGGTCGAATTCCAATACCCGTATCCTTTACGGAAAGAACAACCTCCTCATTAAGAACGTTTGATTTACATTCAACTTTACCTCCGTCCTTGGTAAATTTAATGGCATTATGGATTAAGTTGCGTACCACAAAGCGCAACATATCAACATCGGCATATACCACTAACTTACTATCCACATCATCAATTAGTTCAATATTTTTATTCTCTGCCAGTGGTCCGAAACTCTCAAACGACTCAGCAAATAAGCTAATCAGTCTAAAATATTGAGAATTAACCTGCATTTGGCCTAATTGAGATTTGGCCCAAATCAATAAATCATCCAAAAGCTTATATACATTCTCGCTGGCCGATAATATACGACCAACAAAATCTTTAATCTGCTCCTCGGTGTAATGTTCTAAATTATTTCTTAACAAGGTTGAGAAGCCCAGAATGGCATTAAACGGGTTTTTAACATCATGAGCAATTATCGAAAACAACTTATCCTTGGTTGAATTCAACTCTTTTAATTTGGCCTCACTCTTGGTTAGTTCCTGCTCATAAAGTTTACGTTTACTAATGTCAGTCAGCATTCCTACCACCTGATTTACTTTACCATCAGTTCCTCTTAATGTCGAAACTCTTATATCGCCCCAAAAAACCTCACCATTTTTTCTTAGGTATTGTTCTTCCATATTGTATTGGTCAATCTCTCCCTTGAACAATTGATTTACCTTTTCGCGTGAGGCTTCAACGAAAGTTGGATGCGTGACGTCTAAATAAGTTTTGGTACACAAATCGTCTTTTGATAGGTAACCAAACATCTCAACCATTCGAGAGTTAACCATACTAAATTGCCCATCAGGATCTACCACTGCAATACCAACTATTGAATTATTAACAATAGCATCCAGATGATTTCGATTACGAATCAGAGCTTCTTCGGTACGTTTAATACTGGTAAAGTCCATACCAACTGATTGGTATTCAAATATCTTTCCATCCGCATCAAGCAGAGCCCTATCCAATCTATGTAACCACCTTGTCTCTCCTGAATCAGTTTCAATTCGATATTCCAACTCACTAAAAGCTTGCTCAGGTGTTAGTTTCTGAATAGCATTCCATACCTTATCTCGTTCGTTATCTGGAATACGCGATAAGAAATTTTGCCCTAACAGTTCATCCTGATCAGCACCATAAACCTTGCAATACTGATTATTGACATAACTTAAAAGGCCATCGGCATCGAAACGACTAATTAAAGCAGGTGCATCCTCAACCAACTTGAAATAACGCTCCTCACTTGTTGCTAATGCCGATATGGTAGATTTATAATGCGATACATCATAAAAGAAAACACAAAGATGATCTTGTCCAAAAGGAAAAGACCGAAACCTTAAATGCTTTCCTAACTCCTCGAGATGTGCCTCAAAGGAAAACTTTCGTTGCAACATCATTTTTAAACGTTGCTTATTGGTATTAGCACCAGGTAAAATAACATTAAGCGTTAACCCAACTAAGCCCAGGCGACCAACGATACTTCCTGCCGTTGGATTTGCCTTAATAACCAGTAAATCCTTCAACTCTTTATTATCATCCAAAATCGGCTCACATATAGCAATTCCAACAGGTGCATTGGCAAAAAGCTCCTCCATAAATAAATGCTCTTCCATGTGCTGAGCATCCATTTCTATTTCTTTAGTTATATCTGATTTAACCGCTAAATAACCGACTATCTCGCCCCCATTATACTTTACTGGATTAATACAAGCTTTCTCCCATATTAAACGGCCATCCTTCGTTTTATTTCGAAAAACACCATTCCATGTTTCTCCATGAGAAATGGTATTCCAAAGGTTCTCATAAAATTCAACATCGTGATAACCAGTATTTAAAACGGAAGGATTCTTACCTTTAATCTCTCTCTGCGTATAACCGTATTTCTCTACGAATCTCTGATTCACATATTTTATCGTTCCTCTAACTGTTGTATAAACAACAATATCAGATGAATAATCCAATGCTCTCATTATTTCTTCCGAAATACCCATACACCTTAAATCATACGGCATTGCATCACGTACAACACCAAAATACTTATATTATCCCCAATTCGTTGAGAAACAAACTATATCTTAAAGATAACCCCAATATCTTTATGATGCGACAAGCTCAAGTAATAAATACTTAATATTTGACGATGTATTCTCAATTTGATTTGAAAGTAGGAAAAATACCTTTAAACAACAAATAATTGATAGCGAGTGCCTTTTACAAAAGAATCAAATACGAAAGATTAAAACAATTCAACTTCTCACAAAAGCAAATACTACATTGACGCTAAAACCTAACAAAACTCACATTCAAATATCATGAATTTTATATATTTGTCTGCATAAGAAACAATTCACATAAAATAATTTGATATGATGAAACGACTAACGGCATTTGTAGCAGTTGCAGCAATTGCCTTTATGAACATGGTTCCAACAAATGCATGTACCAATGTACTAGTTACAAAAAATGCATCGGTTGATGGCTCTACACTTGTGTCGTATGCTGCCGATTCACACAACTTATATGGCGAACTATACTTTTGGCCTGCAGCAAGCTACGAACCAGGAACCATGTTGAAAGTAAACGAATGGGATACTGGAAAATATTTAGGCGAAATTGATCAGGTAGCTTCAACCTATACTGTAATAGGTAATATGAACGAACATCAGTTGACAATTGCAGAAACAACTTTCGGTGGAAGATCTGAACTTAGAGATCCTGAAGGTTTAATTGATTACGGAAGCCTAATATACATTACCTTACAGCGTGCTAAAACAGCTCGTGAGGCCATTAAAGTAATGACTGATTTAGTTGAAAAATATGGTTATTACAGTTCTGGCGAATCGTTTTCTATCGCCGATGCCGACGAAGTTTGGGTAATGGAAATGATTGGTAAAGGCGAAAATAACAAAGGTGCTGTGTGGGTAGCTATTCAAATACCAGATGGATATGTTTCGGCACATGCCAATCAAGCGCGTATTACGCAATTCCCATTAAACGATAAGGAAAACTGTCTTTATTCAGAAGATGTTATTTCATTTGCTCGTGAGAAAGGTTATTTCGATGGAAAGAATAAAAATTTCAGCTTTGCTGATGCCTATGCCCCACTTGACTTTGGAGCTGTTCGTTTCTGTGATGCACGTGTATGGAGCGCCTTCAACATTATGAACCCTGCTGAAATGGGTGACTATGTAGATTATGCGCAAGGAAATACGACTGAACGTATGCCTTTATTCATCAAGCCAAACAGAAAAATTTCACACCGCGATGTGATGAACATTATGCGTGACCATTACGAAGGTACGCCGCTTGATATGACTAAAGATGTTGGTGCTGGCCCATATGCAAAACCTTACCGTTTCCGTCCTTTAACTTGGAAAGTTGACGATGAAACGTATTTCAACGAACGTGCCATTGCAACTCAACAAACAGCTTTTTCATTTGTAGCTCAAATGCGTAATTGGTTACCTGCTCACATTGGTGGTATTTTATGGTTTGGTGTTGATGATGCTGCTTCAAGTGTTTACATGCCAATGTATGCTGGTATGACATCTGCTCCTCACTGTTTAGCAGTAGGTAACGGCGATATGATAAACTATTCTGACAGTTCTGCTTTTTGGGCATTTACAACAGTAAGTAACAGAGCATATGGTCGCTATAGTTATATGATTGAAGATATTAAAAAGGTTCAAACAGAGTTGGAAGATAACTTAACATCATTTACTACGGCTATTGATCAGTCAGCCAAAGCATTGTATGATCAGAATCCGGATTTAGCCCGTCAATTTTTGACTGATTTCTCCATGAATCAAGCAGAACTAGTTACTGAAAGATGGAAAAGATTAGGTGAATTCTTGTTGGTGAAATACAACGATGGTAACTTACATGAAGAAGTGGATGGCGAGTTTTTACTTAACGAACATGGTATTTCAAAACCACCTAAGTTCCCAGGATATTCTGAAGATTATTACAGATCGGTTGTAAAAGATGCTGGTGAAAAATTAAAAATGAAAGAACTTCCTACGAAATAGGAATTCAATAAAATATGCTTTAAAAGCCTCGCAATTGCGGGGCTTTTTTTATAAATACTTCAGCATAAAAAAAAACCTTTTAATCCATTGGCTGAATAGATTAAAAGGCCTTTGTAACAATAACCAATTGTTAGTTCATGTAGTATATAATGGCGTTCCATTTACCTAGGCAAAAGTAAGGCGACCGAAATTTAACTGCAATCCCAAGAAGTGGTTAAAATATTAAGTACCATTTATTAAAAAACCACACTTAAACCTCCTTCTTACATTCTTAATCCCCATAAATGGTGATTTTACAGTTCTAGCTTTGATAGTTATTCTTTAATCCTATTTTTGCATGACTATGAAATTCTGGAAAAAATATCATAAATGGGCTGGTATCATCCTTAGTGTTATGCTACTTCTGTTTGCACTATCCGGTATAGCATTAAACCATCGTAGCCTGATTAGTAAAGTTAATATTAGTCGAAACTATTTGCCATCAAGTTATAGCTACAATAATTGGAATAGTGCTGCTTTACGTGGAAGTGTAGAATTGGATTCGACAACCACACTATTTTATGGCAATGTTGGATGTTGGAAATACAATCACGACACAAATTTGTGGAGTGATTTCAATGATGGCTTTCCTGTTGGCATTGATAATCGAAAAATAAGTAAGTTGTTTAAAACAGATAACAATCGCTTATTTGCAGGTACACTATTTGGCTTATATGAGTACATCAATAATAAATGGGTTTATATTGAGATTGAACCAGAACATAAACGCATATGCGATATTATTTCAAAGGGTGATACTTTACTTGTATTAACAAGAAGTGAGCTGGGAATGCTTCCACTTAAGAATCCTAATTCAGATATAGCATTTAGTTATCTTCCAGCTCCTGAAAATCACAAACAACAAACCAGCTTATTTAAAACACTCTGGGTGTTACACAGTGGTGAAATAATTGGGACAACTGGCCAATTACTTGTAGATGCTATCGCCTTATTATTTATATTCTTTAGTATTACGGGATTAGTTTGGTACATATGGCCTAAACTAATTAAGCGAGCAAAAAAGAAACTAAATCCAATACAGAACAAACAAAAGTTATTTCGTTTTAGTGTGAAATGGCATAACAAATTAGGCATATTAACAGTAGTACTGCTTATTTTTACAACCATTACTGGCATGTTCTTAAGGCCTCCACTGCTAATTGCCATTGCTTCTACTCAAATAAAAAGCATTCCAAATACCATGTTAAGCACTTCCAATGCCTGGTACGATCAGCTTCGGGCCATTCGATACAATGAAAAATACAGTGTTTATTTAGTATCGACTAATAAAGGCTTTTATGCTTTAACTAAGAACAAAACTAAAATGATTACCATACCGGTTCAAGCACCTGTTTCAGTGATGGGAATTAATGTATTTGAAGCATTAGATGACGAAAAATATTTGATTGGGTCTTTCAATGGAATGTATGAATGGCAACCCTTTGAATCAAAAGTTTACAACTACTTCAGTGGTAAGGAGCATCGGAGTTCAAATAAAATGAGTCGCCCCATAGGTGACAATATGGTT
Source organism: Carboxylicivirga fragile (assembly GCA_025499625.1). GTDB lineage: Bacteria > Bacteroidota > Bacteroidia > Bacteroidales > Marinilabiliaceae > Carboxylicivirga > Carboxylicivirga fragile. The sequence continues at coordinate 84,262 of JAFMVD010000018.1, read as the reverse complement.
ACCGCTTATTACGAAAGAGCTAACAACCAATATTACATAGATTACGGTGGCGGAGCAACTCAATTGAAAGGGAATCTTGGTTTCCCAGTGATGCCTGATCTTATCAAAAAGAATGCTCCAATATCCTTATGGAACCTATCTCTAGAGATTCATACAGGGCGAATCTTTCAAGATTTTCTTGGCTCCTTTTATATTCTTATTGTTCCCTTGGTTGGGCTGGCTACGCTCATTCTATTAATATCTGGAGCCTGGCTATGGTGGAAAAGATACAAACTTTAACTTTCATGCAAACTCACAACTATTATCACTCACTTATAACAACTTAGCATTATAATCGTTTGCAAAAAAGGCGATCCTATTAGGTTGAATAAGTTTCAAACGCAACTGTTTGATAGTTGATGCGTAACAAATACTGGGGAAATTTTTAGAGGTAGAAAGAATGAAGGTTGGCAAAATGCGCAATTTAATTGCAAATAATAAATTATTTAAATCTAAAGAATATTCTTTGGATGATATCATCTTCTTCTACACCATCTATCTAGCACTTACAGTAATAGGATCAAATATTTTTATAAATATTATCTTAGACATCCCTCTTTTCATTCAAGTCTTCAATATCTTTATCGGCATTCTAGTTCTTTTTATTTATTGGCTGGCTTATTACAAAAAGAAAATAAAACCAGCACGTATTCTACTGCTTGCCATTATTTTCTTTGCCATAAACGTTACCTGGATTGAAACACAAGGTAGTGCAGGTCCTTCAATCGTATTTTTAATGGCAATGATTCCACTAATTGTCTTTTTTAGCCCACGCAGAGCTCAAACAATTAGTTTAATAATATTATCCATTAACGTGGTAGCTTTATTTATTCTTGAAAGTTTTTATCCCGAAATAATAACCAAATACGAGAGTGATTCGCAACGGTCTTTTGATCTTTTATCTGTAATGGTTATATTTTTAATATTTGAAATTCCTCTCTTGCAGTTCGCAAAAGAATCAATGCTCAAGGAACGTAACCAAGCGCTACAATCGGAAGAACGTAAAACTTCAATGATTGCAAACCTTAGCCACGAGATACGAACACCGATGAATGCCATACTGGGTTTTACTGAATTACTAGGTTTGCCTGATGTTCCTAAAGACGAGCAAAAAAAATATTTAGAGGTTATTGGGCAAAATGGTAAGATTTTATTTAACTTATTAAACAATATTATTAATCATTCCAAGCTGGAAAGCAAACAGGTAACTACTTCAATATCTACGATAAATGCCATAGCTTGCATGGAACAAGTGCATGATTCTTTGCTTCCTGCGGCACAATTAAAACCAGATGTTCAGTTTTCAATGAATTTCGACAAAAATGAAAGTGTCACAATAGAGAGTGATCATACACTATTATTTCAAATCCTTACTAACCTGACATTTAATGCCCTTAAATTCACAAGCAAAGGACATGTTACATTGGCTTACACTCTATCAGAGAGGCATCTTATTTTTAGAATTAAAGATAGTGGTATGGGCATCAGCAATAAGTTAAAACCATTTATTTTTAAACAATTTCGAAAAGGCGAAGCGGAAGAACAGCACTTACCGATGCAAGGAGCTGGTTTAGGCCTTGCAATCTGCCAGGGTTTAACAAATATCTTAAAAGGTGATATTTGGTTTGAGTCAGAAGAGAATATGGGAACTGAGTTCTTTTTAAGCTTACCGCTTGTTTGGTCTGAATAGTTTTTAACTTCACATAATAGGTAATTCATATAGAAAACTAAGAGCTTCGTCAATCTCTTACATACTGCATAGTGTTTTTTTCTACCTTTAGTTTGAATAAGTGCTCATTAGAAGCTCTTAACCCAAACATTAATGGCACACATGTTTAAGCATAAGTTAGAAGCTATTTATCAATATTTAATCCCGATTCATCTTGGGTTTAAAAATCGATTCCTAATCAAGGTCATCCTAATTGGTATCTTTACTTGCGTTCTTTCAACTGTGTTTAATTATTCGATAGGCCTCGATAATAAACTCACCATATTTACATTATTAGCATCATTCATATTCTCCTATTTGTATTGGTTGGCCAGATATAAAAACCTTGCACATCAAGCCAGAAGGATTTTTATTGTATTTATGGTGATAACGCTTAATTGTGTTTGGATGCTAAATGGAGGTTCAAAAGGCCCAACATTATTGGTGTTTCAAGCTTTATTCGCATTGGGTCTATTCATCATTCCATCGCGTATCTTTCTGGTTTCATGCATTACTTTTGTGGTTAACCTAAGCGGCCTGTTTGTTATTGAATACCTATTTCCTCACTTAGTGATAGGGTATCCTAGCGAACTGGATCGCATCATGGACATCTACCTAATAACCATGTTGTTTATGGGTGTGGAGATACCTCTAATTTATTACGCCAACAGAAATTTCCAAAGAGAAAGACTAAAAGCAGAGAAATCTGAGCAAATAAAATCGGCCTTCTTAGCCAATATGAGTCATGAGATTCGCACACCAATGAACGTATTATTGGGGTTTTCTGAAATGTTACGCGATGAAGATATTAATCGTGACGAGAAGAATCAATACCTTGATATCATACAAAAGAATGGTAATTTACTCTTACGCATATTGGGTAATGTACTTGACCTCTCGAAATTGGAAACCAATTTAATGACAGTTAATCGAAGTCCAATTAGAATAATAGCTTTACTCGATAACCTTAAATTAAGTTACGAGAAACAAGCTCATCATAAAGGCATTAACTTGCTAGTTGATGAAAAGTGCAAAGAAAAGGATTTAACCATATTATCAGACGAGAATATTTTATTTCAGGTTTTTTCAAACCTCATTAGTAATGCAATTAAATTTACGAATTCAGGCACAATTACAATTGGTTATTCTTTAAATGAGAATGGTTCGAAAGTAACTTATTTTGTGCAAGATACTGGCATTGGCATATCCACAGAAACCTTACCACACATCTTTGATCGCTTCCGGCAGGGTGATGAACGCCTTAAGCGCGACTATTCTGGCGTGGGTTTAGGCCTAACCATATCAAAAGGTTTAATTGAATTATTAGGTGGTAAAATGTGGTTAAAAACGCTTCAGGGTGAAGGAACAACCTTCTATTTTACACATGATCTGGAGTTGGTTCACATGACTAAAAAATACAAACAGTTGGCTCATCCAGCAATGAATTAATTTATCCAAAAAACTTCTCTTTTATTTGTCATATTGCGCAAGCGTTCGACTGTATCCTACTCCCTTTAAGTATCACTTTTATAGCAATATACTTCCAACAATTTTTATTAGTAACAATTTAATAAATAGTTTAACAATTGCTAACATAACATATGTCACCCCTATTGATGTTTAATGTGTCTATATTTGTGAAGAATATCACATAGCTATGCTATTTGTGAAAATTAAATCGCTAAATCAAAATCTGAGGGATTAACAAAAATGAAAAAATCAAATAAATATATTGCTGGTCTGACGCTTCCATTGCTCTTTGTTGGTGTATTAGTCAATTTATCGTTTACTCCCAATACAGATAATTTGATGGCCGATGGTACTAAAATTAAACCAGGAAAACGAAAAGCCACATTGGTTTTGTCAGATGGACGAAAGGTTGAATTATCGGGCGCAAGCCAACTCATTTACACCAATGTTGATGGTATTAATATTAAAACGGACTCAACTGGCTTAGTCTACCAAAATGAAGTGCCAAGTGAACTTAAAAAGCAAAATAAAACTACCGAAACAAAGCAAATAACTCCGCTAAAAGAAGAGCCATCTACTGAAAAAACAAAAGAAGTAACGCAGTAATTTTTTTATTTTCTCACTTGTCTTGAGTAATATTCTTAGCTTTTATTTCGCACTTGCCACCACACCTATACAACTATGAAATCATAAGGATCATTTCCATTGTAGTAGACTGTAACTTCCTGGTTTAGTTTTAACCGACGACTAATAAAATCAACTTCTGATTCAATCCATCTATCTTCCACTGTTAAAAACCGAACGATAGGTGTTCTTCGTGGAGACATAGTTGAGCCGCCATAACTAGTTTTGATATCTATTACAAAGCCTTCTACCCTAATACCAGATTTCATTAATCGTTTCTTCTTTTTAGATTGAGCAAAAAGAATGTAAACTAATATCAGTGCTATTATTATTAGGGCAAATATTTCTGTATAACCTATGTCGAGATTAATCTGCATGATAATTAGTTGTTGAACTCATAATTAATAGCTGTTTGAGTAATTACTACTCATCCCCTTCCATATTGAGCTTTTTCTCCACTTCACCTATAACAGTACTTACCGTTGCATCACCAGTTACATTCACGACAGTACGTACCATGTCTAAAATACGATCAACAGGCAATATTATGCCGATCCAGGCGGGATTTAAACCAACAGAACTAAGTACAATCATTAACATTACCAAACCAGCACTTGGGATAGCCGCAGAGCCAATACTAGCAAGAGTTGCTGTTAGCACTATTGTTAGTTGTTGTCCGAAATTCAAATCAATCATGTGCATTTGTGCTAAAAACATTACCGCCACGGCTTGATACAAACTGGTTCCATCCATATTAACCGTAGCTCCTATTGGCAACACAAAACTTGACACTTTTGGATCTACTTTCAGGTTATCTTCGACACACTCAATAGTAACAGGTAAGGTTGCTGCACTGGAGCTGGTTGAGAAAGCCAAAACTTGTGCCGGGCTTATGCCCTTTAAGAAACTCTTAAAACTTAATCGTTTGACAAAGAATTTCATGATGATTGGATAAATCACAAATGCCATCAACAACAAGCCTGCTAATACGGTTAATGAATACCAACTCAAACCCTTGAACAACTCAAATACCTTAGCTGGATTATCTCCAGCCATCTCTGAAACCAAGCCAGCCAATAAAGCAAATACAAAAAATGGTGCTCCGCGCATTATTATATCTACCATCTTAAGAAACACTTCGGATAAACCATTAACAACAGCTATAATCGGTTTAGAGTGTTGATCAGGAACAAATAGTAAGGCTATACCAAAAAAGATGGCGAAAAAAATTATTTTTAACATGCTTCCATTGTTCGACATGGCCGCAAACACATTGTTTGGCACCATGTCCTCAATAAAAGTTAAAGGACCATTATTCTTTTGCTGTTCAACTTGCTTTAATCGTTTTTCAACAGCTTCATCGGTATTAAAACCTCTGCGCTTAGCAACTTCCTCTATTTTATCTTGTAAACTAGTTTGAGCCAATAAATTTGTATTATCGTGAACAGCAAATCCTTCCTCCTGTGCCCAAAGTTCATAGGCAATTCGGTTTTCAGTTCGCACTTCTTTATCCATCCATTCACCAGGCTTGGCTACATTCACGATCAATAACCCAATGGATACGGCCACAATAGTAGTAAGCAGATACAACATCAGAGTACGTAAACCTAATCTTCCCAAATGTTTAGGATCTCCTAAACCAACAATACCGCCAATAATTGAGAACAGCACCAATGGAATTGCAATGAGTTTAAGCAAGCTAATGAAGATTCGTCCCCATGGAGCAATCCATAAGGTTGTAAACTCACTCCATCCGAAAAAACCAGATAAAACAGCCCATACAATACCCAATAAAAGACCAATGATAATTTTCCAATGCAATGCCAGCTTCTTCATAGAGTGAGGTAAATTTTAGAATCAGCACTAAAATAACAAATTACATTTGATTTTAGTGTCTAATAATCAAGCTTACCAATAAAACACATTATAAAGAAAGCTTTAAGGAGCCTTTCTTTATAGGCACCTTGCAACAAAGTACGAATCCATAGGCCCCATTAAAAAGAAAACCCAAGACAAAGCCTCAGGTTTCTATTAAGTATTTTTCGATCAAAATTCAATTAATCATTGATCCTTAATCATTCTTTTTACAGATACATCTTATTCAGAAGCACAGCATCGGCCAAAACCATAGCCGCCATTGATTCTACGATAGGTACCGCACGTGGCAATACACATGGATCGTGACGCCCCTTGGTTGTAGAACTTATCTCCTCTCCCATACTGTTGACTGTTTTCTGCTCTTTTAGTACGGTTGCAATCGGTTTAAAGGCTACATTGAAATAGATGTCTTCGCCATTAGAAATACCCCCCTGGATTCCACCGGAACGGTTAGTACGCGTACGCACCTTATCGCCTTCCATGTAAAACTCATCATTATGCTCAGTTCCTTTCAAATGAGTTGCTCCAAAACCCAAACCATATTCGAAACCTTTAACCGCATTGATGCTTAACATGGCGCTTCCAAGTGTAGCATGTAATTTACCGAAGACTGGTTCGCCTAATCCAACAGGTACTTGTTTTATAACGCATGTAATTACTCCTCCAATCGAGTCTTTATCTTTACGTACCTGATCGATATAAGTAATCATTTTTTCTGCCGTTTCAGCATCTGGACAACGAACAATGTTTTCTTCAGCTTTAGCCAAATCCAGCTCATTGTAATCTTTGTCAAGTTTTAAATCACCAACTGTTGTTGTAAAAGCGTGGATGCTTATTCCCATTTGCTGCAAAATTAATTTAGCAATTGCCCCAGCAACAACACGCGCTATGGTTTCACGAGCCGATGAGCGACCTCCTCCACGATAATCTCTTATGCCATATTTGCTTTGATATGTATAATCTGCATGGGAAGGACGATACACGTCTTTGATATTTCCGTAGTCCTTTGAGCGTTGATCTTTATTCCATATTAAGAAACCAATAGGTGTACCCGTTGCCTTTCCTTCAAAAATACCCGACAAAAATTCTACCTTATCCGCTTCATCACGAGGAGTTGTAATGGCTGATTGACCAGGTCTACGTCGATCTAATTCAGCTTGGATAAATGTTTCATCGATGATTGTACCCGGCAGAACACCTTCGATAACACCACCCACAGCTTTTCCATGAGATTCACCAAATGAAGTTAATTTATAGAGAGTTCCGAACGAATTTCCTGACATAGCACTTTTATTAATATCAATTTGTAATATTTAAGGCCGTAAAAATAATGCATTATAAGTTTACGACAAGATCAATTGCGGTGAAAAAATAAAAAAAGGGAGGTATAAATACCTCCCTTCAAATATCGTTAATGAAGATTATCCACAAGAACAACCACCACCGCAGCCACCGCTACTAGTTCCACAACCACCAGTGCCACAAGCCTCAGCTAACTCATCTTCCGATGCTTCGCGTACTTCTACCACTTCACCTTTAAAGAAAAGGTTATCTCCTGCTAATGGGTGATTAAAATCCATTTTGATGTTTTCATCAGCTACTTCCAAAACAATACCGTTCAAACGGTTGCCATGGGCATCTTGCATAGGAACCTGATTTCCAACAGTCAATAGTTCGTCATCAATTTTTCCTTCTACTTCAAAAATATTTTTTGGAATCTCAACAACTGCATTTGGATTAACTTCACCATATGCTTCAGCTGCTTTTAATTCAAAATCGAAGCTAGCGCCTTTTGCAAAACCTTCTAACTTGTTTTCGAACATTTCCAACATTTTACCAGCACCAAAAACAAACTCTAAAGGAGCATTAGCTTCGGTTTTTTCAACTACCTCGCCATCAGTTCCATTCAGACGTAATTCGTAGGAAAGTGTGACTAGTTTATTTCTTCCTATTTCCATTTTATTAAATTTAATCGTGTTAAATCGGTTACAAAGAAAATCAGTTTTTTGGGAACCATGCAATGATTCTCACAAAAAAGACACTCAAGCCTTAAAAATGTTCATTCATTAGCACCTTTTTTAGGAATGATTTCAATAATTAACACATTTGAGTACCTATAAGCTATCAATGCGATTAGCAAACTAATTTTCGAGCCATGCTTTAAATAACTTAACCTTATCGCGACTAACAATTATTTCTTCATCACTACTAGAACCATCCATGACCAGTTTTAATCGCGCAACGCCAAAACTGATCATATCTTTAATGCCATCCATTTGAATAAGATACTTACGACTAATTCTGAAAAACTGCTTTGGGTTGAGTTGAAGTTCCATTTGCTCCAAACTCTGATCAATGGCATAGGTATGTCCATCTTTAGTACGAATATAATTTGCCTTGTCCATACTGTAGCTAAAAGCAATTTGTTTGGTATCAACCATTTTTAAATGCTCACCTACCTTTATTAAAAAACGATTTTTGTATTGATCATCATTCGTTTTAAGCTGTTTTGCTGCTAACAAAAGTGCTTCTTTAAAGGAATCATCTATTTGCTGTTGACCCTTCTCATACTTTGCAAGTGCTCGCTCCAAATCTTCATTCTCGATTGGTTTTAGCAGATAATCTAATCCATTCACCTGAAAAGCATTTATGGCATAGTGATCGTAAGCAGTTGTAAAAACAACAGGAAAACTAAACTTTGCCTGCTTAAATATTTCGAAACTTAACCCATCGCCCAATTGAATATCGAAAAATGCAATATCAGGATGTTCATGTGTTTCTAACCACTCTACAGTTTGTTTTATCGAATCGCAGCAAGTCAGCACTTGAGCTCCAATGCGTTGTTTGTTTATCATGGCTTCTAATCGCTTAGCTGCCAAATGCTCATCTTCAACCAGTAATATTTTCATTATCGATAAAAACTAAAGGTAAAACAACGGTGAACTCATTCTCACTTTCTTTAACGACCAACTCTTTACCTGTCAAATAAAGAATCCTTTCTCTTAAATTGGAAAGCCCCAATCCTGTTGACTCCTCGGGATCAGGTTTCGGCAGATAAGAATTGCTAATAACAAGATTGCTTTCTGCAATGCCAAGCTTAATCTTCAGCTTTTCATCACCTGAAATGACATTGTGTTTGAATATATTTTCAGCCAACATCTGCACAGATAAGGGAATAACCATTGCACTGACACTCGAATCGATATTTAACTCAAAAGAGAACTTTTCTCCAAAGCGAATCTGTTGTAGATACATGTATCGTTTTAGTATATCAACTTCTTCATTTAATGGAATTAACTCCTTCCCCTTCAAATATAATATATCGCGATAAAATCGTGATAATTCTGAAGTAAATTGCTTAGCTGAGTCAATGTTAATATCCATCAAGCTAATTAAGGAATTGAGGCTATTGAATAAAAAATGCGGATTCACCTGCGTCTTTAATGTCTCGTATTGTAACATTAAAGCTTCCCGTTTTAAGCGCTCGCGGTTTTCAACTTCTCTGCGCCACTCCAGGAAAAATGATCGCGCATAAAACCATAAAGCAATAAAATAGAAGATGCCAAACTCAATCCACATAACAAATCCATAGTGCTTAACGAAGTGCGAAAATGATACGCCCTCAATAACACTATGCCAAAACCAGTTGACCCCTAGAATAACAGCTCCGCAATAAAAGGTAGAAAATAAAAATACAAGTATAATGCTTTTAAGCGGGTGATTAATCCATGAGATATACCTGCGTTCGATCCACCCAAACATGAAGCCGTATGAAAACAAACCATACCCCAAAAGCAAACTATAACACACATTGAGCCATACCGTTTTTGGATTTGATACACACTCAGGACACGACAAATACAAGAAGATAAATCCAATACTTGAAGAAATAACACCAGTGGAAAAGACGCGCCCTAGAACAGTGCGTTTACTTACATTGCTATCAAATGTGTTATAAAAATGAGCCATGGTTTGAGTATTAAAACTGAAAAATACACATTAATTTGATTCTTTACACTTTTTCAACATTTGTGTATTATGATATAGGCCCCAGCTTGGCCAAAGTTCATTTTCTTGTTTCTCCGATTCAAATTTTTCATTGGCTGTTGTAAATAGTTTCTCTGCCTTTGTTGCTCCGCCTCCAAACATTTTTGGTGTATTGAATACATTATTTCCTCTACAGTAATAAATACGTGGATTCTCAGCGTTTAACTGCATGGCACGATCCAAAGATTTATTCGAAAGGCTTGAGTATTTATATCCACGCGAGGCACTGGTAATACGTAAACTGTAAACCAAAGCCTGAAGCACATGTACCTCCGACTCATCCTCATTTGATTTAAGTAATTCATTGATGTATGCCTGCGCCTTATCCAAGCTTACGTCGATTGAATCGGTATCACTCATAAAATGCGTTGCCCTGGCATGTGCATAGGCCGAATAATATCGGGGCAACCACTCTTCTTTTTCAGCATTCGCAATGCGCTCGAAAGTCGCTGCTATTTGATTGATTTCCTCAATGGAATTTGATTTTATCAGCTTCGTAATGTTTTGTTTCATCACATCATGATAATTTGTTGCTGACAAATTCAATGCTACAAGCATACAAGTAATAAGAACAATAATAAATGATTTCATAATAGATTGTTTAAGATTATTAATTGATTGATATAAAAACTCCTAGAAACATAAATTGCTTGATATCGGGCAATAAGGGCATTAATGTATCTGGCTGACCATTACCCGATGGAATGGTTTGGTAACCCACCAAATGTTTTCGGCCCAGCACGTTTGACATGGAAAAGTGTACTATCGTAGAATATCCTGCAATATGTGTTAAGTAGCTCAAATTTAAACTCAAATCGTTATACATGGGAGCCTTACGATTCATAAACTCAGAATCATCAGGCTGGTGATAAGGACGACCAGATGCCATAATCCAGGTAGCTCCTACCTGCGTATTGATCGCTCCCACAAAATACTTTGCTACCGCAGAAAAGGTATGTTCAGATATAAACGAAGGTGATACTTTCTGAGGATAATCCTTGTACTGGCGTTTGGTGTCAATATATGAATAGGATACCCAATAGTCAGTGCGTTTAATCGTCTCTCTATCGCGAAAGAATATATCGATACCCTTGGCATACCCATCGCCATTGTTATTGAAATTTAAATCATAAGTATGTTGCCCCATATCGTACGTCACCAACTGATCGTATTGCTTGTAATAAGCTTCCATACGCAACAAGCGCTTCTTTAAACTTCCCACCTGATAACTGGCTATATAATGTGTCGATTTCTCGTAGTTAAAATCAGTGGTAAACTTTAAATATTCATTTACTGGGTTTTGATAATATTGCCCATAGGCAGCAGATAATTGACTATTTTTTCCGGTTTTATAAGCAACAGATAAACGAGGTGAGATATTCATCTTTGCCAATGCACTCGAGTATTCTAATCGCAAACCAGGACGAAAGGCAAATCGAGCTGACAGCTTAATTTCTGGCTCAATAAATCCGGCTAGTATATGGTCTTTTACTCCTCCATTCCAACTTTGTGAAGAACCTAAGTGTTGATAAGCCTGCTTATAGTTCGTATATGCATCAGCTATACCGTACGATAATTCTATACCATCACTAATGGCGTTTACCATTGTTGCCCGCACTTCAATGCTTAACTCATCATCGCTTGTACGATGCATACCAGCTAACTGTCTCTGATCATCTATGGTGGTAGCTATTCCCGTCTTTAAAAATGAGTTCTCGCCCGTAGGCACCGAATAGTTCACATTAACATAGGCGTTGCCTCCTTCGGTATCAATATTAGTTATTTCATCTCCAATATTTGAATTAAAGGCACTCACACCATAATCACCTGTAGAAAATACTTTTAACATGGCGCCATTATCAAATTTTTGACGATGCATAAAATTGATACCAGTGGCCTCAGTTGGTTTTGTCCAATCCAATCGGTTATCGGCCAAGCTATAATAAGGTGCCATGTTGGTATAACTAACTCCCAACGATGTAGATCGATTATTTGAACACCAGGTATTCGATAGCTCACCACCAATACTCATAAGCGACACACTCGTTATTGCTTCCAAAGCCACATCACTCGATTCGAGAATTAATACCGACGATAAAGCTTGCCCATATTCGGCTGAGTAACCTCCGGTACTAAATACAGTACCGCTAAATAAACTTGGAGAAAATCGTCCGCGCGTTGGTAAATCGGGCACTTTTGAATAATAGGGTTTGGCGGCCAAAAGTCCATCCACAAAAGTCTTTGTTTCGGAGGCATCTCCACCACGCACCAATAACCTACCATCGTCGCTTGCAGGCTGCGTACCGGGTAATGTTTTCAATGCACCATTAATATCGCCCAACGATCCTGCTGTGGTGTAAATATCGAGTGGTTCAAGCACCGAAGCGCGTTTTTTATCATCGGCAGCAAAAGAACCTGCAGTAATGGTTACAGCATTAAGACTTGTCATGCTTTCTTTCAAGCAAATCACAATATTTCGTGAATCAACATCATCAAGGTTTAATGTTAAGGGCGAAAAACCAATATAACTAACCACCAGGCTTTTTCCAGCTACTTCCTCTGTTTCAAATTCAAACTCGCCATCCATATCAGTGATGGTGCCTACATAAGTGCCTTCGATGGCAATATTAACACCTACCAGGGTTTCACCATCGCTTGAGACTACCTTGCCACTAACTATTTGCTGCGATAATAAATTTACTGTGCTAATGAAGAATATTAAACTTAGACTGATGATTTTTATCTGTTTCATTTTTGCTTTTTGTTTTTTTACAGAAGCAAATTTGAAGCTTAACGACCAGTGCCTGAAATAAACAAAGATGAATGGAAAGATTAACCAGACGAATTGTTGTTTATCGGAGACGATTCGTTTTAGTAAATAATCCACATTAAAAGACTCTTTACTTACAATTTTAAGCCACTTATCAATTAACTCAGCAATTCTATTATCGATTTCATATCTTGAATGTTAACTATTAAAACCTTCACATAATATGAAAAAATATCCCTTGTTAAAACTTGGTCTTTTATCGTTAATCTTAGTCGGAGCTATAAATACTTCAGGTCAAACTAAGAAAGAGATTCAGTTTAGTTTGGACACACTACAAAAGTCGCATTTATTACTTCAGAATGATTTTGAATCGCTTCAAGAAAATTGGAGGCAATATGAGGCATTTCTAGAACATCTTAAAGCAAAAACACTTGATAAGAAACACATCAATGAAACCCTTGAAAACACTCAAAACTTATTTGATGAAGCTTGGGATAAACAAGTTAGTCATCTAAAAACCTTAGAGGATTCAACCACCTTTTTGCTCGATTCACTTAACCGTCTCTATGAAACTCATATGGATATGATTGAGCGCGACAACACCTTTTTACGCTTACTTCGAGGCAAATTAAGTGAAGCATCATTTCCTAGTACCCAGGAGGAGTTACTAGGGATGTGGAATCTTTTTCTTAAACCTATTCAATTATCTGGCGATGCCTTTGGCTCAGGCTTAATTAGCCATAATCCATTTACTGTTGCCGATTCGATTCAGCAGCACAATGTTTATAAAATCGAGTTTTTAGAAGATGAATTGGCCAATATTTACTTTAGAGGAGGCAAACAACAAAAATGTTTCTACGAAGTAAATGACTTCGATACCGGAAAACCTTATACCATTGAGTGTACCAAGCAGGATGAATTTCAATTAACTCTACATATTTCACCAATGCCACATGGCTTGGAAGTATCGTATGAAATACCGGTTAACACCGATCAAGTATTATATTTTAATGGTGTTATGAAACCATAAGAAGTATCCAAAGAAAATACTATACAAATAAGCCGAATCATTTGATTCGGCTTATTTATTTTTAGTTATTCTTGTTCCTCTGGTTAATGGACTTTCTGCCTTAATTCATCCACAATTTCTGAACTTATCCAATAAATGTCTGAATGTCCATTTTCAGGCTGTTGGGCTAATGATTCGAAAAACTCACAACTTAGCCTATCCGGATAATTATTCTTCTGCATCTTTTTAGTTGCCATAAAAAAGAAGTATTTCATATCCGGTGTAACGTATAGCGACCATTCATTTCCTGTTGAAGAATTGATTGTTTCTCCCATATTAATCGGCTCCGTCCATGTTCCATCAAAATTATTGAATACGATGTAGTAATCAACGCCACCTAATCCATCTTTTAGCCCAAATGCGGGTACAATTACATAACTCTCATCAGGAGCTACACTAACATTAAATCGACCTGCTCCACAATTAATTTGCTCTGGCAACAGCTCAGGCTCTTGATAAACTCCATCAAGTAATCGGCTTCGATAAATTGCAGATTTTCGCTGTCCTTCTTTTTCACGAGTAAAATACATTGTCCCATCCTCTGTTATGGAAGGATAAAATTCTTTATCATTGGTATTGATGGGTGCACCTAAATTATAGGGCTCACCCCAGCCATCAGAAGCTCTGTCAACAACCCAGATATCTTCATCGCTTATGGTATCAACTTGGTTTTTTGGTTGGTTAGAAAGAAAAAACAATTTATTATCATCTTGACTTAAAGCAGGTTCTAAGTAGATATATTTTGGATTAGAGGCAAATGCAACAACTTCAGGTTGAGTCCAAACACCATTTACCTCCTTACTTACAACAATAGTAGAAAAGGTAAAGTCCACATTGTGCATTCCAAAATACATTTCTTTACCATCTTGTGTGATTGCAACATCTCTGTTTGACAATCCATTTGACACAATTCCAGGCGCAAATATTTGCGCCTTCTTACCTGGCAACTTTTGCCCCATATAAGGGCCGGAAAGTTTTGGATGATTACTCTTCACTTCTTTTTCGTCTTGCACTGAGCAAGCACCTAGAAAAAGAGCTATTGCAGAGGCAACTAATAATATTTTCTTCATAGTTTAAGAATAATGGTGTTAGTATGATTAACAGCAAGATAAACATTATTCTTCTGCAAGAAAATCCTAATCCAACAACTGACTCATCTCATCAGCTTTATTCTCCATTTTTAAACGACGATAAGCCACATTTAAGCAACTAATTATTGATTTATCTTTTGGAGAGTTAGAATGCGCTTTTTCAAGATAAGGCAAACTTTTTGAGTATCCTTTGCTTATCTGCTCCATTTTTTTTGTAGAGTTATGATAATCAACTCTGCTTGGATTTTTTAAAGCCTCGTAACGTTTAGTTTCAACATTATATTTGTGATCGGTTAATTTGAAATAAAGTACTCCAAGCATTTTAGTGGCATTCTTATGATTCGGGTCAACTTCAAGCACACGTTCAAGCGACTCACAAGCTTCAGGGTACTTTTTTAATCGTTGGTACGATGATCCTAAATAATACAATAAAGAAACATCATTAGGTTCCACCGCAAGCCCAGCATTAATTACTTCAACCGACTTTTCGTATTGCTTGCTATTAAGGTAGGTAAAAGCCAGTTTTTTATTTATGTCCAACTCTCGTTCTTCATCCTTTTCTCTGCCTTTTAATAAGGCTTCTTCGGCTTGCTTATAATCCTTTTTTCCAACATATGCATCTCCTAAAGAAATGTATAAATCAACCTCATCGTAACCGTTCTGTTTGGCTTCGTTTAATAATGGTAAGGCATTATCATATCTTTTAACACGATTGTAACATTGCCCAGCCTTAAAATACATGAAAGCATCTGACTTTTGTTCTGCATCATATTTAATGGCGGCTTGCTCATATAGTTCGGCTGCTTTTAAATATTGCATTTGGCTCTCCATTATTATAGCATCACTCTTTAGTATATCCGCTTCTTGCGAGTATCCTGTCATTACACCAACAAGCATTATCAAGCTTATAACAATTAGCTGTTTCATTTCACTCTGTTTTTAGGGGTTTTTATACTGCAATAGTAATAATTTCCATTTCAAAAATTAAGCCAAGCGCTATAATTTGGTGTAAAGTCATCTTTTTATAACGAAAAAGAGACCATCCTTTGGGGACAGTCTCTTCTATGAATTTATATGATTAAAGCTTATTCAGCTTTCTTCAAATCTTCACAACGTGTTTTAATAACTGGTGCATTTTTATCCGCTGGATAAATTGCCAATACTTCGTCGCAAACTGCAATTGCTTTATCACACAAAGCAACAGACTCAGCTTTTAGAACTTCCCATTTATCTGCATTATCAGCAACACGAGCATTCAATTTTTCCTGAGCTTTAGCATAAATTTCATTAGCTTCTTTTACCATAGGTTTTACTTTTTCCTTTTTCATAGCTTTAACATACTTGCTATTAGGATATTTTTCTACGGCTGCTTCATAATTTTTGTTCACCTCTTCAGCATTACCTGCCTTCTTGTTAATCTTGTAAGCGTAATATAAACATGCATCCTGCTTATAACCAAGCTCATTAGCTTGGGCATAATATCCCAAAGCTTTATCATTAGCTTTAGTTTTATAGGCACAAGTTGCAGCATTGTATACCATAGCAGCATCCATTTCACCTTCCCAAACAGGAATAGCTTGTTCGAATAATTCTAAAGCTGCTTTATAATCTTTTGCTTTTAATGCAGCGTTTCCTTCATTTTTCAATTCTGCCGCCGATTTGTCCTGAGCCATAGCTCCAACAAACATCATCATCAAAAAGGAAAAAGTTGCTAAATACTTCATAATAAAATACTTTTAATCTTATTTAATAGATTCGATTCAATTCAACGGTGGTAAAAATAGTTTTTTTTTTAAAAAACATTTAAAAAATGTTTTAATTTTTCTCACACCAAGCTTAAGAATGATCAATTAGTTAATAATGATTTAAAAGATTCGTAATTATTTGTTGACGACTCAACTCGTTTTTCTCCTTTCATAAATTCTTTCAATCGATCAGGCTGTTCAATTTCCTTACCAATCAACTTTTCAACTGTTTCAGGAAATTTAGCTGGGTGTGCTGTTGCTAAAAAAACACCGTGTTCATTTCCAATCAATAATTGAGCCAAAGAATGATAGGCAATTGCCCCGTGTGGATCAAGTTCATAATTAAACTGCTCATAAACAGACTCTATTGTTTTGAAAATCGTTTCGTTTTCGCAAGTAAAACCTTTAATATACGAACGAATATCGACTATATTCTCTTTAAATAATTCGCGTATGCGAACAAAATTACTAGGATCTCCCACATCCATAGCATTGGCGGGTGTAGCAATACTTGGCGCTGGTGTGTAAATACCACTTTCCAAATACTTCGGCACAATGTCATTAATATTTGTAGCTGCAATAAATTGCTTCACAGGTAAACCCATTTGCTGAGCAATTAAGCCTGCCGTTAAGTTACCAAAATTCCCACTTGGTACCGATATACTAATCTCCTTAATACCCTTCTTTACAGCTTGTGCATAGGCATAAAAATAATACACCATTTGAGGTAAGAAACGAGCCAGGTTAATGGAGTTAGCCGATGTTAAAATCAATTGCTCTCTTAAGGCCTCATCCATAAAAGCCGTTTTCACCAAGGCCTGACAATCATCAAAAGTTCCATCTACTTCGATGGCTGTAATATTTTGTCCCAAGGTTGTAAATTGCTTTTCTTGCACTTCGGATACCAAACCCTTGGGATAAAGCACAAAAACCTTCACTCCTTCAACTCCTAAAAATCCATTAGCAACGGCACTTCCCGTATCTCCCGATGTAGCCACCAATACATTGATTGTTTTATCCAGACCCTCGGTAAATTGCGCCATTACACGAGCTAGAAAACGGGCTCCAATATCTTTAAAAGCTAAAGTTGGACCGTGAAACAATTCCAATACCGATATATTATCTGATACTTTTTTTAATGGAATCGGAAAATTAAATGCTTCGGCAGTTAGTGTCTTAAACTTAGCCTCTGGTATATCCGGACAGAAATATGGTTTCAATACCTCAAATCCAATTTCGCCCAAACTTAGATCAGGTAATCTACCCCAAAAATCTTGCGACAACTCAGGAATTACTTCTGGCATATAAAGACCCTTGTCAGGCGCCAAACCATTAAGTACAGCTGATTTTAAATCGCTTATATGTGATACATTATTAGTGCTATAAAACTTCATTTGTTGTTATTTTTTTCCTGAAAGAAATAATTTCATAAACTCTGTTTGATCTGTAAAACCAAACGCTCCATCGTACACCGATTTCTCATCATATACCGCCACTGAATCAGCTTCTACGCCTGGACGACAAATCATGTATGGCACATACTCTCTGGTATGTGTACGAATCTCGCATGGTGTTGGATGATCCGGTAAAAAAGCGATACTTAGTTCATCTTTATTTTTTTCCAAAAACTCCAAACAAGGCTTCACCACTTTTTCATCGATATCCTCTAAGGTTCGAATCTTTAATTCAACATCACCTTCGTGCCCTGCTTCATCAGGCGCTTCGATATGCAGAAAGACATAATCGTTATCAGAAAGTGCTTCAATGGCTGCATCAGCCTTACCCTTGTAATTGGTAGTATACAAACCTGTTGCTCCCTCAACAAAAACCGATTGTAACCCACCAAAATTACCCAGCCCGTGAATTAAGTCAACCGCAGAAATAACTACTCCATTGTTAATTCCATACATCTCCTTTAAGGTTGGCATTTGTGGTTTATATCCTGGCGACCATGGCCAAATCATATTCGCAACTGGTAAACCTTGCTGTTTGCGTTTTACATTAACTGAATGATCGTTTAACAAATCGTTTGATCGGTGCATTAATTGACGTAACAATGCCGCCGTTGGATGATCGACACCTGGCTTAGGTAATATCGTATCAATACGTTCGCCTGGCACATCGTGAGGAGGCGTGCAACTTAAGCCATTCTGTCCACCTTTAATCACCATCACATGACGGTAACTTACGCCTGTATAAAACTTAACAACATCATCACCAAGTTGCTCATTCAAACTTACAATTAATTCATCAGCTTCTTCTGTTGAAATATGGCCGGCAGAATGATTCAATAACACGCCATCTTCTTCAGAAACCAAATTACAGCGAAAAGCTAAATCTCCTTCCTCTAAGTCAACACCCAAAGCTGATGCTTCGAGCACTCCTCTCCCTTGGTAATATTTGGCCGCATCATATCCCATAATGGTCATATTGGCCACTTCACTACCCGGGTGTAAACTGTCAGGTACCGTTTTTAGGTAACCACACTTCGACATTTGACAAAGTTTATCAATGTGAGGCGTATTGGCAGCCATTATTGGCGTTTTACCCCCTAATCGTTCGATTGGTTCATCAGCAAAACCATCTGCTAAAATTACCAGATACTTCATGATCTATTGTGGTTTATAGGTTAACTACTTTTATAACATCGGCAAATACACCAGCAGCTGTAACATCAGCCCCAGCACCATAACCTTGAATTTCCATCGGATGCTCGTAATAATAATCGGTACGTAAAAGCACTTTATTATTGCTGTCTTCCAAACGATAAAAAGGATGCGACTCATCCACTTCGGCAAATCCAACCTGTGCTTTACCTTCTTTTAACGAAGCCACATAGCGTAACTTACAGCCCTTATCTTCAGCACTTTTTCTTACCCTTTCAAATTCAGCATCGTAACTTTTTAAATCTTCTAAAAATTCATCCACTGATGCTTCTGTAAAAAAATGTTGTGGTAAGAAAGGTGTTATTTCAATGTGCTGCTCCTCCAATGGATAATCGCTTTCGCGCGATAATATCAACAACTTACGTAACACATCAGTTCCCTTTAGATCAATGCGCGGATCCGGCTCGCTATAACCTAAGTTCTTTGCATCAATTACAACCTCTGACAATGGCTTATCGGCACTCACATTATTAACAATGTAATTCAAGGTGCCCGAGAGTACCCCTTCGAGTTGCAAAATACGATCGCCACTTTGTTGCATACTATTGATTGTGTTAATAATAGGCAAACCGGCTCCCACATTAGTTTCGAAAAGATATTTAACGCCTTTTGCACGCGCTGTTTTCTTTAATTTATCGTAGGTTTCGAAAGTAGATGAACTAGCGATTTTATTGGCCGTCACTACCGAAACATTATTCTCCAATAATTTTTGATATTGATTGGCCACCAAAGGACTTGCTGAACAATCAACAAATACACTATTGGATAAGTTATTGGCTATTATCTGATCCACAAACTGATCAATGTTACCCGGACTCGCCTCCTGAAGTACATCAATGGCGCTTTCAACTTCCAGACCACGGTTATTAAAAATCATTTGACGCGAATTAGCCAGCCCTGCCAAACGAATACTCAAGTTCTCCACTTTCATTAAACGTTCGGATTGTCGATTGATTTTTTTCAATAAACTCTTTCCTACAGTACCTACTCCTGCCATGTACATATGAATGGCCTGATATTGACTTAGGAAAAACGATTCATGAACAACATTAAGTGTTTTTCGAAGGTCATGCTCGTGAATAACAAATGAAATATTCAACTCAGATGCACCCTGAGCAATGGCAAAAATATTAATACCATTTCTTCCCACATCATTGAACAGCTTACCTGATACGCCTGATGTGTGTTTCATTCCTTCACCTACAACGGCAACAACAGCCATCTCCGGATCAACTTTAACTCCATTTATTTGCTTCCGACTTATTTCTTTTTCAAAGGCCTTCAATAAAGCCATTCGAGCCAAAGCAGCATCTTCTGAATTGATGACTACACTAATGCTATTCTCACTTGAAGCTTGCGAGATAAGAATCACATTAATATTATGCTCTGCTAAGGCAGCAAACAAGCGCATGGATGTACCTGAGATACCGATCATACCACTTCCTTGAACAGTTAGCAGCGAAACATCTTTTATGGATGATAAACCTTTAACCTTTTGCTCATCATTACCACTCTTATTAATTAAAGTTCCCTTTGCCTCAGGATTAAAGGTATTCTTAATTAAAATAGGAATTTCTTTTTGAAGAGCTGGAATAATGGTAGGTGGATATATAACCTTAGCGCCAAAATGAGATAACTCCATCGCCTCGGCATAACTCAACCGATCAATGCAGTGAGCACGTTTAATTACCCTTGGGTCGGCCGACATAAAACCATCAACATCCGTCCATATCTCTAATACATCGGCATCGATACCAGCCGCTATTAAGGCAGCTGTATAGTCCGATCCACCGCGCCCTAGGGTTGTATTTTCGTTATTGGCATTGGAGGCAATAAATCCAGGAAAAACAGACAATTTTGGCAAATTAAACTTAAGTTCGCCAATGGCTTGCATGGTTTCATTAAGTTTCACTATATGTCCACGACCATTCAATTCAGTCTGAATAAACTCTCTGGAATCAAACAGCTTAGCATCTTCAAATAATTGACTGATTATTTGAGATGATAAACGTTCGCCACAACCGGTTATTGTATCGTAACTTTTTGTACTAAGTTCTTTAGTTAGACTAACCCCCTTTAAAATTTGGCTTAATTCGTCCCAAATATTGATGGTTAATACTTCAATATCTTTAGCAATTACAGGCGTAAATAATTCCGTAATTATTTGCTTATGCTTTGCTTTTATTTCCTCAACATGGGACAAAAAGTCCAAACCTTTTAAGGCCATATCTGAAGCTTTAATTAAGCCATCGGTAACTCCGCCTACGGCAGAAACAACCACAACAAGCGGCTCATTTACCTTTTCAACAATGCGCTTAACATTTAGCATGGCTACTGAAGACCCCATAGAGGTACCTCCAAACTTTAGTACTTTCATCTGCTTATATTTTACTTTCCATTGACTTCTTTACCCCAATAGCAAAAGGGGAACAACTTACAATAACTAATTTCTCCATAAGAAAATTAAATTAAAGCTCGTTTAACGACAATAAATAAAAATGAATTAAATAGAATAAACGTCGACCTGATGATATAACAATACTAGACCCCCCAAGGGGTAGTAATAATAGAAGTTGTATTTGTTAAATTATAAATCATCAATTAAACGGTCTGCTGTTTTGAGAATGTGGAAGCAAATGTACAGATATAATTTACATTTCAAAACATCTCTACCAAAAAACACTAAAGAAATAACACTAATATCATAACAAAACTTACAAATTTGTTATTTTCATAACATTATACAGTGCAATTATCACAAAAAAACACATCTTACTCAAATTTGATAATTTGTGATGGCGCTAAAATTCCCTTATTTGTAATAAAACCTTTAATGTAATTATGAGGTGTAACATCAAAGGCAGGGTTTAAACCTAGCGACCCTGGTGAAGCCATACGAATGGTTCTTTTAACACCCTGCTCATCTAATCCATCATGATATAAAAGCTCTTCATCTGACCGTTCCTCAATATTAAAAGAAGCACCGCTCTTACTATCAAAATCAATGGTACTAAATGGCGCAGCTACATAAAATGGGATATTAAACTCCTTTGCAAGAATAGCTTTTTCAAGCGTACCTATTTTATTGGCTGTATCTCCATTAGATGCAATCCGATCTGCTCCTGTTATGACCATATCAATCATTCCCTTCGACATGTAATAGGCAGCAGCATTGTCGGCTATAATGCGATGCTCCACTCCATTCTCGTTCAACTCCCAAGCTGTTAATCTGGCTCCCTGCCCTCGCGGACGGGTCTCATCCACATAAACAAATGGTTTCTTGCCATCTCTATGCGCTGCATAAATAGGCGAAATTGCCGAACCATAATCAACAAAAGCCAACCAACCAGCATTGCAATGCGTAAGTATACGCTGTTGTGGTTTGATTAAAGTATTGCCATGCTCACCAAGTGCCTTGCAAAAATCCTCATCCTCATGAGCAATAGCAAAGGCCATCTCTACTCCTTCGTCAATGCTTTTAATTCCAGCATCAAATACTTTTTGAGTTGCATAAAACAAATTCACTGCTGTTGGTCGTGTTGCTTCAATAAATTTTCTTGCTTCCCAAACGAGATCACTGGCCGAACTTTTTTTTGACTGGATAAAAGCCTGAGCCATTGCAAAAGCAGCACTTGCACCAATGGCACCTGCTCCTCGCACGGTCATGTTTCTGATTGCTTCTGCAGTTTCTTCAAATGAATGCAATTCAACTATTTCAAACTTAAATGGCAGTTGAGTCTGATCAATCATGTATACAATATTAGATGCTGACTCAAACCAAACTGTTTTATAATGTTTTCCCTGAACGATCATAGAAATCTATCTTTATAATAATATCAAATACCCTCTAAGAATAATACAAATGTAACAACTAAGCGATTTAATCTAATATTATTCTATATTTGTTTCACACACTACAACAAAAGCTCAACAATAATATTTTTCAATTAATTGTTGCAAAACTTTACATTCCCCCCACAATTTTGTAATTTAAATACAAATTATAAACCTTAAAAAATTCGCCATGAAACAATTTCACAACATTCTAACATGGGTTCTGGTGTTATTTCTACTTGTTGGTTGTAACCAAAAACCTAAGATCGGTTTTTTAATGGATAGTTTAGCCATCGAAAGATGGAAAAAAGACAAAGAGCTTTTTGAACAAAAGGTTGAGGAATTAGGAGGCGTGGCTTATGTCGAAATTGCAGATTCAGATCCTGAAAAACAGATTTTACAAGCGCAAAAATTGATTGATGAAGGTGTTGAAGTTCTGGTAGTTGTACCTGTTGATTCAAAGGAGGCTGGGGATATTGTTCGCTTAGCGCATCGTAATTACGTACCAGTTATATCGTACGATCGCCTTATAAAAGATTGTAATTTGGATTACTACATTTCTACCGATAACATTAACATTGGTGAATTACAAGCCAACTACTTATCTAAAATTTCCCCTGAAGGTAAATATGCCCTTATTAGTGGACCTGAGAGCGATAATAACGCATACCTGCTTCATATTGGGTGGATGAATGTATTACAACCACTCATCGACAAAGGTGACATTGAAATTGTTCTCGATGAATTTTCTGAATATTGGCTACCTGATGAATCATATGCTATAATGAGTGAATACCTTGAAAACAATAGTGAAATCGATGCTATTATATGCGGTAACGATGCATTAGCTTTGGGCACCATTTCTGCATTAAAAGAACATGGAAAAGAAGGTAAAGTGCTACTTGCCGGACAAGATGCCGAAATACAAGCCGTTCGAAACATTGTAGCCGGTAATCAAACCATTACCATTTACAAACCAATTGAATCATTAGCCTACACAGCAGCTAATGCAGCCATAAAAATTGCAGATGGCGAAGCGCCTTCAAACATGAACATAACGGTTAATAATGGCAAACGACTCGTTCCAGCCATTTTACTGCAAGCCAGCGTTGTAAATCGTCAAAATATTAAAATGACTGTTATATCAGAAGGTTTTCTTGGAGAGCAAGATATTTTTAATTGATGAGTACTTTAACGTATAACTTAGCCACTTCATTTTCGAAGTGGCTTTTTTATGATTTGATTAGTGCTGCACTTTGGCTATTTTTGAGAAAAACAAGATTGAATGTCGCAACTTAAAATATACAGAGCATCCGCTGGTTCAGGAAAAACTTATACGCTTTCGTTTGAGTTTATCAAATTACTATTTGCTGATCCTCTCAATTATAAAAGCATATTGGCCGTAACCTTTACCAATAAAGCGACTTCTGAGATGAAAAATCGCATACTGGAAAATCTACATGCCATTGAAGTTGATGAAGAGCCAGACTATCTTAAAGAATTGATGGCTTTGTATAAAAAGGACGAATCATACATTCGTAAAGTTGCAAAAACCTTGCTTATTAATATTCTTAACGATTTCTCGAAGTTCTCGGTAAATACCATTGATAGCTTTTTTCAAAAGGTGATTCGCTCCTTTGCTTACGAAGCCAATTTGCCCGCAGCGTTTAAGGTTGAATTAGATTCAGATCGAGTACTAACACAAGCTGTTGATGAGTTATTACGTGAGTTGGAGCTTAAGGGTAATGAGGACATGCGAGAATGGCTTATTCGCCATACGCTTTCTAAAATTGAAGATGGACGAGATTGGAACATCAGCAATGAGTTAAAGTTATTGGGTAAGGAAGTTTTTAAGGAAGAGTTTCAAAGTTTAGAACCTGAAGTTTTGGAAAAGCTCAGAAATAAAAACCTTCTGAACACCTATCGACAAGAACTTAATACCATAAGTAAAAACTTTGAAAAAAATATTAAAGAGCTAGCTTCCAAAGGTATTGAACTAATTAAGCAACATGGAATTAGTCCCGAAATACTACATTTAAAATCACGATCGCCGCTTACTAATCTTCAAAAACTATTTCTTTTAAAGAAAGCTGATGATTTACTAAGCATATTAAAATTTGAGAACCTAATTAATGCACCCGAAAACTGTTTTAACAATAAAAACACAGAATCGGATAATAGTATCATCATTGATTGTTTCAACGCAGGATTAAACCAAATTTTAATAGATTTACATAGCTATTATCTTGAGCAAAAATCTAATTATTTCACGGCCAAATCAATCTTAGTAAATTTAAATGCACTTGGTATAGCAACTGACATAGCCCTTAAAGTACAAAGCATTGCACGTAACGAAAACTTATTTCTTTTAGCGGACTCTAACCGTCTATTGCATCAAATCATCGATCAAAATGATGCGCCCTTCATTTACGAAAAGATTGGTACTCGCTTTCAACATTATATGATTGATGAATTTCAGGACACATCGAACCTACAGTGGAATAACTTTAAACCATTATTAGAAAACAGTGTAAGCGAAGATAAAACGGCGATGATTGTAGGGGACGTTAAGCAATCGATATATCGCTGGCGAAATTCGGATTGGAAATTACTTAGCGAACAGGTTCAACACGATTTTAACACCTATGGTGTTGATGCGTGTGTATTAGAAACCAACTGGCGCAGTTTTGAGAATGTTATAACCTTCAACAATATTGTATTTGAAGGTGCTGCAAAAATGCTGCAAAACGAATTTATTGATTCGTCAGAAGCTGCCAATCCTCAACATATCATCCCTTCAGATTTAAGAACGAAAATTAGTAATGCCTATAGCGATACAGTTCAGAATATATCCGCTAAATCAATAGGAACCGGCGGTTATGTCCATATGTCTTTTTTAGAAGGAAAAAAGAAGGCTGATTTCATGGAAAATGCCACGGAGCAAGCCGTCATTCAAATTGAGGAATTATTAAATACAGGTTATTGCTATAAGGACATTTGCATATTGGTTCGACGCAAAAGTGAAGGGCAAGAAATTAGTGAAGCACTCTTATCCGGTAAGTTTTCGCCTACAAATAAAAAACACCCGGTTATCTCAAACGAAACTTTATTACTGGGTAGCTCTCCTGCTGTTAACCTGATTATCCAGCAAATGAAATTTATACAAGAGCCAAGCAATGAAGTTTATGCCGCTTTTGTAAATCTATACAGTCATTTTTATAATTCGGAAGAAGTAGATTCAAACACTACTTGTAAGGCAGATAGCCTACTTAGCACAGATGGTACCAAGTTTAAACAACTAAGAAGTGATTTACTTGAGCTTAAGGGGCAAGCTTTATTTGAGATGACAGAGTTTTTAATACGGCAATTGCCTGATGAACTTCATAAGAATCAGTTTATCTTTTTGCAAGGATTAATGGATTCGGTTCGCGATTATGTAAGCAATCAATCAGTAAACGCCCACGATTTTATTAATTGGTGGGACGAAAAAGGTCAAAACACTGCTATTTCGGTGCCTGAAGGGCAAAATGCCATTAATGTGATGACCATTCATAAATCAAAAGGTTTGGAGTTTAAAGCTGTTGTAATCCCCTATTGCAACTGGCCAATTGATGACAAAGGTAAAGGAAGCCTCATTTGGTGCTCGCCACAGCACGAACCTTTCAATAAACTTGACTTGGTTCCTGTTACTTATTCGGCACAATTATTACAATCACAATTTATCGATCAATATCTGGATGAACGCCTGCATCAGTTTGTGGATAATCTAAATCTAATGTATGTTGCCTTTACCCGTGCTGAAGAGAGTTTGGTAATAATTGGTGAACAACCTCCTAAATCAGGAGGATTAAAAAATGTATCACATGTACTAATTAGACTAGCTAATCAATTTAATCTGCTCTCCAATTATCCCGAAGCTACAAAAGAGGCATTAACAGAGGCCTGGAATCAGGATGACTTGGTATTTGAGTTTGGTGAACGGCCAAAGAAAGAAGTTATTGCCGACGAATTGGAAGATGCTGTTGTGTATAATTTTAGAACAAACGACATATCAGATCGGGTAAAGATCCATCCGGAAAGCACTGGTATGATTTCGTCTGATGCATTTACCAACCTGAAACATGGTAAATTAATGCACCGTTTGTTCGAACACATTGTAACATATCAGGATATTGAAAAGGCCGTTTTAAAACTAATTCTTAATGGTCAGATAAAAACGAAGGATAAAGATTCGATATTAACTTTTGTTAATGAGAAAATACAACAAGACACTGTAAAAGATTGGTTTAGAACTGATCTTACCATTATAAATGAAGGAAGCATATTAACCCCAAGTGGTAAATACCGACCAGATCGTGTAATTATTAATAAACAAAACGAAGCCACTGTAATAGACTATAAGTTTGGTGAAATACGCGATGATAAATACAAGGATCAGGTTCAACGCTACATGAACCTTTTGGAGAAAATGAAGTATAAGAAAGTCAGTGGTTATCTATGGTATATAGGTGAAGAAGATGAAATAATTGAGATTGATAATACAAGTATACAAGGCACATTATTTTAATGGCAATAAACAGTTTACGTTTCACATCTAAACATTACGAATATGGCTTATCTTCGTTTTAAACACATCCTATTTTTTAGTTGTGTTTTCATGATATTTTCGTGCTCAGAAAAGGAAACTACGCCTATAAAATGCCAGGATGCCAACACTTTAGCCATCGACCAACGCGATTTCCACATGGGTTTTACAACTTGGCCCTATGGTCCTGAATTAGCAGATGTAGTTGACACCTATAATTTTATTGAATCCAATGCTGATATTTATGCACATCATTTAGACAACAAAATTCCCTGGAAGGCCTGGATTAATGACACTGCTATCCCCGATGAATTTGTAAATGATATCAATTACAGAATAGCCAATAAAATAGAGTCTAACAAACTATTATTATCCATTAGTTTGCTAAACACAGATCGTGATGATTTACTTGAAGATTACGATGGAAGTAGACCTACCTACACAGCCCTAAACGATAAACAAATAGAAGATGCCTATTTTAAGCATGTAGATTTTCTAATATCAAGATTTCAGCCTGACTATGTAGTTCTGGCTATTGAGGTTAATGAATTAATGATTAAACCCGAGAACAAATGGGATGAATATGTTTTACTAATGAATAAGGTGCGAACCAGGATAAAAAACAAATATCCGAATATTCCTCAAAGTGAATCCATTACCCTACATAATTGGTTCAATCCTAATGTTAGTAATCCAGAAGAATTCATTGCTAAGATTACTCAGTTTGTTAACAATCTCGATTTTGTATGCATAAGTTATTATCCTTATTTCAAAGAACAACATACAAGAGCTGATTTTCAAGAGGCCTTTGATTTTTTACATGAACAGACACAGAAACCAATTGCATTTGTTGAAACAGCAAACTTGGCTGAGGATTTATATATTGATGCTTTAAATGTGGATATAAAAAGTAATACCTGTGAGCAGAGTGCCTATTTAAATACCTTATTACAAAATGCCCAGAATCACAATTATGAATTTATTATCTGGTGGGCACATCGCGATTATGATGCATTATGGGAGACTTTTCCTGATGAAGTAAAAGATATTGGTAAAATATGGAAGGATACCGGCCTTCTTGATGAGAACGGCAATGAGCGTCCGGCTTATCACCTATGGAAAAAGGCATTGGAATTAGAATCGTCGAATTAGCTATAACTTATATTCCTCTATTTGAACTGATAATATATTAATTTGCTCAGTGAGTTGATTGTACGAATCCTTAACTATAGTGTACAACTTATTAAGCGATTCTGTGGATGCATTTAACTCATAGCTTTGCGAATGCGTAAATTCAACACCGTCTCTTATTCCCTCAAGATAGCTTCCAATTTGTTTAACATCCGAATTATTTACCTTAACATTATCTGTGATGTCAAGTATCATTTCTCTCATTTTGGCCAAATTAGCAGTAATACCTTCCGATTTCTGAGCCACCAAGGCGGATGAACTGACTGTTTGCTCAGCCAACTTACGAATTTCACCAGCAACAACAGCAAATCCTTTACCCACATCTCCAGCTCTACTAGCCTCTATCGAAGCATTTAATGAAATAATATTGGTCTGAGCCGCAATGTCATCAATGGCTTCTATGGCCTCGTTAATCGCCGAAGCATGATTTAGCATCAGTTCAACGGTTTCTCTATAGGCTTCTACCTTATCACTGGTTGTTTTAAAGTGGCGCTGCGTTTTCCCCATTGATCCCAGAGCCGTTTTAACAAACTGAATCGATTTAGATGAACCATCACCTAATTGACTACCAATTTCCTTAACATGATTGATCCCTTCCTTTAAGTCGTGTAGCGTACTGGCTTCATTTGCTTCGTCGTCTTCATCAACTTCACTTAGTATTTCTTTAGAGTAACTGGTAATTTTTAAAACTTCCTCCAAAAGAATCTTTATACTTGATATACTTGTATTTAAACCCTTAATAATAACACCCACTTCATCATTACTCACAATATCAATGGCTTCTGGCATTTTTTTATGGCTCAAATCTTCAGCAACATGAGCAATCTCCTTTAACTTTTTAATGAGAATCACTTTTACAAAGGCATAACTCACAACACCCACAGTCGTTCCTGCGGCCAAACAGCCAATTAAAAACCAATAAAACATGCCATCTTTCCACTCAACAAAAAAATTGGCGTAAACGGGAAAAACAAACCCCATCAATACGCCAAACGACATCATGTATACCCGTAATTTTCTTAAGATACTGTTGTTAATCATCGCCACTTAGGTTTGGGTTTATCATAACAACATATAAATGAGCACTATGTTCTCGGTTTACGCTTTTTCTTCTTCTCAACAGCAAAACCAAACTTACCAATCTTCTTACCTACCTCGAAATAATGTCCGTGGGAATAACAGATTGGTTTTGACTTTTGTAGACTGAATGCTCCTGTTTTTTCATCAATGTATTTTTCATCGGCTTTTACATTGACCACCTCGGCAATAAACATATCATGCGTACCAAGTTCCTTAACTTCGGTAACTTTACATTCGATATTTACCGGCGATTCCTCAATGATTGGGGCATTCACTTTTAAAGCCTTACCTGGTGTTAGATGCATTTCCTTAAACTTGTCGTATTGTCTACCGGATCGAACACCACACCAATCAGTAGCGTAAGCAGTATCCTTTGTTGTTAGGTTGATTACAAATTCGCCAGTCTCTTTTAGTGTTTTGTACGAATGTCTTCCCTTTCTGACAGAGATGTAACACATAGGTGGGTCGGAACAAATAGTGCCCGTCCAGGCAATTGTAATAATATTGAAATTTTCTGGCTTATCTCCTACCGATACCATTACCGCTGGTAGAGGGTAAATCATATTTCCGGGCTTCCAGTCTTGTTTTGCCATAATTCAAAAGATTGAATTACAAATGTAGCGATTTCGATTCTTATATTGATACTTCTTTTGTTTAAGAGAAAGGCATAAAAAAATCAGAGAAACTGATACTTCTCTGATTTTTTAATTTGCAATAAACACTATCTATAGTACTTCTAGATGCTCTTCATTTGTAATTTTCTCACAATACTGACACTTTAAAGCAATAGGCTCTTTTTCTACCAAGGCAAACTTAGTTACCATGTTCTCATTGTTGGTAATGCATTTTGGATTAAAACACTTAGCTATACCAATAATGTTTTCAGGGATTTCTACAGTCTTCTTCTCAACTACATTGTAATCCTTGATGATATTCAGTTTAGCGTGAGGCGCAACAAGCGATATCTTGTTAATGTCCTCATCGGCAAAATACTTTTTAGCTACTTTAATAATGGCCTTGCGACCTTGCAACTTACTTTTTAGGTTGGTACCAAAGGTTATTTGGTTTTCACTTTTATCTAAACCCAAAATGGAAATCACTTTAAATAAATGTGTTGCCGGAATATGATCTATTACAGTTCCGTTTTTTATAGCGCTTACACTTAACTCTTTTTTAGGCATAATCTTAATTTTTTCTTGTCCTTTTCCTTAGTTCTTATTACTTCAATCCTAATATTGATGACATAATGGCCATACGCGCGTATACACCATTTTCGGCTTGTTCAAAGTAGTATGCTTTTGGGTTTTCATCCACATCGGTGTGAATTTCGTTTACCCTTGGCAGTGGATGAAGGATGCGAAGATTATCTTTCGTATTATCTAACATGGCATTACGTAGTACGTATACATTCTTCACCTTCTCATATTCGATAGGATCTGAAAAGCGTTCACGTTGAACACGTGTCATGTAAAGAATGTCAGCTGCCTCAATAATATCAGTAAACTCTAAATGCTCGTAGTATTTAATTCCCTTTTTATCAAGGAATAACTTGTACTCATCTGGCATCTTTAACGAATCAGGTGAGATAAAGTTAAAAGTTGGATTAAACATCGACATAGCCATCAACAATGAGTGAACTGTACGTCCATATTTTAAGTCTCCTACCAAGAAAATATTCAGATTCTCTAAAGTACCTTGAGTTTTATAAATTGAATAAAGATCAAGTAAAGTTTGTGTTGGATGTTGATTAGCACCATCTCCAGCATTGATAACAGGCACAGATGACTGTTCAGAAGCATGACGTGCAGATCCTTCCAATGGATGGCGCATTACAACTAAATCGCTATAACTACTTACCATTTTAATGGTATCCTTTAGCGATTCTCCCTTTGTGGTAGATGAAGAAGACGAATCGGTAAAACCGATAATGCCACCACCTAAGCGGTTTATGGCTGTTTCAAAGCTCAAGCGAGTACGCGTTGATGGTTCAAAGAAAAGACTCGATACCACTTTCCCATCCAATAACTTTTGGTTAGGATTGGCTTCAAACTCTGCTGCTAACTCCACAATGCGAAGGATTTCCTCTTTCGAGAAATCTGTAATGGAAACTAAACTTTTGTTCTTCATTGTATAAAATTTACCTGTTAATTACACCTGATAGCATAACTCTATATGGTTTGTTCTACTTTGGTTTTGAATCTTAGACGATTTTATTGCTACAAATTGAGGCACAAAAAAAAGACCTGATGGAAAAATCAGGTCTTTTATATTTTTAAAAAAAATAAATTGCTCAATTGTTAATCGTGAAATGAATGAAAAGAAAAAAGCAATTTTACCATTATTATCCGGATGATAACTTTGGTTTCTAAGTCGAAAATATTTGTTTTCTTCTTGTCTCATTCCGGGGTTCAAAGATAGGTAAATTTAGTTTTAAATTAAAATTAAAAAACTAAAAAACTTAACACACCCTCACCCAACAAACTCTAATTCAACATTTTTAATCCTTCAAAATATCACTAAATGCTTTTTTAAACTTTTCCACCTTAGGTCCTACTACTGCTCTACAATACGGCTGATTCTTATTATTGCTATAATAATCCTGATGGTAGCCTTCAGCTGGGTAAAAAACATCAAAAGCACTTACCTCTGTTACTATTGGATCATCAAAAGCAGATTGTCTGTTTAGTTCTTGAATAATAAATTCTGATTTTGATTTTTGCTGCTCGTTGTGATAAAACACCACCGATCGATATTGTGTTCCTACATCAGCCCCTTGACGATTCAACGTAGTTGGATCATGAGTGGCAAAGAAAACTTCTAACAAATCTTCAAATTCAATTAGTGCTGGTTGGTAAGTAATGTGTATCACCTCGGCATGACCAGTTAACCCAGTGCAAATTTCTTTATAAGTCGGATTTTTTGATTCGCCACCACTGTAACCTGATTCAACCTTATCCACACCCTTTAGCTTTAAAAAAATTGCCTCGGTGCACCAAAAGCATCCACCTCCAAATGTGGCCACTGCTGTATCTTGTGCTTGCATATTAATCGAATTAATTCCCCATATTATTGTTAGTAGTATTATATATCGCATAAACGTCTTTTTGAAAAAAACAGCGCTAAGCAAGTTTTGTTTACATATAAACGGATGACATCGCTTCTAGCGATGTCATCCATATTGCTTTCTTAGTTATACTTTCATAATTTTATAAACAAAATGCCCTCACTTAAAACAAAAACTCCCTTACTGCCAGGAAAATATTATCATCTATTCAATAGAGGCATTAATAGCACGAAGATTTTCTTTCGAGAAGAGAACTATAACTATTTCCTTAGGCAACTTGACAAATACTTAAATGAGTGTGATGTATTGGCTTATTGTCTGTTGTTAAACCACTTTCATTTTTTAATACAAATACCTGAAAAAATCTCACAGGTAGATAATAATAAATATAAAACTCTAAGCGGAGAATCTGAAATAAACAAGTACTTCTCCAATCAATTCAGACGTTTTTTTGTTTCATACTCTCAGGCAATTAACAAACAAGAAAACAGAACAGGGTCACTTTTTGAGAGACCTTTTAAACGCATTATGATCGAAGATGATGAATATATCAAATATCTCATTTTTTACATTCATCACAACCCCACAAAACACATTGAATTAGATTATAAAACCTACACCCATAGTTCTTACAAACACTATACTAGCCATCATGAAGGAATAATAAATAAGGCACATGGGCTCTCTTTTTTTGAAGATCTTGGCACTTTTAACAATTACCACAACTGTATTCATAAAGAAAGGCAAAGCCTTCTTCTAGAATATTAAACGGATGACATCGCTTAAAGCGATGTCAACCGTTTAATATTTTTTGTAATTTTGATCAATCAAATAAATAAACATGAGCGGATATCCTCCTTTGGCCGAACGTATGCGGCCGCGCAATCTTGACGATTATATTGGACAAAAACACCTTGTTGGTAAAGGTGCGGTATTGCGCAACATGCTCGAACGTAAGGTAATATCATCCATCATTCTTTGGGGACCTCCTGGGGTAGGTAAAACTACTTTGGCTAAAATTATATCCAAGCAACTCGAACGACCTTTTTATGTGCTATCAGCCATCAATTCAGGTGTGAAAGATGTACGTGAAGCCATTGAAAAAGCAAAGAAGGCGCGTTTTTTTAGCTCACCCTCTCCTATTTTATTTATTGATGAGATACATCGTTTCAGTAAATCACAACAAGATAGTTTGCTTGGAGCTGTTGAAGAAGGAGCTGTCACGCTTATTGGAGCAACTACCGAAAATCCATCTTTTGAGGTAATATCACCATTACTTTCAAGATGTCAGGTATATGTACTTCAAGCACTCGAAAAAGAGGACTTACTTGAATTAGTTGACAATGTTCTTAAGAAGGACATTCTTCTTAAAGAAAAAGAAATTACAATAAAAGAAGATTCTGCCTTGCTTCGTTATTCCGGTGGCGATGCTAGAAAACTACTGAATATTTTAGAGTTAGTCTCTAATGCGGAAATCAGCAAAGATAAAATTGTTATCGACGATGAATTAGTCACCAATAATCTTCAGCAGAACCCTGCACAATATGATAAAAATGGGGAATTGCACTACGACATCATCTCTGCTTTTATTAAATCGATACGTGGTAGCGATCCTGATGCCGCAGTTTATTGGTTAGCACGTATGGTTGAAGGTGGCGAAGACCCTAAGTTTATAGCGCGCAGACTCATCATCTCAGCATCGGAAGACATAGGTTTGGCCAACCCAAATGCCTTATTATTAGCCACCAATTGCTTTGAGGCCATAAAAATGGTTGGCTGGCCCGAATCACGAATCATTCTCTCGCAATGTACCATCTATTTGGCGACAAGTCCTAAGAGTAATTCGGCTTACATGGCCATTAAAGATGCCCAATCCATCGTTAAACAAACAGGTAATCTACCCGTGCCTTTACATTTGCGAAATGCGCCAACCAAACTGATGAAAGAGTTGAATTACGGCAAAGAATACATGTATTCGCATAGTTATCCTAATAATTTTGTGATACAGGATTACATGCCAGATGAAATAAAAGATAAGGAATTGTATACGCCGCAAGTCAATCCTCAGGAATCAAAGATTGATGAGCGCATGAAGTTTCTATGGAAAAAGAAATAAGCTAAGGTTTTGTATTAATATAGATCGATGTATTGTACTTTTGCATTATAAATAATTAACCCCGAACAAAGAAATTCGGACTACGGATTTCTTCCGAATGCTATCGGAACTTCGGACTATTTAAAAATTATGGATTTAAATAAGATACCCAGAATTAAACATACCAACAGTAATAATTTCTTCCTATTGGCAGGCCCTTGTGCCATTGAAGGCGAAGATATGGCGCTTAGAATTGCCGAACGTGCTGTTGAAATTACTAACAAACTTGAGATACCTTATATTTTTAAAGGCTCGTATCGTAAGGCTAACCGCTCACGAATTGATTCATTCAGTGGTATTGGCGATGAAAAGGCATTAAAGATTCTACGTAAGGTTAGCGAAACATTTGATGTACCAACTGTAACAGATATTCATGCTGCTGATGAAGCTGCCATGGCTGCCGAATATGTTGATGTATTGCAGATTCCAGCCTTTCTGTGTCGACAAACTGATTTATTGGTAGCTGCCGCTAAAACAGGTAAAGTGGTTAACATCAAGAAAGGTCAATTCTTGAGTCCAGAATCAATGACATTTGCAGTTAACAAAGTACGCGACATGGGTAACGATCAAGTGGTATTAACCGACCGTGGTACAATGTTTGGCTACCAGGATATGATTGTTGATTACCGAGGCATCCCTGCCATGCAGAAATTTGATGTGCCGGTTGTATTAGATATAACCCACTCGTTACAGCAGCCAAATCAAACCAGTGGTGTTACAGGAGGCAAGCCCGAATTAATCGAAACGGTGGCCAGAGCCGGTATTGCTGTTGGAGCCGATGGATTATTTATCGAAACCCATTTTGATCCCGCCAATGCCAAGTCAGATGGTGCTAACATGTTACACCTTGATTTACTGGAAGGTTTAATGACTCGTTTGGTTGAAATTAGAAAAACAATTGTACAGTTTTAAAAATAGATTATTAGATAATAGATAAATAGACTTTAGATCAACTTTAGACAATATAGAAACGGCGCTAAACCACAGTGGATTTAGCGCCATTTTTATATTTTTCAAATGGACTGAAAAATTCTAATAGCTAGTGGCATGTTCTATTTGCCTTCAATATGTTTCAATAATTTACAAGGGTCTTGCCTATTATCCCAGAAACCTGAAATAATAATCTTCGAACCTTGTTTTAGATATAAAATACTATAATGCCCTAAAGAAACAGCCTTTATTTGTTCATAATTGGTTGCCTTCCCTAAATCTGGGTGTTTTTTGAGAAGATTTGTTCGTTCTTTTATTGCAATATTTAATTTTCTTGAAAAAGATTTACTTCTATTTCTCTTATTCCAATAGTCAAATGCATGATTTCTTTGTTTTATGGCCGTCTGAGTCCAGTAAACTTTTAGCTTAACCATTCTTCATCCAATTTTTCAATTTCGGATTCAGAAACAATATCTCCGTTCTTTATATCATTCTCACTCATTTGCAACATTTCAATTTGCTCAGATGATAATAAGACCTTTTCTTCCTCACTTGTTGACTCAAATATACTATCGATAGCTTTTAACAGACTCTCATTATTGGTTGCCAAAACCCTATCAATCAACCTATTTTTTATAACCTCAATCTTAGTCATAACACAAAAAACTTTGTTCTAAGTTACAATATTTTCGCTTAGCTGTGCAAATAGTATAATTACAAAACACAAACGGCGCTAAACCACAATGGTTTTAGCGCCGTTATATTTTCATTCGTATAATTATCTAAGGAAACTTAACTCCGGCATAATCATTTATATTAGCCAACGGTACCATAGCGCCATATTGTTTATTAATTGCTTCAATAAAAGCATTTGCTATTATCGCAGAACCTCTACCTGTTGCATGAATGCCATCCAATGAAAACACTCCACCAGTTACAAAAGTATCTGTGTACTTATTTCCGTCTATTATTAAACCTGTAGTGCTTAATTCATCCATAATGGCACTTAGATCAACTAAGGCTATATCTTCATTATCACAAATAGTTGCAATAGCACTATTATACTCCATAGTCTCATCACGAATATCTTCTAACTCAAATTCATCAAGCACATGAGTAGCAGGAATTGGTTGCATGTAACCCCACCCAATTTCTTTATCAGATATTTTACCAGAAGCACTTAATAAAACTTTTTCACCCTTTTTGATTTGTCGAATTTTTCCAGGGTGAGCATAATCCTCATCCGCAATAACTAAAGCATTTGAACCTGCTTGAAAAATAATTTTATCTAAACCCAACGCTTCGGATCCTTGATTATAAGCAATATAATTAGGATGAGCATTTAACATATCTGCTGTAGCTTGATCTAGTACTAAAGCATCATAAGTAACAGTATTAAAAAATGGAATAGCATCAATAGCTGGAATATTCCCAATTACACCATTCGCTTCAGCAAAGATCTTATCAACTACTTCCTCCATTTCTGATTGAAACAAAGTATGCGGGGTTATAGCATCACTTTCACCACCCGCTAAAGCATATCCAAGTACATCATTATTTCCAATCCATAAACAAGCAAAAGTAGGTTTCGCTAACATTGCATCATCAATAACAGTTGTTGATACCGGATTACTTGCAAATCTTGTGAAAAATGGATTTGCCATACCGTAACCTGGATATCTCATATGAATAACCTTTGCTCCTGGAATACCAACATTATGAAATGGATTACTGGCATCATACACACGTTCTGCTAGAATGGCCATATCGCCCATTGTTGGCACAGGCGCTAAGGAACCAGATGCAGTACTTAATTCATAGTATCCATTTAAGCTTCCTGATTCATCAATTACAGTGCTACCAACACTACCTCTTGATTTTACCATTGGTTGATTAAAACCTTTGCTTCCTACTGATTCTAATTGCTTCGCCAAAATGTAAGCAAAACTTTCCATTTGACCTCTTTGCCCTAAAGCTCCATCGGTATATCCAGCCGTATACGAATCACCAATAGCCACAAAACTTGAGAAATCTGCCGAGCCACTGGAAGGGGTAAACGAGTCAACCTTAGGCTCACATTGCCACATTACAAGTGCAATAAGCACAATGGCAACTTTTGAAATATATTTATTAATCATTGTATTCTAATTTAAAATGAATAAGTAAGACCTATACCAGGAATAACCGCATTGGTATAATAAGTTCCATAAAAGTTAGATGGAGCATAGCCATCCTCACGCTTTTGCCCATGAATGTATAAGAAAGAACCATCAAGATCTAACTTATCATTTATCGACCATGTAATACCAGCCGAGAAACCTGTTTTATTAGTTCCTGGTGTTTCAGGTGTTAGGTGATCTTCCGGAATAGGAGTTGTATCGTAATATACCCCTGCACGTAAATCAATTGTTTCTTTCAAAGCATACTCAGCTCCTAAACGATAGATCATGGTATTTTCGAAATTTCTTATATTCTTAGAGTCTGGTACTGTAGGAGCCTCAAAATCAAAATCTAAGCTCTCATAAGCTGACCATCCTACATGCTGCAAATCAACAGCTAAAAGAAGTTTATCCGTTACCTGGTATCCAACACCGAAAGTAATATTACTTGGCATAGGTAGTTCAGATTTAAACTTAGTATCCGGATAAAGACCGGCTAAAGAACCTGGTACTGAAAAATCAGCGTCACCTTCCTCTAGCTTAACCATTACCTCTGAACGATAACTCAATCCAAGTGTTAAAGCTTCGGATGCCTTATAAGTAACACCAGCATTAAAACCAAAAGCCCAGGTATTACCTTTTATATTTACACTCGCATCTCCAGCAGCAGATTGCACTGGTAAAGCTTTATTTAGATTAACATTTCCGTTAACGGCCATTAGCCCGACACCAAAACCTAACTTATCATTAACCTTATAAGCAAATGTAGGTTGAATAAATATGGCACGTAATGAAATATCTTGAATTAATAACCGTCCATCCCAATCATCGCCCCACACCAATGAGTTACCAAAGGGCGTAGTTACAGATAATCCAACAGTCATTTTATCATTTAATTGCATGGCGCCATAAAAGTAAAATGGCGTTCCCAATGGGTTATTCGAACTAGCTTCGTAGGTGGAGGGTGATTGTTTCTGAAAAGTATTTTTACCAAAAATAGCGCTTCCTCCTAGCGAAAACTCATACTTTTTTTCTAAAAAACTTAAACCTCCAGGATTAAAATGCATGCTGGAAGCTCCCATCAAAAGGCCGGCACCTGTATGCCCCATTCCTGTTTGACGATTTCCTTGTAGATTCACCTGGTAGCCTTCGGCACTCAGGCTAAGTCCGCATACTATAAATGCGGCCATTGCGAAGATTTTCTTCATATAGAATTTATAATTAATGATTATTCTATTTAAACGCTGGCAATATATTAATTTTTCTTAACACTTCGAATTCTAAAACGCCTGACTATTAATCGATTAGACTTTTTTGTTTAAATAGTCGAACACAGAAGACAGCTACCTTGAAACAAAAATTAGTTAGGTAAAGGCTTTGCATATTTTAAATGAATGCAGTAATATTACTTTTAATAATACAAGAACAGCTATGATTTCAGACAAGGATAAACAACTATTAAGCAAGAAAGATATTAGTATTGATAAGGTTAGTTCACAACTAGAACAATTTAAGTCTGGTTTTCCCTTTTCAAAATTGATAAAAGCAGCAACGATTAGTGACGGTATAATCGCTGTACATGATGATAAAAAAGCAGACTTTGTTAATATCTATAACGACGCAATAAAAAATGATTTAGCGCCATGTAAATTTGTTCCAGCCTCAGGTGCGGCCACACGCATGTTTAAATCTTTATTTGAATATATTCAAAATGTGGATTTGCAGGCAAGTAAATTCGATGAGGAACCATACAAAACATTTAATGATCGTTTATCTGATTTTGCATTTTATAATGATTTAAAAACATTGCTTGATTCTAATATAAACCTGGATAATATTGATGCCACAGCTCTTCACTCTATTATAAGCCAGTTATTGCAAGCTGATGGCTTAGATTATGGTAAATTACCTAAAGGTTTATTAAAATTCCATGCGAATGGAGAAAAGGCAGTGACGCCTTTTGAAGAACATTTGAGAGAAACGGCAGGTTATAGTCTCAACAATAAAAGGAATGGCAAAGTACATTATACGGTTAGTCCAGAGCATCACGAAAAGTTTGAAGCACTACTGAGTGATGTGAAACAAAAATACGAATCCAAATACAATACAAAATTTGATGTCAGTTTCTCGTATCAGAAACCATCCACCGATACCATAGCAGCCAATCCAGATAACACCCCTTTTAGAACAGAGAATGACGAACTACTATTTCGCCCAGGTGGACATGGTGCCTTGATCGAAAACTTAAATGATCTTAAGGATGATATCATTTTTATTAAGAACATCGACAATGTAGTTCCCGAACATTTGCAGGCTGACACCATCGAATACAAAAAAATATTAGCTGGATTACTCCTATCGAAAAGGGAAACCATACATGGAATTCTCAACAACTTGGAAGACAAGAGAACCATAAAGGAAGGTATTCAGGCAGGTATCCAATTCTTAAAAGACGAATTACAAATTGATACATCTCAATTAAGTGTTGATGATCTTGCAAAAACGAAGCAATTCATACACGAACGTTTAAATAGACCAATACGCGTTTGTGGTATGGTGAAGAATGAAGGCGAACCGGGAGGTGGCCCATTCTGGGTTGAGCAAAGCGATGGCAGTGTTACGCTACAAGTAGTTGAAGGCGCACAGATAGATCCAAGCGATAGTGCTCAGCAGGATATTTTAAATAATAGTACTCATTTTAACCCGGTTGACTTGGTCTGTTTTGTTAAGGATTACAAAGGTCAGAAGTTTAATTTATTGGATTACATCGACCATAACACAGGTTTTATCTCGGAGAAAACACAAAATGGAAAGGAACTTAAAGCACTAGAATTACCAGGACTTTGGAATGGTGCCATGGCCAACTGGCTAACCTTCTTTGTGGAAGTGCCTATTACCACCTTCAACCCTGTGAAAACAGTGATGGATTTACTAAGACCGCAGCATCAACCACAATAAAGCTGATAGCTGCTGGCTTCTAGCCGATAGCATTAAAAGAAAAGGAGCGGTTCTTTAATTACAAAATGTAAATAAAGAGCCGCTCCTTTTTGTGTTTTCGGAAAGCTAGTAGCTATAAGCCGATAGCCATCAGCTTATTTTTTATTTATATATCTCTTTCTTTGCCGACTTAAGCGTATTGATGATCAATGAAGTAATGGTCATTGGCCCTACTCCTCCAGGAACTGGTGTAATGAACGAACACTTAGGAGCTACTTCATCAAATAAAACATCACCCTTCAAGCGCCATCCTGATTTGGTATCATCAGCTTTTACACGTGTAGTACCAACATCAATTACAACCGCGCCTTCTTTAACCATATCGCCCTTAACAAAACCAGGAGCACCAATGGCTGCAATAATAATATCTGCATCTAAACAAATCTCTTTAAGCTTAGCTGTACGACTGTGACAAACCGTTACAGTTGAATCACCAGGATTTCCTTTTTGAGACAACAGAATACTCATTGGACGGCCAACAATATTACTACGACCAATAACTACCACATGCTTACCCGATGTATTAATTTCGTAGCGTTTCAGTAACTCCATAATACCCTGTGGTGTTGCCGAAATATATGCTGGCATACCAATGGTCATGCGACCAACATTGATTGGGTGGAAACCATCCACATCTTTACGAGGGTCAATGGTGTCAGTCACCTTATCTTCCGAAATGTGTTTTGGTAATGGTAACTGCACAATAAAACCATCAATATCGGCATCATTGTTTAATTCGTCTACTTTAGCAAGTAGTTCAGCTTCTGTTACATCGTCTTCGAAACGTATCAGACTCGATTTAAATCCAACTTCTTCGCATGCTTTCATCTTACCCGAAACATACGATTCACTCCCACCATCGTGTCCAACTAATATGGCGGCCAAATGAGGCTGTTTAGCGCCAGTTGCAACAAGCTGTTTAACCTCTTCAGCTATTTCTTTGCGAATTTCCTTTGAAGTTACTTTTCCATCAATTAACTGCATGGTGTTGATTTTTATCTGGGTTAAATAAAAAAAGAAGCACAAACGCGCTTCTTTTAAAATTATATTATTTATCGGCGTTTTCCCATGGGCATCTTACCCATCATCTTGCCCATTTTGTTTCCTGAAGTCATCATCTTCATGACTTTGCGCGTATCGTCGAATTGTTTTATCAAGCGATTAACTTCTTGAATGGATGTTCCACTACCTGCTGCAATACGTTTTTTTCTGCTACCGTTAATCACACTAGGCTGATCACGCTCAACAGGTGTCATCGAACGAATAATAGCTTCGATACCTTTAAAAGCATCGTCGTCAAAATCCATGTTCTTAAGCATTTTACCCATACCTGGTATCATGCCTGCCAAATCCTTAAGGTTACCCATCTTCTTGATTTGCTGAA
Organism: Carboxylicivirga fragile; assembly: GCA_025499625.1. Lineage (GTDB taxonomy): Bacteria > Bacteroidota > Bacteroidia > Bacteroidales > Marinilabiliaceae > Carboxylicivirga > Carboxylicivirga fragile. The sequence goes on along the minus strand of JAFMVD010000018.1, from coordinate 41,776 downwards.
TCTGCTTCAAGAAATCATCGAAGTTAAACTGGTTTTTGGCTATCTTCTTCTGAAGCTTACGAGCCTCTTCTTCGTCAAATTGCTCTTGAGCACGTTCTACAAGTGATACGATATCACCCATACCCAAGATACGGTCGGCCATACGATTCGGGTGGAAAACATCAAGCGCTTCCATCTTCTCGCCCGTACCTACATATTTAATTGGTTTATTAACAACGCTACGGATGGATAAAGCTGCTCCACCACGTGTATCACCATCAAGCTTGGTTAGTACAACACCATTAAAATCAAGACGGTCGTTAAATTCCTTGGCAGTATTTACAGCATCCTGACCTGTCATAGAATCCACTACGAAAAGAATCTCATCGGGACTGGTTGCCTTTTTAACAGCCGAAATCTCATCCATCATCTGCTCATCAATGGCTAAACGACCAGCGGTATCGATGATAACAACATCATGCGCACCTTTTTTGGCCATTTTAATACCATCCTTGGCAATCTTAACAGGATCTTTACTTCCTTCTTCGGTATAAACCTGAACACCAATCTGTTCACCCAATACCTGCAGCTGATTGATCGCCGCCGGACGGTAAACATCACCCGCAATAAGCAAAGGATTCTTAGAACGTTTGGTTTTAAGTAAATTGGCTAGTTTTCCAGTGAAAGTGGTTTTACCCGAACCTTGTAAACCTGCAATTAATATGATGGTTGGATTGTTCTTTAAATCGATATCAACCGACTCACCTCCCATTAACAAAGCTAATTCATCATGAACTAGCTTTGTCATCATTTCGCCAGGCTTAACAGCAGTAAGGACATTTTGTCCCATTGCCTTTTCCTTAACGGTTTCCGTAAAATCTTTTGCAGTTTTATAGTTAACATCGGCATCTAACAATGCACGACGAATATCCTTTAAAGTTTCTGCAATATTTAGTTCGGAGATTTTACTCTCTCCTTTTAGTAGTTTAAACGACCGCTCGAGCCTTTCACTCAGATTCTCAAACATTCTTGTTACTTTTTAATTTTGTGCAAAATTAAAAATATTTACTTGCCTTTAAAACTTTATATTGAAGTGTTAGAGGCATTTTTTAGGTAAAGCCAATGCACCACTCACTAACTAATAGATTAGCAGAGAAGTAAGCGATAAAATTATATTGCAATCAACTTAAAATAAATATTAATGAATGATTACTGCTCACTAATAATACCGTTTACAAACCAAAACGATTGATAAAAAAATCAATCTGTGCTTTTGTATCGGCATTAACCATTGTAATTAGCAAAATGATTTATAAATCATTTTGGAATACAATTGGTATAACCTCATTTGGTTCAAATAATGACAAGGCTTTATCAATATGATGGTTTATTTCCTCATCTGATGCGGATGGAATTTCCGGGAAAAATTGGTGCGCTTGCACATCCATTCCACAAAACTCGAAAATTTCGCCACCTTGTATCTTCTTAAAAGCATCGATTAGTCCCTTACTTTCATATTGCTCAATGGTATTTCCCATTGATGTAAAAAGGTAAACTTTCTTGTTCTTCAACAATCCTTCTATCCCATTACTACCAGCTTTATAGGCAAAACCATATGCCAATACTTTATCGATGTACCCCTTTAAGATTGCAGGAAACCCAGCCCACCATAAAGGATATATCACTGAAATAATATCTGCATCTAAAACTAATTCTTGTTCCTTTCTAATCTCATCACTCACCTCTCCTTTCGATAATTGGGCCAATTCAACAGGCCATAAAACCGGATCAAATTTCATTTCATACAAATCACGAATCGTTGTTTCCCAATTACGTTCATCGCTCGTTAGTTTAAGCGCATTTTTCAACTTTGAGCTAAAGCTCTTAGGTGAAGGGTGAGCATATATAATGACATGTTTCATTTCGAATATTTGTGTTTTTAGTATTTACTCTGCCTATTAGACCAATAAGTTAAAGAAATGTTCGATTGATTTTTCATCTTTGCTAATTATTAACATTAAGGGCTGAACGCACTTCCGGGTTCCTTTTGATGACTTTTTATTTTCCACGTGTTACACCCGTAGTTATTACTAATTAATCCAATCGGGATTAAGAATTGTAAAAACTACAAAACAAGCTACAGACTTCTCGCTAACAACTACCGGACTTTTTTTTATAATGTACTTAAAAAATTCAGAAACTGATTCGCACAATTAATATTCCTATTATCTTTGCTTATTTGGGTATAGTTCAACACTGGTTCAAATTTTATAGTTCACAACATTTATGGAGCAATTTATTGCTGTTATTACGGAGAAAAGAAACATTGGTTTAACACTCATTCCCTATTATGTAGAGAATGGGGAAGAAAACTATTTAGCCTTATCGGAGCAAGCCACTGAGGAACATCTCAAACAAAATCGCTATCCATTTTCTAAAGCTCAGGCAGAAGTAGTTAAACTTTTAAGTAGCATTAATGAACAAAACCTTTATAAACGTTTCTCGAAACAAAAGAACCTGAAACTATTCTTTGAGAAGTTAGATCCGAAATACGCTGAAGAACACATACGACCATACATCGATAAAAAGATTTCAAAGGCGCTTGAAATACTAGCGCTCGATGAAACCCCCGTTTATTATAAAAACCCAAAATACAGTAGAATATACATCGCTGATCGCATCAAGGTTAGTCCAACATACGATGAAGCTATCTTTAGTTTTAAACTGGAATATTCAGGATTAAAATACACCTTAAAAGTTATGAAGGGTGACACTTCGATGGGTTTAACTAACCGCGAAGTAATTGAGCTCACCGCCACTCCTGCCACTTTTTTAATCAATAATCGTTTATTTCGATTCGAAGAAATTAATATTAAGAAGTTTCAACCATTCCTGAGAGTTAATCACTTGTTGATTAAACCCCAAAGTGTAGAAACCTATATGAATGCCTATGTAAAAACTTGTATTCGCAATCATCGTGTTGAAGTGGAAGGGTTTAGAGTATTCGATAAAAAGGTAGACATGAAGCCTATTCTATTACTCGAAAAAGATCTGTCAGGTAATGCTGTACTTACATTAAAGTTTAAGTATGATAGAGATGAATATCTGGCAGGAACAAAATCCCGTGTTTTTGTTGAGATGCGAAAATACAAGCGTGATTTTACCTTTTTCCGATTGGAACGCGACATTGATAAGGAGCAAGCCGTCATTGGCAAACTAAAAAAACTAGGATTAAAAAGTGTAGGCGAATCGCAATACCTGCCAAGCAACATTGATTTATTAAAAGAAGATCAAATAAATGAAGTTATTGAGTGGACTAATCTGAAAAACGCCGTTTTAATAAAAGCAGGGATTATCCTTACGCAATCAGGTTTTGACGAAACCTTTTACACTGGTAATGTAAAGTTAGAAGTTGCTTATGAAGAAGATAATGATTGGTTCGACATTAATGCCATCATATCTGTTGGTGAATTTAAAATTCCATTTCATAAAATACGGCAGAACATCATAAAAGGGAAACGTGAATTCATCTTACCCAATGGCGAATATTTTATTATTCCAATGGAATGGTTCACACGATTTAGCGACCTAATGCATTTTGTTGATATCAACGATGAGCAGATGACACTTGACAAGATGCATTTCAACCTACTCGACTCAAAAAAACTGCAGGAAATATCACCCAACTGGTATAAACGCATCAACGATTTAGTTGAACAAGACACCAGCGAATTGCTAACACCTCCGGATAGCTTAAATGCCGAATTACGCCATTATCAGCAGGAAGGTTATACATGGATGCAGCTCTTATATAAAAATAGTTTTGGAGGTATTCTGGCCGATGATATGGGGCTTGGTAAAACCATTCAAACCTTATCTCTTTTACTTGATCATTACGATGAAGAAGAACAGGAAGCAAATGAAAAATCATTAGATAAGCCTCAAGAAGAACAACAATTGGCTATGTTTGATACACCAATAGTCGGTTTCAACAAAAGTAATAAGGCGGCTAGTTTAATTGTGATGCCTACCTCACTGGTACACAATTGGGCCAACGAAATAAAGAAGTTTGCTCCCAAATTAAAGGTATATATCTACACTGGGACCAATCGCTTAAAAACCAAAGAAATTGGCAACATACTAAAGCATTATCACATTGTATTGAGCAGTTATGGTGTGGTACGCAACGATATTGATTATTTAAAACATTATCAGTTTCATTATGTGATACTGGATGAAAGTCAGAACATTAAAAACCCTGGATCAAAAATATACCAAGCAGTCACTACTCTCGATTCCAAATTCCGCCTGGTATTAACGGGTACACCAATAGAAAATGCATTGGTTGATTTATGGGCACAAATGAATTTTGTAAACGATGGGTTATTAGGCAGTCTCAATTTTTTCAAGAACCATTACGTTGGTCCCATCGAAAAGAAACGCAGTGAAGAGAAAGAGAAAAAACTACAGCAACTCATTAATCCGTTTATTCTTCGTCGCACCAAAGATATGGTAGCCAAAGAATTGCCACCAGTTACCGAGCAAGTATTGCTATGCGACATGACTGAAGATCAACAAAAATACTACGAAAAAGAAAAGTCAGGTATACGTAATGAGTTATTAAAAGCCATTGAACAAACAGGCGTGAACAACAATGCTATACTAGCATTGCAGGCACTCACCAAATTGCGCCAAATAGCCAATCACCCTGCCCTAATCGATGACGAGTACAAAGGCTCATCAGGCAAGTACCAGCAAATATTTGAGAAACTGGATAACGTGATTACGGAAAAGCATAAAGTACTAATATTCTCTTCCTTTGTAAAAGATCTTGAGTTGATTGAAAAAGATTTACAGAAAAGAAAAATGGCCTATTCAAAATTGATAGGCTCAACCACTAATCGACAAAAAGCCATTGATGAGTTTACTAAAAATGAGGATTGCAGAGTTTTCCTTATCTCCCTCAAGGCTGGTGGCGTTGGTTTAAATTTAATAGAAGCCGATTATGTGTTTATGCTTAACCCATGGTGGAATCCTGCTGCGGAATTACAGGCCATCAACCGTGCGCATCGCATAGGACAAACTAAAAATGTGTTTGTTTACAAATTTATCTCTTCCGAAAGTATCGAAGAAAAAATAATTAAATTACAAGAAAGAAAACTTGAATTGGCCGATACATTTATTACATCAAATAATCCACTTAAGGACATCAGCAAAAATGATCTGAAAGAATTATTTGCATAAATTTAATTGACAATACAAAACACTAATTAACTAGTAATTACATACAATTATTACATATAATAAGAAGCATTTATTAAATTTGCACAGTTTTTGTTGAATTGGCACAACTAAACATCTTTATAAAATAATTAAACGATACGATATGAGATTTTTAAGCACCCTCTTACTTTTTGCACTATTTATAGGAAACACTGTAGCCCAGGAAGAAAACGAAGCTAATGAACAAACACAGGTTAGAAAGATGGGCTCTTTCGACAAGGTGAAAGCCAGTAAAGGTATTAATGTAACTCTGGTTGAAGGCAATAAAGAATCGATAGAGATACATATACGTAATGGTGAACTAAGTGATGTTGTGAGCAGCATAAAAAGTCGTCAATTAGTATTAAAAATGAAAACGAAGATATATAAAGACATGGCTGTTCAGGTTTATGTTACTTATAATACCATTCGTGAAATAGAAGTTGGTTCAGGAGCCAGCCTTGATGCCGATAACACCATTTACGCAGATAAGCTTAAAGTAAGAGCAGGAACAGATTCTAGTGTAGAATTAGATGTTGATGTTAATGCCATAGAAGTATCTGGTTCGGCCTCTCGAGTTGAATTATCAGGCGTAACGAAAACGCAGGAAGTAAATATGGGAACAGGTGGTAAATACCTGTGTTATCCTTTAGAGTGCGAAGAAACGGTTGCTAAGGCAACTCTTGGTAGTAACGTAGAAGTTAACGCAAGTAAAAAATTGATTGCAACAGCAGGTTCGGGTGGTGTAGTAAACTATAAAGGAGAACCAGCTAAAATTGAGAAAAAAGAAAATACAGGAGGTAAAGTAAAAGCCTACCAGAGCGAAGGCTAAAGACATTTTAACTGGAAACCAGTAGCTTATTTTCAAGATTCAAACATTGTTGAAAATAGTTTTGGTAAATAAAATCCTTTTACTTTTCTTTGCACCGCATTTGAGCCAAACGGGTTCAGAAACGATGCAAATACGGTTCCGTAGCTTAATTGGATAGAGCACTGCGTTACGGCCGCAGAGGTTGCAGGTTCGAGTCCTGCCGGGATCACATAACAAGATATCAAATTGTATAAAAAGCCTGTAAATCGTTCGATTTACAGGCTTTTTTGTGTTTATACAAATCGTAATAAATCATTCTAAACGGTATAAATGCATATTTTTTGTGACCTATTTCGTGACTGACGAAGGTCCAAAATATTTATCAGAAACTTCGCTACAGCAATGAACTGATCGGTTTCTAAAGCTTTAGAAACCGGTCTTTTATTTTTTAAAACCAATTAGGATGAATATTTATTTTTAAATATTTTACTGGTCTTTCTTTTTAGGCTTATCTCTTTGCTTTTTTTGAAGTTTTTTTGTCAATTTATCTTCCAATCTTTTGGCAGCTTCGTTCACAAATGGCACTGATATACCAACAATAAAGCGCCATCTATTCCAACTGACATCCGAATATTTATCGGGATCTACAATTGATCCGCCGTCTCCATCGGGAAAATCGATGGGTTGCGAAATGGGATATTTAGCACTTGCAAGAGTAGCACCTAGGGTAATATCTGCCCTTGGAAAATCCAATACAACGCCACCTCCATAATGGTTGATGTTTGAAAAAAATGTAGAAGATTGAAGATCCATCGAATAATCATCCAAGTTTTTATTTGAATTAACCGCTGCTGAATAATCCGTGGAATAACTCAAGTAACCACTTATGTGCTCATTGAATACATAATTATATCCAACACCAAAATTTATTACCGAACTCAACTTATCTTGTAACATTGGTGTTATATCAGTACCAGTACTTTGACCAGTAAAGGTCTCTCCTTGCATAATGGTATAGTTGTTGATTTTATGAAAGTATTCTCCACTCCCCATTAATTTACCTCCCCAAAGTTCTACACCTACTCCTACTGCAACGGAGAAAGGTGTTTTGTAATTGCAATTTACGCCACTTTGATTATTGCGAACATATATAGCATCTTCTGAACCTACGCCTGCAAGATATTGCTCATAATTAAAAGTACCCTCTCCTTTTAATCCTATGGTTGGAGTAGTAATAGTTAAACCGATTTGAACAGGATCTAACTCAGCTGCTAAACCAATCTTAAATAATAAGCCATAGTTCTTAAAACTATATGACTTCCTATTTTGATAAAGTGCCACATCGGTATGATTATAAGCCTGAAGCTGCGTTACTCCAGAGGCATTCTGATCACGTATATTAAGAAATCCAGTTACACCAATACTAAATTTATCGTTACCACTGTATGACCAAGTCCCTCCCATCCACTCTTCGTTAAATTTCTTATTGGTATTAATAGAACCACTAAAGTATTCTTCACCAGGCAAAACCTCTATTAATTGACCATAGTTCTCTGCACCCCCAGAAATATTCGTATCCATCCGCCTTCGGGTTAAAAAGGCATAGGCAAAATGATGGTTATCCCAACCTTTTACCGAAAAAGTACCTGCAACCAAACTTGGTCCACCTCCAAATTTATTGTTCCGCTTGGTGGCATTGGGGTCATCTCCAGTAGCGTTATGAATGGTCACTTTATTTAATTCGTATACCTTTCCACTTATAACAAAAGCAGGGTTATCAACCAATCCCAATCTTGCCGGATTATAAAATACAGCCCCCAAATCTTCAACAACGCCTACAACAGAATTACTAAGAAGCATTGATTTAGTACCAAACTGTTCGGTCCAATAATGAGCATCTTGCGCGGTAACGACACTAGAAAACAATGCCACAAATAAATAAACATATAACCTTTTCATAGATCTGTATAATTGATAAAAGAATTATTTGAGAAAAAAATTCTTCATTCTCCTTATTTGATTCATTAAATGTAATATTAAAAATACTAAAAAATGAGAATATAAGTAAATCCACATCGTATATGGATACACCTATAATTAAGAATTTAACAATAAAAGAGGTGGATAGCACACTTGCAGATAATTTTTATGAACTTTCATTTCGCGCCGATACTTTTCTTCAACTATTAATTTTCATCTTCACTTTTTCAGGTCCATCGGTGTTCTTCATCCCTCGTCAGCAAAAGCTCATGCCAGGCTTTCGCAGCCTTATTTTCATTGTTTGTCTTTTAAAGGATTCAAATAAAGCTGCTCACCTTCGGTCATTTTATTCATGGGCAATGTATCTACCTATAATACCTCACGCCTTAACTTTAACACATCGAACATAAATACAAGCCACTCACTTCTGAATGGCTATTAAAAGATTTCTAGTCTGTTAATTCAAACTAAACCTAACAGGTATGGTATAACTAACTATTATGGTTTTACAAAGCTGTTTGCCAGGCTTCCATAGTGGCATAGCTTTAATTACTCGGATGGCTTCTGCATCTATTTCTGAAGATACCCCTCTAAGTATTTTGATAGTTATTACACTACCATCTACATCGATATAAAAGCTAATAAATACGGTTCCATAAACACCACTTAAAGTATTGTCCATCAAAAAATCAAGCTTACCATAAATCTGAAAATATTAGTTAAAGTATGAATTGTTTTTTATTTCTAATTGCACTTTTTGTCATTTATATTCTTTTGAGCTATCCCACATTACATAAAATGAAGATGGAATATCATAAACATGCAATAGGCAAATAAGGAGTAATAAACAACAAAAAAGGCTGCAACTAGCATTTATTAATTATGCAGTTACAGCCATAAAGGTCTTAATAGAATCTTATTATTATATCTCGTATTTAAGTTTCACTATTACCTCTTGCTTCGCTTTCTGTATCAATAGATAATGATTGAATGGCTTCATCAAGCTTTTCGGCTAAATTAGATGTCACTTGTATATGATTAGAGATATTTTGGATAGCAGTATTTATTTCAGTTGATTGTGCAGCCTGTTCTTGGCTGTATTCATGAATTTCTGAAATTGCCGATACTGTTTGATTAATGTAATCTTTTAATTCAATAATTTTATGATTGGCATTTTGAGATAAAGTCAAGCCTGCATCTGATAATTCAGTAATATTAACGGCTGCTTTCTGCGATTTTTCTGCTAGGTTTTTAACCTGTTTAGCAACTTCTGAAAAAGTTCGTCCGTACTCACCTGCCCTGGCAGCCTCAATAGCGGCATTAATCGATAATAAATTGGTCATTCTTGAAAAATCGGAAACAAAACTAATTTCTTCCGTTATGTTTTCTATCGCTTTTACTGTTTGAAGTACTGTTTCAACACTTGTTTCTGCACTTTCTTCCACGCTCTTAGCCTTGGACAACATTTGTGTCGACTTAGTTGCTGTATCATCAATATTACCGGCCATCTGCCCAATTGATGATGCCAACTCCTCTACTGTGGCAGCTTGATTATTGGTTGCGTCACGCAGCTCTACTGAGGTTAAACTCAGTTCTTCTTTTACCGCATCCATTACTTCGGTTAGTTTTTCCTGAGCCTGCTTTAATTTATCATTCTGACCTTCTATTTTTTTCGTGGCCTCGTTAACAGCCTCTTCCAATTTTTTATTGTTTTTGCGTAGGCTTTTTAAACTGAAATAAATGACCAAATAAACAAGTCCTGAGGCAATTAGCACATAAAGTACGTAGGCAAACCAAGTACGATACCACGGTGGCTTAATAGTAAAACTATAACTGGTCATTTTACTAATCATTCCTCTTGAATCGGCACATAGTAGTTTAAAACAATATTTCCCTTCACGCAGATTAGTGTACTCCTTTTTTGTTTCATCTGAATACGGACTCCATGCTTTATCGTATCCTTCTAACTGATATGAAAAGCTAAGAGCATTTTCTTTATCGTAGCTATTGGTTCCAAATTCAAATGAAATAGAGTTTTCCTTAAAGACCAACTCCGGCATCATTGATTCTGGCTGGGTATAGGTGTGATAAAGGTATAAACTATCACGTTTTGAGCTTTCATCGTAATAGGTTCCAAATTGAATAATTGAATCGCCATTAACAGCCACTTGCCTTATTATTGCATTAAACAACTTGTTCTTATTGGGTATAAATTGCCTGTCTAAATTAAAAACTGCATCCGAATTAATACCCCATAAATCACCATCAAAACAGTAAAAATCTTTAAGCTGATTAACGCCTATAAACTGATCTCTGTCGATTTGATAATTGGACTTGTTATCTTTACTAATAATGGAAATTCCTTCATCTGTACCAACAAACAGTTCATTATTATAAGCATGCATAAAGGTGACATACGTTGAACTTAAAGAATCAGTTAATGGATGGTGTTTTAACTCAAAGCCGCTGAGATTGGCTTTATCATAATGCATTGAAAAAATATCTCCATTTTTGGTAATCAACAATTCTGAATCGAAAAACTGAATCTCATTCAATATTTCTTTGTCGCCATCATTAATTTGATGTAGTTCATAATCGCTAAACGAATCATCTTTTATACGTAGAACAAATATTTCGAAAGGATTGGTTCTAAACCAAATATCTCCATTCTCATCCTGTACAATGGCTACAATATCGTCTTTTACCTCTCTTACTTTTAAGGAATCCACAATTTTTATAGGTGATGAAGAACTCGTCTTCTCATACTTTAGAAAAGTTAAACCCTGCTGACCAAGTACTATCCAATCTGGATTATTCCGTATTCCCTGAATGACATATGGCAACGATTCTGTTTTGAAAATATGATTCGGCTTATTATTATAAAAATCAAAAAGACCAAATTGTGTTGCATAAATAAGCCTATCACCAAGATCGCAATGCGACCAAACTTGCTCATCTAAAATCGTATTTATTGCATGATTATGCTTTCCATATTTGTTAGGCGATAACTTAACTACCTTGTCCCATGTTCCCGCTATGTATTCGTTATTAAATTTGGTTAAATTCATAGTGTAAACATCGTATTCCGAATTCTTATCTAAAACCGAAATCGGAGAGTTTAGTTTAATCATGCTAATACCCTTACTATGCGAACACCACAGGTTACCCAAATTATCGCAATTCATCTTATAAATCATCTCGCGATCGGTACCCAGGTTCTTATCAATTGTCTTTTTTACATTTAGGTTGGCATCAGTAATAATTACGTTGCTTCACGAATACCTACCCAAAGTCCTTTCCACACCTTAGGTTCAGGTTTATCAGAGATTTGCAAATCAATTGTCACATCCTCTTCTCCTACAGTTATTTCTTTTCTTAAGTAGGTATTTGAAGCATCCATTGCAACACCGATAATGTGACTCCCTTTCGATAAAACCAACTCCTTGGGTGTTTTGTGCCCTTCATATATTCCATCAATATAGATATAGCCTTCAGAAGGACTAGTTATTTTCACCAAAGGAACTTTATTGACGTCTTCGGATGATGATTTGCATGCACTAACAATTAGTATTAAGGTAAATAGATATATAGGTTTCAAATTCATTTTTTAATCTAATAATTACCTGGGTATAAACAGGCGTTTGAAATTGGTGGTAATACAATTATTACCACCTTAACTTATGTTATAAGATATTCTTTATTTAAGCGGGTGTAACATTGCTGCTACACCTCCACCAGCAAACAGTTTTATTTTTGATTTGTACTTGTTATCAACTTCTATTTCTTCAACTTTAAAATCGTTGGCATCTCTATCGGCGTTAATGCCATCGGTATAAATGGTCATCGTATATTTTTTTCCTTCAGGTAGGAACGATAAATCAAGCTCTAAGTCACGCTCATCCCAATCGCCCATTCCACCAATGTACCACTTATCGCCATTCTGACGCGCCATAAGCAAATAGTCGCTCACTTTGGCATCAAGCACAACCGTTCTATCCCAGACTGTTGGCACATCCGATAAAAATTTCATACACTCAGGCTCACGTTTATAACGTGTTGGACTATCACAAAGCATTTGTATTGGGCTTTCGTAAATAACAAACATGGCCAATTGGTGACAGCGCGTTCCCATACTCATTGGAGTATCAAAGATGGGTTCAAAATCTTTGTCCTGAGCATTAGCCATTGCACCCGGTGTGTAATCCAGTGGACCGGCTAACATACGACCAAAGGGTAAAATTAAATCATGCTCGGGTGTTTGGCGCAGACTCCATTTAAATTGCTCGCCCCCATTAACACCTTCGCGAGTCATAACATTTGGATACATGCGACGTAAACCTGCTGGTTTGTATGAACCATGAAAATCAACCATCAACTCATATTCGGCTGCTTTGGCTGCAATACGATGAAAGTAATTAACCATCCATTGGTCATCGCGGTTCATAAAATCAACTTTGATACCCTTAATGCCAAGATCCTTAAACAACTCAAACCCTTCATCAATTTGATTATCCAATGTTTTCCAAACAACCCAAAGTAGAACACCCACATTTTTACTATCGGCATATTCAATTAACTCTTTCAGGTTTAATTCAGGTTTAACCGCAGTGATATCGCCCAACTCGTACCATCCTTCGTCAAGCATGATATTTTCAATACCGTATTCCGATGCGAAATCAATATAATGCTTATACGTTTCCGTATTAAAGCCAGCTCTAAAATCAACACCATACACATTATTGGCATTCCACCAATCCCATGCCACCTTACCTGGTTGAATCCAGTCGGTATTTTCAATTTTATTTTCCGAAGCTAATAAGAATGTTAATTGATTCACTACTAACTCAGCATCGTTACGAGCAATGGCGAATATACGCCAGGGAAAAGTTCGTGTACCTTTGGTTTTGGCAATATATGATTCACGTTTTTTAATCGGTAAGTTACGGTCGCTTAACTCATCAAAGTGCTTAACCACTTGTGCCGATGTTCCACTAAGAGTTAAACCCTCAGCACCACGTAACCACCAACCCGGATAATCAATCAAATCCGTTTCGGCAATCACTATTTTAGGCCCATTGGCTGGGTTTAAAATTAATGGTAAACTGGCTAAATCATCTTTACCCAATTTTTGAACTGATGTATAATCGTAATATACCTGGTTGTGCGATTGAAACTTCTTCTCGCGGCCCCACCAGCACATATAGTTTTCAGGGAAGCTGTATTCGCCTTTTTCATTAACAACCGTAATGTCGTTGACCATTGAGGTTTCGAAGCGATAGGCAACACCTTCGTTATATGCTCTAAAGCTCATGGCATAATTTCCATCAAAAGTTATGCTTAGCTCATTACAATTATTCAGCACCTCTGCTTCTTTTACCTTAACTACTGGCTTTATCGTTTCTTCAATTCGACGTTTATCAACCTTGAGTACCTTTGGGTTTTGAGCTAGAGTTTTTGATTCTAACTCCAATGCTAATTCCGATGGGCTCACAATGAACTTCCCATCTTGCTGAATCGATATTTGTACTTTATTTGATACATGTACAGAAAGTACAGTTGTTTTATCAGGTGAACTTACACTGTAAACTTTTTCTTTAGCACTGGCATTCACAAATAAGAATGTCGCACATAGCAAAGTCGTTATCTTAATTAGATTGGTCATTATGCTTATTATTTTCTTTTTAATTCTAATTGTATTGATTGATAAGGGGACGGATAGGCTGTAATCCAAACTTCCGCTTTCAAATCGAGCTTTTCTTTTTCGTAACCCAATACAAATACCTCAATTTCTTTTCCAATATCCTCCTTACTTACAGGGATGTAATAGGTGTAATTTTTATCGCGTTTGGCATTGATGTACTCCCAAGTATTTGATTGGTAGGAAACGGCACGATTTGGAGCACCACGTAATTCACCATCAACCTTGATTGAAGCATATGCTCCTTCGTAGCCATGCTCACCATTGATGGCGACACACAAATAGCTGTTATCGGCCACTTCGTTTAAAGTAATATTTGATGACCATGCTTTTTGTGCCACCATCTTGTCGCTGTGGGCAAATAAGTTGGATGCTCGCCAATTGTCTCTATTCACTTTTTTACCAGCTTTAAATCCTTCGATTTCTGATATCTGTTGAGGAAAAGCTTTGAACCTAAAGTAACGAACTGGTGCATTCAAATCAATCACCATTTTCTTTCCTGATAAATAAGTGATGGTTTCCCAATTCACAAGATCAGTTGATACATCAACATAGTTACCTTCTTCGCGTAATAATGGTTGTAGTGAGAATTCGTCGGGAACGGTTATTACAAGCTGATCCAATTCAGTTGCTTCACCTAAATCCAAACGAAGTGTTCCTCCTTTAATCTTTTGGTCTTTACCATATTTTGTAGATGGATAAAAGGACGTACGATAATCACCATCAAACAAATTTTTATCCCACAAGCCTCGTTCAACAAATGTAGGCTGGTTAAAGAAAGCTTCTTGAGCAGCCTTCACTTCAGGTACAGATGAAAAACCAGAACGTTGAATAGATCGTACTTCCAAGGCATTGTTATCGGCGGCATAAACCGTGGCTTCATATAAGGCATTAGCATCTTTAGGAATATCAGTTTCGCTTAAGTCGGCTAATTTTCTATGTGCGCTTTGGTTTAATATCTCCCCTTCGAATTTTACTTTTACTTTTTTACCTTTTAATAAGCTGGTACTACTTTTACCTGCTAAAAGGGCATTAGTGTAGTTTTCGTGTGCGTTCAAAGTGACTGATGCTGTTTGCCCTGGACGACCAAGCAACTCAAGCTCTACTGCTTTACCTTCCACATTACGAATCACCTTATAATCTACTCCTTCTACTGAAGGTTCATCATATATCTCACTTGTTGCAAGTAACATACAGGCTCTAAAGGGTTCAACCACCACCTCAACTTCATCACCAAAAGAATAGGTTCCTAATATTTTTTCAGTTGGATGCCATTGTACAAGCGTTATTGTTTCGTGCTTCTTAAGGCCAATTTCTTCATTTAGTTTAACGGTGTATGCTTGCTCATTCCAGCTCAAATTACGCATTGTGACAATACGACGGCTGTCGTCTCCTCGGCTGACTGCTGATGGCCCATAAGATTCTGGTAAGGCCATGCCATTAACCATTATGTCGGAATATTTTTTATGCAGGTTAAAATATCGCGCGAGTTGCGGGAACTCATTATCGCGCAGAAACCATGGGCTACCATATAGCTCAGGAGCTAGTATTAATGATCGGTTAAATGCCTGCAGTACCAAGTCGTCTTCCCAGTAATCGAGGCATGATGAAAGACAAACGCCGTGATCTTCTGTTAATCGTTTCATTTCAGGTGGTAAGCCACGGTTTAATGCGCCGGCACGGTTGTGCGGAGCAGTTACGCCATTGGTCATAAACACGTCGATGTATGTTTCGTAACCTTCCCACAGGAATGTGGTAGCATAGGGCTTTGCTTTTTGCAAGCCCAAACGGTGATTAAGCAGTATTAAATCCGAACTGTACTTGCGACATTCCTTCATCATTTCAATAAATGCATCTTCTTTTTCGAGGGGAAGCGGACCACAAACTTTATCGAATTTAAATAAAGCAAACTCGTAGTCTTTACAAAGTTTTACCATTTGATCAATACGTGCTTTCTCTTCTTCAGGCGTATCACCAAAGCCATCGGGACCACCCCAAACTCCAAGACGAATGCCTGACTTTTTAGCTCTTTCATAAATAGGATCAAATCCGTTGGGGAATTGTTTTTTAAAGCGATCGGAATAAATACTACCATAAAAGCGTTTGCCATCAATAGCTCCTGCATCAAAGGCATAAATATCCAATTGCATGCCATAGGTTTTCTTCATCCATTCGAAAAAGGCGAGATTAACCATTGTTTGTGCTTCGGTAGCACCCTCATTGGTATTATTGATCCAACTAAAATACTGTGCTTTAGATGGTGTTTTTTCATCGGCACCGGGGAAGACAGTTTCCTGGGCTTGTAAAAAGCCATTACAAAGGAAACATGTTAAGAGAAAGATCGAAATATTCTTCATGGTTTTTCATTTATCGATTGACACAGTAATTTATTAATAAGATGCCAATGTTGAGAACAATTTATAGTATCATTTAATAAAAACATGTACTTGACCATTAAATCAAGTACATGCTATTAATGAGTTTATTACCAATTATCATTTTGAGAAAGACCCGACACATCAATCTCAGCCTGAGGTACAGGCCATAAATAATGTTTTGAAGCATCAAAAGCTCTATTTCCACCTGTCAGAGTTACTTCTTCACCCGATTCAGGATCGGTAAACGTTAAACCATATGATTCGCCTGGCATAACATGTTCAGCAATTTTCCATCGTCGAATATCGTATAGGCGAATGCCTTCAAAGGCCAATTCAACACGACGTTCGTTACGAACGAGGGCACGAAGTTCATCCTGGGATTTACCACTTGTAATTACAGGCATATTTACATCAGGTCGTTGACGAACTTCATTTATTGCATCGTATACCGATTGATCAATATCGTTCGCTTCAATCTTAGCCTCAGCATACATTAACAATACTTCTGCGTAACGCATAACGATAAAATGGATGGAACTATCCCAATAATTAGCATCATTAATATCTTGCTGCGATATATATTTCAGCCAATTATAACCTGTAGCCGACTTATTCCACTGTCCACCAGTTCCATCATATAAGTCATCGCCCGGTATTATATCTTTACCAGGATAAGTTGCACCAGGAATAGTATTGTAAACGCCACCTTGCCAATCGCGTCCTGGATAAAGGATAGAATGATGCATGCGTGGATCACGATTAGCATAAGGGTTAGCCGGATCGTAAATCGAAGCCGGATCGCTTATACTTAAGCCATCAGTCGTTTCATAACTATCAACCATTGATTGTAAAGGGTTGGAACAGCTCCATCCGCCAACTGAATTAGAACCGTAATTTGGCAACCAAAATTCACCTTCCCATACATCTTTCATTACCTGAATATCAAAAATCACTTCATTACAATCAACACCTTCATAATCAAATAAAGTCGCATAATTTGAGTACAGGCTATATACTTGTAAATCCATAACCGCTTTGGCAGCTTCAGCAGCTTGTGTCCATTGTTCGCGATATAAAAGAATACGAGCTTTTAAGGTTAAGGCTGTTCCTTTTGTAATTCGGCCTTTATTATCTCTATCATATTCCTTTGGAAGATTTTCAACAATATCGTCCAGATCGATTAATAACTGATCTAAAATTTGCTCTTTGTCAGTTCTGGAGCATTTAGGATTTGGAATAACATTACCCCCCGAATCGGTTGTTGGCTTACAATCATCAGGCACCAAACTTGATGTCACGAATGGAACATCTCCAAAAAGATAGACCAAATCGAAATAGAAGTATGCTCTTAAAAAAGTAGCCTCAGCAACTAAACGGTTTCGATAATCCAAATCCATGTCAGTTACATACGGAGCTCCTTCTAATATCCTATTTGCTCGTTGGATTCCTTTGTATCTTTCTTGCCAACGGTATTGAACATACCAATCATACACATTAGCCGTCCCATTTCCCAGTTCGTAACAAGCATTCCAAGAGTGATGATCAACAGCATTATCAGTTAAAACCTCGATGCGTAATAAATCGGTACCACTACCATAAGCACGATTCCAACTATTAAACCCAATCATGTCATACACGGCATTAAGCGCATATTCAATATCCTTTTGCTGCTTAAAAAATGTAGCCGACGAAATTTGATCACTTGGCAAACGCTCCAAGAATTCATCGCTACAGTTGGTCATTCCCAATACGAGAACGACAATTGTGATATATAATTTTAGTGTTTTCATTGTTTACAGTTTTTTACCATTAAAATGTTACTTGTAAGCCAACTAAATAAGTAGATACCGGTGGGTAATAGGATGGTCGTCCATCATAAGTTTCAGGATCCAGACCACTTTCCACATCAGTTACAGTGAAGATATTTGTACCTCCAACATATAAACGTAAACGCTCAATCTTCAGCTTATTCAAAACTTGTTCATTGAAAGAGTAACCAATTTGTAGATTCTTTAAACGCAGATAAGAAGCATCTCTTAACCAGAAATCGTTATAGAGGTAATTGTTTTTATTAGAGGCATCTTCTAAACGTGGGAAACTGGCATTCGGATTATCAGGTGTCCAACGATCCAAGGCACGTGTTGTGGTAAATATTTCAAAGTTAGGGCCTTCATTAGGTGCGCCATAAAAATAATTTTCAGCCTTAGCAACCCCTTGGAAAAGGGCTGAAAGGTCAAATCCCTTATAGCTCATACCCAAATCAAGACTATAGGTGTAACGCGGAATATCCGAACCAATTATAGTACGGTCTTCATCATCAATAACCTTGTCTCCATTAAGATCAACTAGTTTAATATCGCCTGGTTTTAACTGATCATGATTCGGTTGACGCGGCGCATCATTAATTTCTTGTTCTGATTGGAATAATCCAGCAGATTTATAGCCATACATCGACCATATTGATTCGCCTTCCTTAAGAATCTTCCATCCACTAATGGTGGCTTCCTGACCAGCTAAACTAACCACTTCATTTTTAATATCAGATAAGTTAAATCCAACATTGTATTGAAATTCTCCAATTTTATTGTGGTGTGTTAGAGATATTTCCCAGCCCGTATTTCGGATATTGCCAATATTAGATTCGGCCGGAGCCAAACCAACCATAGTCGAAATTGGTAAGGTCATTAGTACATCGCGGGTATCTTTCTGAAACCAGTCGGCAACAACACCAAGTTTACCTTGCCATAAACTTAAGTCAAAACCAATATCCAAAATGCTTGTCGTTTCCCAGGAAACATCTTCATTGGCATAATAATATTGTGAATAACCACTCACCTGTTTGTCGTTAAAGCTATAATCGTAGCCTGAGAAGATGGGCGATGTAAATTTGTAATAGCCTATATCCTGATTACCCAACTGCCCCCATGAAGCACGTAATTTCAAGTTATCCAAGTATTCTGTACCCGAAATAAAGCCCTCCTCTGATATACGCCAACCAGCAGAAAAAGAAGGAAAAAACCCCCATTTATTTCCTTTTGCAAAACGGGATGAACCATCATATCGGAAATTGGCTTCTAGTAGATAACGTTGCTTGAAATCATAATTCAGGCGTCCAAAATATGATACTAAAGCCCAGTCCTCACGGTAACCTTTGTTGTCTTTAGTTTCAACATCACCTGTGTTTAATTCAGCATAATCATTACTGTAGATGTTCTTTCTTGCACCTTCAAGCAAGTAGGCATTGTGTTCTATGGCCTCAAAGCCCGCCAAAGCAGAGAAGTTATGTTGGCCAAAGATCTTTTCATAAGTCAATAAACTGCGAAAATTGGTTTCCTTTTCCATCCAACGGTTATCAAACAATTCGCTAGGATACCACTGCGTAACAATTCTTGTTTCATCAAATGGATCATAGAATTGGTATTCGGATGAAAAAGTATGTCGTCTTATACTTAAACTTTTGTATGAAGCATCAGTACTCCATTTTAAGCCATCTATTATAGAATAATCAAATCCTGTTTTTAGATTTAACACTTCATTTTCACTTTCCTTCATACCACCCACTTCTAAGGCAGCCAATGGGCTCTCGTTATCTTTGTTAAGACCATATAAACCATTGGGGTATTTTGATACAAAAACAGGTGATGTGCCAATAATATTTGACATGGCATCTCCCGTTCGTGTTGGCTGTTCGTTATCGCGGCGATTAAAGTTTATATCTGCCCTTATATTCAAGCGATCATTAACCACAAAATCAGTATTTAAGCGCATGCCGTAACGCTTGGTATTGATATTTTTCAACATACCGTCCTGATCAAGATAATTCAACGATAGAGCAATGCGTGACTTATCACTACCTCCACTCACTCTAAGAGAATGATTGTGCATTGGAGCTGTTTCATACATCTCCTCAAACAAATTGGTATATGGATAGTTGATAGGATCGGATCCGGAAACTGTTTTATCAATGTACTCTTGCGAATACTTAGCTTGTAATCCGGCATTAACCTTTGCTTCGTTAACCAACATCAAATAATCACCAGCACTCACCAACTCTGGTAAGGTAGCAGGCGTTTGCCATCCCATGTGGCCATCGTACGAAACCTTAAATTCTCCATCTTTACCACGTTTTGTAGTAATGAGGATTACACCGTTTGCCGCGCGCGAACCATAAATAGAACTTGAAGCCGCATCTTTTAATACCGATACGCTTTCGATATCCGATGGGTTAACTTCCTTAATTGGCATTTCAATTCCATCTACCAATACCAATGGATTACTACCTGCAGATAACGAAGTATTACCACGAATTTTAATACTTACCTCTTCACTACCAGGCATACCACCACGGTCAATAACCGTTACCCCTGTAGCAGCTCCTTGTAAAGCTAAACGTGTATCAGTAACAGTACGCTTGGCTAACTCTTCACCTTTAACAGCAGAAATAGCTCCGGTTAAATTCACCTTCTTCTGAGTTCCGTAACCAACAACCACAACTTCATTCAAGTCAGTAAACTCCTCGATCAATGTAACATCAACAACAGTTTTGCCATCAACATTAATTACTTGCGTTTCAAAACCAATAAATGAGAATGTTAGTTGGGATGATAAAGTACTAACTTTTATATTATAAGTACCATCCATTCCGGTAATGACTCCATTGGATGGATTAGAGGCATCAAAAACATTGACCCCGGGAATACCTTCTCCATTTGTATCAGAAACCAAACCGTTTACAACTATATTCTCTTGTTGAAGTTCTATTGTATTATTATCCTTATCCTCAAGAACCACTACGTTATTTTCGAGTACGCGGTAGTTGATTGATTCGTCACTAAACAGATCATCAAGTACATCAATTAGAGTAACATCTGCTTTATCAAAACTATAACGTTTGGATAAATCCAGTTGATTAACCTTGAATACAAAGCCAAATTCTGTTTGATGTTCAATCTCCTCAAATACTTCGAGAAGGGTTGCATCATTTACCTTAAGGTCAAATCTAGCATCTTGAGCCAAAGATTTGGCTGAGACAGTCACCATTGACATGAACAACAATATTGTTGTGACTTTCATGTACAATACGATTTTACTTATCACAGATCGATCACGATCGTGATAAAAGTTAATTTTTTTCATAAATTTGTAATGTTAAGTTTTACATATTGAAGCAGTCTTTTTCTGCTTCGATGAACTTTAATAACCGGAATTGGCGGCATCCAATTCCGGCTTTTTTTTCTATGACATTATGTTATTTTACTTCGTGTATGTATATCTTATTTTATTATTATTTCACTTAATTTTCCTTCCTTTCGAACCAATTTATAATCAATATTGGAACTAATTTTTAACATCTTCATAATAGATTCAAGGGAGGTAGAACGATCAATATTAAAATGGAATGAATCCTCGCGCTGCGCCGTGGTTTCCCACTTAATATCAACTCCATACCATAAACTTAACTCGCTTGATATGGTGTAAAGGCTTGCTCCTTGAAAAATGAAACGATTGTTGGTCCATGCTAATTCCTGAGCTCCATCAAAAGCCATAATCTTCACTTCACTATTTGATCTGTTGAATAAAGCTTTTTGATTTGGTTTCATATCCACCACCTTATTTCCATCAACATTAACTTGAATAGCACCCTCTACCAAAGAAGTTTCGATGGCGTTAAAGCAATCGTATGCTTTAATGTTAAAGGATGTTCCTAAGTCAACTATTTTAAGTTCATTGAAATCAACAACAAACGGGCTCTCCTCATCATGATATACCTCAAAAAAAGCTTCTCCCTTGAGAGTTAGTAAGCGTTCATTTGATTGAACATCTTTCTGGTAAGTGATTTTGGAATTAGAATTTAAACGTACTACAGAACCATCCGGAAGTTTAACTTCACTTACACTACGTTCACCTGAAGAAAATGAATAAACCTGATTGGCTGCATGCGTATTCGAATGCACCTGTTCGTTAGTAATGTAACCCACTAAGCCACCAATACAGAGAGTTAGAATAATCATAGCGGCATATTTAAGCATATTTGAAATACGTAATCGCTTGGTTTTTGGAGAGACCTCGTTCCAAATAGCATTAAAATCTGATTGCCTCTCTTCAGCAGAAAGAACAGGTTTAACGCCAGCTTTTACCCACCAATTTTTTTCCTTATAAAAACGCTCACGCAGTTCCTCATCTTGGTCTAAAGCTTCAAAAAAATCGAGTTTTTCCTGATGGTTTAAATGTCCCCTTAAATATTTTATAATCGTATCCTTTGAATCCATAATTAATTTTAATCTTGAAGCTAATTAAGCAGCTTCTATTAACTATACAATTGAAGATGATCTAACCCTAACGAGAAATTGATATTTCTTAGGAAAAAAAATCAGTAAAAAATAAAGTGAGCGATAAATAGGGCGACAGCTCACTTTTTAACAGTTTAATTGCCTTGGTCATATGAGCTTCAACCGTTTTTTCTGTCACATTAAGTTTTAAAGCAATCTCTTTGTTTTTCAAATGATCAAACCTACTAAGCTTAAACACCACTCGACTATGTTCTGGTAGCTTTTGAATGGCTTCATCAATTTTTTCTTGAAGCTCTTTAAATTCAATGGAGTCAAAACTTAAACGATGCATGGCTTCGTATTGATGGTGTATTTCTCTACCAAGCAATTCATCAGTACCTAAAGCGACTACTTCCTGTTTCTTAAGAATATTCAGGCAATTATTTTTTGCTATGGTATATAAGAAGTTTCTAATATTTGCTGACTCATTTACGTTTGCACGATTTACCCATAGTTTTATAAAAGCATCTTGCACGACTTCCTTGGCATCTTCACGGTTAGATATATATTGCAAACACACATATAACAACATCTCGTAGTATTCATCATACAATAATTTAAATGCTGTTTTACTGCCCTTTTGCAATTGTGTAATAACTCCACTGTTCATATGCATATCAACAAATTATAGTTATGACTCAAATATTCTTATATCGGCTATGATATTCACTTGGTGTTTCTCCCTTTACTGACTTGAACTGCCTGTTAAAGAAAGATTGATTGTTGAACCCACATAAACTACCAACCTGTGAAATTGACAAATCAGAATCCATTAATAACTCACATGCGTAACTAATTCTAATATCAGTTAAGTATTGGTTAAAGGTCTTAGCAGTTTTTGATTTAAAGAATCGACAAAATGCAGTTTTACTCATATTGGCCAAATCAGCCATATCATCAAGAAGAATTGTACTTTGAAAATTACTAACAATATGATCAAGTACTTTGTCCAATTTTTCAGACTTCACTTCGTGTTTTAATCCTCTAAAGGAATGGGAACAAAGCGGCGTAAGATCATTTAATTTTGTTAATAGAATGAGGATATTGAGTAAGCCTGTAATACGGCGGGCTCCTGATGATTCTAATATAGACCACATTTCCCTAATCACCTCATTTTTAGTTAAGCCTGTAATTTTTAAGCCACGTAAGCTAAAATTAAGAATCTTCAATATTTCCTTAAATTCAGGTAATGCAAAAAAATGATCTCCAAATACATCATGTTTAAATTGAATAACGATTACCTCTGCATTAATATTCGGATCTTTTCTCAAGTATCGATCATCATTTTTCCATACATGCGGGAGGTTTGGCCCAACCAACACCAAATCCCCATGTGTGAAATTTTCCACACTATCACCTACAAAGCGTTTTCCAGAACCATTAATAATATACAGCAATTCATATTCCGGATGATAATGCCATGGATTATCGAGGTATGGTAATATCGTATGCTTTACCCTGAATGAGTGAAGTATATTCGCAGATAAATACTCTATTTGTGCTTTCATTAGCACAATATTATCTCATTAAATTAATAAAATGAAATAACTGCTAATATTGTATTGAAAGTGGTTAATATTTTATTAATAACTACTGCTACTTTATTTATTATTTAAACAAATTCGCATCAGTGGATCGTTCATTATTTATAAAGGCAACAACAAATGCCTGTGGATAACCTGATGAACGGCAACTTTTCTGAAACCTAGCAGCTTCAGAAAAAGTATTGAATTCACCAACGGTATAGCGATAAGCCCCTTTATAGAAATAGTTATAAGTGGAATATATTTTTTCATCAATAGTTAACTCTTCGTTGCGTTCATAATTTCTTGAATAAACTTGAACCCGATATTTTACTTCATTAGCTATTGATTTTTCATTTTTCTGACTAACCACTGCCGTATTAACTATCCGCTCAACTCTTCCTTCATCCGGAATAATCACCGTTTTCCATTTGGGATGTCCATTTTGTTTTAATTGTGGCAAAGCCTTTATGATACCAATTTTGATATCTTCAACTGTTTGCCTTTCCTCTTCTGATAATTTGGCTTCGTTCACTACTAATAGTGTTCTAACACCAAATGTAGCAATGTCCCTTTCGAGCCATGCATAATCCAAACTTGATATTACATCACTCTCATAGTATTTAGCCCATCCATTAAAATTACTTAACTCAAGTAAAATCAGCTCATCAACCATAATCTGAGGATCAATATCCAATAAAGCCATTGGTGCACTTCCTACAATTAATCCAGCCTCTATATTACCATCATATAATTTTTTCAATAATTGATCGAAACCGATATGGTTAGTCAACCAGTTTATTTTAGAGCGATCTTTAATATTTTTAGCTGTTGATGATGAGCCCTGATCTTCATTACCAATACCTACCCTTTTATTATTTAAATCTTGCAAACAAGTTAAACCGCTGCTCTTTTTAGCTATCAAATGAATCTGCTCTGTAGCCAATGGCATCACGACCTTAATCGAATGTGTATTCTGACTATTATTTATTTTATCTTTTGCTTGCATCAGACTCAGGTAATCGGATTGAATTAGCGCCATTTTAAAATTAGATTGAGGATTCATTAGCATTTTGAAGTTATATGCACTTCCTCCACTTGTCTTATTATTCAAAACAATATGATTATTTGACGCCAATACCTCAGCCATATCATTTACAAAATAACTATATGAACCATTTTCGGGACCTGATAATATAGTCATCTGCGCATAACTAACTTGTATAGTAAATGCAATAAATACTAGGGCAACAAATCGATTAGTAAAAATCATAATACATAGAATAATAGTTAGTAAATTAATTCAAGTTAGTAAAATCTTCTCACTTTATAAACCCTACTTAAAGAATATGAACAGTCTGTAAAAACATCAAAATTAATGCATCGATTAATAAAAGAAAATATACTTAAAGGGCATCATCATCTTTAAACTCTCTTAAAATATCTCTTGTTTCTTGCTCAGAGCCAAGCATAATGGCTATCCATTTTGTTTCTTCTTTCTGTTCAAGCATTATCTTAAGTGTGATGGTTAATGGAATGGATAAAAACATTCCGACCGGACCGAAGATAAATCCCCAAACGATTAAGGAGAGAAATACCACAAATGTTGATAAACCAAGGCCTTTACCCATCATGCGTGGTTCAATAACATTACCCATCACAATATTTACGACCAGATAAGCCAAACCAGTCCATAACATACCGCCAACTCCAATTTGGACAAGCGCCAATAAAACAGTAGGTACAGCAGCAATGATTGAACCGATGCTTGGAATATAATTAAGAAAGAAAGCAATCACACCCCATAATATGGGAAAGTCAACACCTAATATGAATAACCACAACCATATGAATACACCAGTTAATAAGCTGATCATTGTTTTAATAGATAAGTAATGGCGTATACTTTTTCCAATACTATCTAAATGCATTAGTGATGTGCCCTGAAGCTTTTGAATGACATCAGCCTTTGAAACAAAACTTTTTGCCTCAAGCAATATAAAAATCGTAATTAAAAGAATAATAAAGGAATCGGACATAATACGTCCAATCTCACCAACTGCAGTTGATGTATAACTTAAAACTTTACCAGGGTCGATTAAATCAATTAGTTGAGATGGGTTTATATTAGCTCCTAAGGCATTAAGATCATTAATTACAGAAAGTATTATTTGCTTCAAATTAGCTTCATACTTTGGAAGTACTTTCATAAAATTAGTAAGTGAACCTCCTATTATACTTCCAAAAAGCATTAATATAGATGCAAAACTCAGAAGTACGATTAATACAGAAACAGTGTATGGAACCCGCTTTTTCTCTAACCAAACTATTGGTTGATTACAAATAACACTTATGAACACTGCCATGATTACAGGTAACACAACTGTTTTAGCAGCCATAACTCCCGCTAATAAAACAACCAGAGCGGCTAACCATACAACAATTGAAGATTTGGTTTGATACATCATCGTCCTTATGATTGAATAATAAATAACTTACCATCTAATATATCACAATTAAATGGATTAAATAAATCACAAGTTCAAACAGCCTTTGGGATCGGTTAGAATCTTCAAATTTTGGTAATTTGCATTAGCCAGCTACCCCAAAAAAGTCAATAATTATTCACGAGGTTTTTTAATATATTGAATTTCTTCAAGTAAAATATCGATTTTACGTTCAAGGCCGTCCACTTTTGCTTCCAGTGCATCATTATTATCACTCACCATTGAATCAACAAATATTGAAGTAATGAGTGACAGGCCAAGTATTCCTCCCAACAGCACGATTACAATAAAATAGAGATAAGTAAAAAAGGATTCAATGGGTCCGTAATGTTCAATAATTTCCTCCGGAATCTCAAACCACCCCTCGATGGTAAACACCTTAAAAGTTGAATAAAGCGATTTCATAGGACTCGAAAACATATCTGATCCGCTAGGACCAAAAATATAATGCGATAAGATACCTGTTACCACTATGAAAATAATAAACCCAAGCAATACAAAAACCGATGATTTCATGGCGCGTTTTACATCGCTCACCAATGAGTTAATATTTGGTATGAACTGGAAAAAACGAAACGACTTAAATACCCGAAGTATGCGAAATATTCTAAAAACAAGCAGGTAACTAACGTCAAAGGTTTCAACACCTGACATAAAAGTTATAAAAGCTGGTAAAGAAAAAATAACAAGTATAAAATCAAATCGATTCCACCCACCTTTAAAATAAACCCTTAGCCCCCACTGTTTAATTTTAACTATGGCCTCAACAATGAATAAAAAAGTAATGAGATGATCGATTATAGTTAGGTAACTTGTTCCCGAATTATGAATTTGGTATCCTTCAAAAAATAGTAACGCAGCATTGATAACTATCAGGCCTAATATGAAACGGTCGTTAAGAAAGAGTTTTTTAATCATTTAAAGTTTATTTATTCCATTTCCATCCAAAACCTGTCTGAATATCGTAATCGTATTCTCCAGCATCATCAGCAGGCTGATTATCAAAATTGACTGATCCTCCAAAGCGGATATAAAAATCAAGGGGCAAATCATATTTAACGTCCAAAGAAAAATCAGCACGATAACGCTTCTTTTCGGTTATTCCAGGGTAAAATGTAAATGCCGTGGAAAGCGTTAAATCCCCGGAATTATGCAATACTAAATCCGTTCCTAAAAACCCCTCCCAACTTTTTCGAGATGGCGTTTCATTAGAATACTCCTCAAGGTTGCGGTTTAACCCAAGCTTAGCGCCCCAGAAACCCTTATTATTTCTAATGAAGAAACGACCAAAACCAAGCTCCGAATTGAATCGATGCTTCAGTTTCTGCTCGGTATTAGAGTGGATGGAGAAAGAAGCAATTGGGTACCAATTATTTTTTAAAAAGAATCGATACGATAAGGAACCATCACTCCTGCTGTTCTGTTCAGAATCATCCTGATCTGAAATAATCGTATTATAAGAAGTTGAAAATGACCACTTTTCAGTTTTATAATCAATGATACCACGCGAGTTTAATTGTTTGGCATTGCGCGATTTGGTTGACGTAAAGTTTAAATCAATAGAACCTGAAAAGCGATCTAAGAACCCTTCGGCAACAGGGTTAAGATTAACGATATGAAGAAACTTGCATTTGCTTAGTAAATTATTGTGGTGCCAAATACCAACATCCATGGCAGATTCGCTTTTTAGAGATCCCCAATATTTCTCACCATTACTTAACGAGACTATAAATTCAGTTTCAGTATAAACTTCACGTATTTTATCCCACTTTATATTAAAATCCGACTTACTATAGGCAGTCTTTATTACCAACACATTATCATCCATCGACTTTATCTTACCTACAACTACATCGCCATCATTAAAAACCAATGAATCGCGTTGTGCAAATACATCAACGGTGAAAAATAAAAAGAGAAGTGCTACTACACTTCCAATAAAAAACGATTTGTTATACATACAATTTTGCCTTTGTAAGAACTCTCAATTCTTACAAAGGCAAGATAATAAAAATACGATTTACACAATTGAATTTAAACTGAATTTCGGCTAGCGTTAATATTTCCGAATAAGGATCGCACTACCATTTTACCATATTTATCAACTAAGGCATCACCTTCTTCAGCTTTCTGAATTTGTATTAGTGCGTGTTGCTGAATAGTCAATAAAGGTAACACGATACGTTCTCGCAGTGCAATACTCATTCTGCTTCGCGCACTATCTTGAAGTAACTCATCATAACCTGACAGTTTCAATACTAAGCTTTTAGTTAATTCAAACTCTGCATAAATCAACTTCCAGAACTCTCCAAACTTTGGATCATCAGCCATGTATTGTGTTATGGAAAAGTTAGTTTTACTCATACTCTGCATACTATTTGATACAAGTGCCTTGAAGAATACTGAGGAATTATATAACTCAACACATGCCTCCCAATTGCCAGCATCTTTTTGCTCCTGAAGCGCTGTTCCTAATCCAAAAAATCCTGGCACATTCAATTTTAATTGGCTCCAGGCACCAACAAACGGAATGGCCCGTAAATCTTCAAACAACAATTTACTCTCCTTCCCTCTTTTTGAAGGACGGCTACCTATGTTTGCCTGCCCATAGTATTTAAGTGTGCTTCTCTCTTCAAGAAATGGCATAAACAAATCATGCTGCTTTAATGCATCATACTTCGCATAACTACTGTCTGATAAAGTCTCAATCAAGTTACGTTGTTCCGCATCTAAATCAGCTCCGGGCAATTTAAACAGATTATTCTCCATACCTGCCGATAGCAGGTGACCAAGGTTGTTAATAGCCGCTTGCTTGATACCGTAATGTGAGCTAATTGTTTGTCCTTGCACAGTCATCTGTATTTCTTTATTCTCAATGGTTTCACCCATGGCCGAATAAAATAAATGCGAATTACCCCCACCACGAGCAGGTGGTCCACCACGTCCATCGAAAAACATGACTTCGATACCTGAATTGCGCGATACAGCGGTTATATCTTCTTTAGCTCGATAAATAGACCAGTTGGCAGTTAAATAACCACCATCCTTAGTACCATCCGAGAAACCTAACATGACAGTCTGCTTTTTACTTCTATTCTCAAGATGAGCTTTGAAAACAGGATGTTGATAAACTTTTGTCATTGATTCTCCTGCACCTTTTAAATCATCTACGGTTTCGAACAATGGAACCACATCGAAAGATAATGTACCTGATTGCCAGGCACACAAACGCCCCATAGCCATCACCCTTGCCATATCAATTGCCCCCCGACAATTGCTAATAATGTATCGGTGCGCACCTAATTCTCCGTTTATTGTCTGAATTTGCTTAATGGCTGAAAACGACTCTAGTGTATCCCTCAATACATCATCTTCAACCCCATCAAAACTAACCTTAGCATTTAGATTTAATAGTACATCCAATTGCTTCGCTTCGCTGAACTCATTATAATTGTCGGGTAATAAGCCAGGGTTAGCATCAACCAGCGCATCAAAGGCCTTTGCAATAACACGACTATCTTGTCTGATATCAATACTTGCAAAGTAAAACCCAAAACTATCTACCTTACGCCGGAACGATTTGAATTGCTCCAGAAACAGGCTCTGATGCTTTGTTACAAGCAAGTATTCTATCTCATCTAACTTTTGTTGCAAGTAGCTTAATGATATGTTCTTCTCCCCACTCGAATTAGATAATTCATCAACAAAAAGCAGATCTAACTCATTCATTAACTCATAAACCCCATCAAAACTCAAACGACGTTTTAAGTCTTTAATATCTTCGTAATAACAAGTACTTATGGCTGAACGAAGACGTTTAGCCACCTTAAGCGTTGTATCAACTTTTACAAAAGGATTACCATCCCTGTCACCACCTGGCCAAAAACCAAGTGCAATTAGCTGCCCAACAGTATAATGATCGCCCACAGTTTTAGAAACATTGTCTAATAAATCACCCACTGCCGGATAAAAGATATTACTTAAATACCATATTAGAGCGTGCGCTTCATCGTATGCTGTGGGTTTCTTCTTCCTAAAGAAAGCTGTTTTACCCAATTGTTGCAGCAAATCGCGCGCATAAGCTATGTTACCCTTTTTAATGGCTGCTGTTAAATCGGTTGATATGGCCAAAACCTTGCCTGGATAAAACTGCGTTGGGTGGGCAGTTAAAACTACTCTGATACTGAAAGATTTTAACACTTCGGCCAACTCCTCTTCAAGACTTTTTCGGTTAACCTTATCGCGTATACGCTCCCAATGTTTAACAATGCGATGTATTTTTTTATAAGCAGCTTCTTCCAGAGCATCAATCAACACTATTTGACGCTCAACATATTGAACTACCTTAAACAAAAATAGTACTTGTTCCTCCTCTGTAAAAGAAGGTTTGTGTTCCTTAAAAAACTGCTTAATTATTGTTTCGGGAGATAGTTCATTGGCCAAGCCATTTCTGCAAGCATCTTGCAGTAAGGGCAACAATAAACCAGTTTGCTCAACTGCATCAAGTGGCAATGTTAAAAACAAACTATTATATAATTGATATTTTAATTCAACCTCTTCTTGAAAGGCTTTTTCAATCTGTTCACTCATAATTAAAAGCTTTATCTCTACAAACACTTCTAAATTATAAGTTGTTTAGCTAAAGTCATAATAATTTGATTAAATACTAACTATTTTTTAGATGTTTTATTAAAATGTAACAACTCTAACTATTATGACATGAATTTAAGCTAATTTTGAAAGAAAAATGGACGGCAAAAAAAGAGCAAATATTAAGCCTGGTATTGAGGTAGCCATCGTACTTAAACAAGATCAGCGAAGTGGTAATTTAACCGAAGGTGTAGTGAAAGATATATTGACCAAATCGCCGCAACATCCGCATGGAATTAAGGTTAGATTAGAAGATGGACAAGTTGGGCGAGTAAAAGAAATATTGGAATGATAATTAATACTGCGCGATGAGCTACCACTCAAAACAAAAACTGACGGGAAAAGATATAAAAGAACTAAAGCGCCAATGTAAAGATGGCATAGTTCTTTCCATATTAACAGCTCCTGCTGCTTTTGTTTTATTAGCTTTCATCTGGCCATTTTTCATTTCGGATCCATCAATTATTGAATATTCTCTAATGGCTGTAGTTGCTATATCTTGTGGGTTATTAGTCGCTTATGTGATGACTAACAAGTTTCTTAAGGATATTCGCAACGATGAAAAAGAGCTACATACTAAGGTCATAGATAAAATGGAGAATCACATTGATTTTGATGCAGGTGGTGGCAAGTCGAGCTGCTTACTAAAAGAAAAAGAGGCTTTTACTTCATTTTATTTTGTGATTAAAAACACGAGGTACAAGGTAAAAAAACAATTATATGAACAATGTCAGGAAGGAGACGAAGTGTTTTTTGTGATTGCGCCAATCAGTCGATACCAATTTGAAATAATATTAAAAAGCTAATAGCTATCAGCTGACAGCTATTAGCTAATTATTCTTTTTTGTATTTTAAGATAATCCTGTAACAACCCCATCGTTATCAATATCCATCCCTTCCGAAGCTGGTACAGCTGGTAAACCAGGCATACGCATCATCTTACCCAGAATTGGAATTATGAAACCTGCCCCAGCAGCAATTTCAAACTCACGCACCGTTACCTTAAATCCTTTGGGGCGATTGATCAGTTTCTCATTATCAGAGAAAGACTTCTGAGTTTTAGCCATACAAACCGGTAAATCATTCAAACCAAGTTTATCAATTTTCACCATATCAAGAAGAGCTTGTTTTGAAAAGTCAACACCATCGGCACCATATATTTCACGCGCAATGGTTTCAATCTTTTCAGCTACAGGTGCTTTATGATCGTACAATGGGGTAAAGTCATTATTCCCATCTTCAACAGATCTTACAACAGCTCGAGCTAAATCGGTAGTACCATCGCCGCCAAGTTCCCAACCTTGACTCATTACTGCCTCCACTCCCATTTCGGCACAACGTGTTTTAATCAAAGCTATCTCTGCTTCACTATCTGATATAAAGTTATTGATGGCAATTACCGGGTTTAAACCAAACTTCTTAGCATTCTCGATGTGTTTAGCCAAATTAGCAAAGCCAATATCTACACGCTCTTTACTTGGTGTATTGTACTCCTCTTTGCTTGCTCCTCCGTGGTGGCGAAGCGCACGAATAGTTGCTACAATTACCATAGCTTTTGGCTTTAATCCACCAACAACCGATTTAATATTTAAGAACTTCTCAGCTCCTAAGTCAGCACCAAAACCAGCTTCTGTTACCACATAATCAGAAAGTGACAAGCCCATTTTAGTTGCTATTATTGTGTTTGTTCCCTGTGCGATATTCGCAAATGGTCCACCATGAATAATGGCTGGATTTCCTTCCAATGTCTGTACTAAGTTAGGTTTAACAGCATCTTTTAATAACAATGCCATGGAGCCCTGAGCATTTAAGTCGCGAGCATAGATAGGTTTTTTGTCGAAAGTGAAACCTACAAAAATACTTCCTAGTTTCTCTTTCAAATCATCCAATCCTTTAGCCATACAAAGAATAGCCATAATCTCGGAAGCCGCCGTAATGTTAAATCCATCTTGACGAGGAATACTGTTACCTGTTCCGCCCAGTCCGATTACAATGTCGCGCAAAGCACGATCATTCATGTCAATCACACGTTTCCAAATGACGGTACGAGGATCGATGTTCAAACTACGTGTCTTACTCTGAATATTATTATCGATTAAGGCTGATAATAAATTATTTGCTTTTTCCACAGCCGAGAAATCACCCGTGAAATGCAGGTTGATATCTTCCATAGGAAGCACCTGAGAATATCCACCACCAGCAGCACCACCTTTTATTCCAAACACAGGTCCCAATGATGGTTCACGCAGAACAACGGTAGCTTGTTTACCAATCTTATTTAACCCCTCAGTTAATCCTATGGAAACAGTCGTTTTACCCTCTCCGGCAGGTGTTGGTGTTAAAGCGGTTACTAATATTAAATTATTTTGAGCTACTATATCCTCATCAATCAGATGCAAAGGTATCTTAGCCTTATACTTACCATACAATTCCAGGTCATCCTCACTAATATTTAGTTTCTTCGCAATATTTGAAATATGCTGCATGCTTGCAGCTTGTGCTATCTCTAAATCACTCTTCACCTCTCTTGTTGATTGTAACTCCATATAGTTATAATTTATCTTCTTGAATTTTCTATTATTTGGTCATTTTGAATTGCCAAAATAAGTGCTTTTCCAAGAATTATTAATGACAAAGCTCACGACTATCTCTTATTTAGAATGAGAACATCGAAAAAGTCATGTTTCTCGTGAAATACTTTGCGGATATTTGTATTAACAAAACAGCAATACAAACCATAAATACCGTTCATTAACCACTTATCTGATTTTAAAAGACAAGATAATGAACGAATTAGTAACTTTTGGCATTTTAACTTTTACCTCTTTCTTCACACTCATTAACCCCTTGGGTGTAATGCCTATTTTTATGACTATGAGTGCCGATCTAAGTCCAGAAGACAGAGCAAAAACAGCTAAAAAGGCATCTATTGTTGGTTTTATTACGATACTTCTATTTGCTCTTTCAGGTCAATTACTATTTAATTTCTTCGGTATATCTGTTAATAGTTTTCGTATTGTTGGCGGCGTTATCTTCTTCTTGATGGGCATGGATATGTTGCAAGCTCGGCTAACGAAGGTAAAAATAAAAGATTCGGAAGTAAAAAAATACGTTAATGATATATCCATTACCCCTATGGCTATACCGATGATAGCGGGACCCGGTGCCATCACCAATGCCATTGTATTAATGGAAGATGCGGAAACCATTCAAGGTGCAGTGGTATTAGTTGTAGCACTGGCCTTGGTTATACTTATCACCTATTTTATTCTCCTTAGTTCTGGAAAAATTATTAAAACCATTGGCGAAACTGGTAATAATGTATTGATGCGATTGATGGGATTAATCGTCATGGTAATCGCGGTGGAGTTTTTCCTTAGTGGCTTGAAACCAATTCTTCAGGATATATTCAACATGTAGACTTCAAACCAACTTAATTGCTCATAACTAATTCACATTAGTTATGTAAATTCATTTTAATTGCAAAGTAAAATAGAGAAGCTAGTATAACTTCCCTATGGCTTCCATGATATTACACACAAATGTATTCAGTATTAATTGATAATCAGCACTTATTAAATGTGCCCTTTATTTGAAGGACAAAGTCTTTGATATCAAAATCTTTAATTTTCTTATTACTAAAATAAACTTTCAACAGAGTATCCAATTCTTCGTCAATATAATCCTCAATCACATCACATTCTGTGCAATATAAATGATGGTGCTTGTTAATATTTCCATCGTATCGCATTACATCCTTATCTGTTGTTACCCTCTTTACAAGATTGTTTTCAATTAATGTGTCAAGGGTTTTATAAACTGTTCCGGAAGCAATATTTGGGCTACTTTTTCGGACATACTCAATAATTTTATCGACCGTAGGATGCCCCCCTAATTTATAAATTGCATCAAGTATAGTAAGTCGTTGAGGGGTTACTTTCAAGCCTTTTTCCGATAATTTATTTCTTATTTCCTCTAATGAAAAATTCATTTGCCCATTTCTTTACAAATTGGTTAACAGGAGTTACAAAACTCCTATTAACCAATAATATATTAACTATTGTTTTAAATCAAATCGATCAAGATTCATCACTTTTGTCCAGGCATTTATAAAATCTTTCGCAAATTTTTCCTTAGCATCATCACTTGCATATACTTCTGCTAATGCTCTTAATTCTGAATTAGAACCAAATATTAAATCTGCCCTGGTAGCAGTCCATCGAACCTTATTCGTCCCTCTTTCTTTACCTTCAAATTCAAGTTTATCTTCTGATTTGGGAGTCCAGTAGGTATCCATATCTAAAAGATTTACAAAGAAGTCGTTGGTAAGGGCTCCTACATTATTTGTAAGTATCCCATTATTTGAATCATCAAAATTAGCATTTAATACTCTCATTCCACCAACTAACACTGTCATTTCCGGCGCTGTTAAAGTTAATAACTGAGCTTTATCAACCAGCAACTCTTCGGTGGTGAGGGTATATTTCTTTTTTTGATAATTTCTAAAACCGTCTGCCATAGGTTCTAGTACGACAAATGACTCAACATCGGTTTGATCTTGGCTAGCGTCCATTCTTCCTGGATTAAATGGAACCGAAATATTAATACCTGCCTTTGATGCTGCCTTCTCAATCGCCACATTTCCTCCTAATACGATTAAGTCAGCCATCGAAACTTTTTTAGAACCAGCATTAAACTTCTTTTGTATTTGTTCATAAGCTGCTAGTACCGTTTTAAGCTGTTGCGGGTTGTTAGCTTCCCAATTAATTTGGGGTTCTAATCGGATACGAGCACCATTTGCACCACCTCTTCTGTCAGAGCCTCTATATGATGAAGCTGAAGCCCAAGCTGTTTCAATTAACTGGTTATGGGGAATACCAGCATTTAATATCTCTTTTTTAAGTTTATTGATATCAGATTTAGAAATCAAAGCAGAATTCCTTGTCGGTATAGGATCTTGCCATAAAAAGTTTTCTTTGGGAATTTCTTTACCAAGGTAGGTTGATTTTGGTCCCATATCTCTATGTGTCAACTTAAACCATGCATCGGCAAAGGCTTTGTCAAATGCTAAAGGTTCATCAATAAACTTTTGACATATTTCCTTATAAACAGGGTCATATATTAATGCTATGTCGGAAGTAAGCATTGTTGGTTTGTGTCTTTTGTTTTTATCAAAAGCATCTGGAATGATTTCAGCTTCAGCCTTAGTAGTCCACTGATGAGCCCCTGCGGGACTTTTTGTTAATTCCCACTCATTGTTAAACAATAATTGTAAAAATGAATGGCTCCATCTTGTAGGTGTTGGTGTCCAAATTACTTCTAAGCCCGAGGTGATGGCATCTTTACCTACTCCTGATTTATAGGTGCTTTTCCATCCTAAGCCTTGCTCTTCAATTGGAGCTTCTTCAGGAGATGGGCCAACATGATCAGCAGGTCCTGCTCCATGCGTTTTTCCAAAGGAGTGTCCACCGGCAATTAAAGCTACTGTTTCTTCATCATTCATTCCCATTCTGGCAAACGATATTCTAATATTTTTTGCAGATGCAAGTGGATCAGGATTTCCATCAGGTCCTTCAGGGTTTACATATATTAATCCCATTTGAACAGCCGCCAATGGATTTTCAGTAGCCAAATCCAATTCACCTTTTTCATTGAGCCTTCTCGACTCTAACCAATCGCCTTCTGGCCCCCAATATACATCTTCCTGAGGTTCCCAAACATCAGCTCTACCACCGGCAAAACCAATCGTTTTGAAACCCATTGCCTCTAAGGATACATTTCCGGTAAGAATCAATAAATCTGCCCAGGAAATCTGTTTACCATACTTTTGTTTAACTGGCCATAATAATCTGCGAGCCTTATCAAGACTTACATTGTCTGGCCAACTGTTTTGAGGTGCAAATCGTTGTATCCCCATACGTGTACCTCCTCTACCATCACCGGTTCTGTAAGTACCCGCACTATGCCAGGCCATTCGAACAAACAATGGTCCATAATTACCGTAGTCAGCAGGCCACCAGTCTTTCGAATCAACCAATACTGCTTCGATATCTTTTTTTAATTGGAAATAATCTAGTTTGTTAAACGCTTCAGCGTAAACAAAATCTTCATCCATAGGATTAGATAATTCCGAGTTTTGAGCAAGCACATCAACATTTAACTTATTAGGCCACCAATCATCAATGGACTTGTTTTTTGCTACTTGTTCTTTTTTGTGCCCTTTATCAAAACCCATGGGGCATTCACCTTTTGTTTCTTCTTGTTTTTCCATTTTACCGGAACAAGAAGCCAGAATAATTACACTGGCGATTAATAATGGTGTTGTTTTCATTTTGCTTTTCATTTTGAAGTTAATAATCTATTCAAACCTGTCAAGATCCATTACTTTAGTCCATACAGCTATAAAATCAATTGCAAATTTTTCGTTGGCATCTGCACTCGCATATACCTCAGCCAAGGCTCTTAACTCGGAGTTCGAACCAAAAACAAGGTCTGCTCGCGTTGCAGTCCATTTAACTTTTCCTGTTTTTCTATCTCTACCATCAAAATATTCTTGTGTGTCGTCTTTTGGCATCCAAGCCACACCCATGTCAAGTAAGTTTACAAAGAAGTCATTTGTTAAAACTTCAGGGCGCTCGGTAAATATGCCGTGGCTAGAACCATCAGCATTCGTATTTAAGGCGCGCATTCCACCAATAAGCACAGTCATTTCCGGAGCAGTTAGTGTTAGTAATTGCGCTTTGTCAACCAATAAGTCCTCTGTTGACATGGCAAATTTCTTTTTCAGATAGTTGCGAAAACCATCAGCAACCGGCTCCATAACAGCAAATGACTCTACATCGGTTTGTTCCTCAGAAGCATCCATACGTCCAGGAGTAAATGGCACATTAAGAGCAAGACCAGCGCCTTTTGCAGCTTTCTCAACACCTGCACAGCCAGCCAAAACGATTAAATCAGCAAGTGATACTTTTTTATCGCCAGACTGTGAATTGTTGAATTCTTCCTGAATGTTGTCAAGTTTTTTTAATACTTCACTTAACTGTTTCGGGTTGTTTGCTTCCCAATCTTTTTGAGGCGCTAATCGGATACGTGCTCCATTGGCACCACCTCGCTTATCTGAACCACGAAATGATGAAGCAGATGCCCAGGCAGTAGAAACCAATTGAGATACCGATAAACCTGAACTTAAAACTTCCGATTTTAAGTCTGCGATATCTTTATCATCAATTAAAGCATGGTTAACAGCAGGAATAACATCTTGCCAAATCAAATCTTCCGAAGGTATTTCTGCCCCCAGATAAAGCGCTTTCGGCCCCATATCACGATGCGTTAATTTAAACCAGGCGCGTGCAAAAGCATCAGCAAATTCAAGAGGATGTTCATAAAAGCGTCTTGATATTTTTTCGTATTCCGGGTCGAAACGTAACGAAAGGTCAGTTGTAAGCATAGTTGGACGATGCTTTTTCTTAGGGTCTTGAGCATAGGGCATTTCTCCACCTGTATCTTTTGCAACCCATTGGTGCGCCCCTGCAGGGCTTTTAGTTAATTCCCATTCATACTCAAACAGATTTTTAAAGAAGTAGTAACTCCATTTTGCCGGTGTTTGTGTCCATGTTACTTCAAGCCCACTGGAAATTGTATCATCACCATGTCCTATACCAAACGAACTTATCCACCCTAAGCCTTGCTCTTGCAAGTCAGCAGCTTCAGGTTCGGCTCCTACATGGTCGGCATCTCCAGCTCCATGACATTTACCGAATGTATGACCTCCTGCAATTAAGGCTACGGTTTCTTCATCATTCATTGCCATTCGGGCAAAAGTATCTCTGATATCCTTAGCAGCCAATTTCGGATCAGGATTACCACCCGGACCTTCAGGATTAACATAAATCAATCCCATTTGAATAGCAGCAAGTGGATTATCCATTTTCTTTAAATCCAAATCACGCTTATCGTTTTCCAACCATTCAGTTTCCGTACCCCAATAAACATCTTCTTCTGGTTCCCAAACATCAGCACGACCACCGGCAAAACCAAAGGTTTTAAAACCCATTGACTCCAGAGCTACATTCCCGGTAAGAATCATCAGGTCTGCCCAAGATATTTGTTTGCCATATTTTTGTTTGATGGGCCATAACAACCTACGCGCTTTATCCAGGTTGACATTGTCGGGCCAGCTGTTTAAAGGTGCAAATCGTTGTTGTCCGGTTCCAGCGCCGCCACGACCATCGCCTGTTCGATATGTTCCGGCGCTATGCCACGCCATACGAATGAAAAATGGTCCGTAATGTCCAAAATCGGCAGGCCACCAATCTTGAGAATCAGTCATTAAACTATGTAGGTCTTTTTTGATTCCATCATAATCAAGACTTTTAAACTCCTCAGCATAATTAAAATCTTCCCCCATTGGATTAGATAAAGATGAGTGCTGACGCAGAATATTTAACTTTAATTGCTTAGGCCACCAATCGCGGTTTTTTGTTCCTCCGCCACCATGATTGTGCTTACCAACTGCTCCTGTTACAGGACATTTACTTACATTTTCCGGGTGTTTTTCCATGACATTTTTTTTATATAAATTACTGAATTATTCAATGCAATAAAAGCTAAATAAGAATTATTCTTAATTAGGAATAAACAAATTTATGGAATGTGTTATTTTTCCTATTGTCGTTCGACATGTTAATTAAGTCGTTTGTCGATTTAGAGCACTTCCTGTTCTGCTGTGGATTGATTTTTGATTTTATTCGATAAAAGAAAAAAATCTACTTAAATATGTTTTTGAAGAGAAGAAACAACAACTCATTATTATCAATTGATTCTCTATACAAGCAAGCTATTGTTTATTTATCAGAAGATGTACGTATTGATTATTGTGAAAGATTAATTCAACGTTGTACTTTTGATGTCAGAAATAATATTGGCGATAAAAAGCAATTGAAAATAGCTCTTCAAGCAGCAAAACATGAGATTAAAAGTTTAAATGAAAAACATGTCTGTAAACAATAAGATAAAGGAATATAGTCTGTTTGGCTTAATTGTATTTCTGCTTTTTATTTTAAGAGCTTATAACGAAAATGAAGAGGTCTTTCGATGGGATGAATCCGTTTTTTTGCTCAATAATGTTTGGGCTGCTATTCTAATCAGCTATGTATTTCTTCCGGTCTTCTTTTATAAAAAGAAGTTCAGACAATTTTCAGTGTATTCTTTAATCGTGCTAATTGTCTCTTTCCTTCTGGAAGAGTTTTTTATTGAACAAATATTTTACCCTGAAACGAGAGCCATTGATTTTAATTTGATTTCGATTGTAAAACCAATGACCAATATCTTGCTATTTGTTGGCTATAAATTTGCTTGGGATGCCCTTCAAAAGGAGAAAAAAATTGCAACTCTAAATGTTTTACTAGCCGAAAGTCAATTACAACATCTTAAATCTCAAATTAATCCACATTTCTTATTTAATAATTTGAATAATCTTTATTCCTATTCATTAGAAAGCTCAGACAAGACTTCAGAAATAATATTAAAACTCTCTTCCCTTTTGCGTTATATGCTTTATGAATGTAATGATAACATGGTAGCTCTTCGGGGTGAGATTGAAACATTGGAAAACTATATAGAGTTATGCAATATCCAACTCGAAGAACGAGGGCTAATTACCTTCAATTATGATGAGTTTGCAGCCAATACTTCTATTGCCCCTCTTATTTATATTGTATTTGTAGAGAATGCATTTAAACATGCATCATCGAGCCAAACAAAAAATATTAAGATTTCTGTTTCAATATCTAATGAGGAAGAGTTCATTGCTTTTTATTGCACGAATAATTTTCAAAACATAAGCAACAATAGCGGTTTGGAGCATGGAATTGGATTGAAGAATGTTGAGGAAAGGCTTAAAATTTGTTATGGAAATAACTATAAGCTGCAGACCAATATTAAAGATGGTATATTTTCTGTTTCATTAAAATTACCAAAATGATTAACAGTATTGTTATTGAAGACCAAGCTCCTGCTCAGCGCGTATTACAAAGATACATTGCTGATATAGATTATATAAATCTGGCGAAGGTGTTTTTTAGCGCCAATGATGCCCTAAAATTTATTAGCACCGAAAAGGTTGACCTTATTTTTCTGGATATACACTTACCTGAATATTCCGGTATTGAATTAATTAAAAACTTGAATAATAGACCCTATATAATTGTTACAACTGCATTCTCAAATTACGCCATTCAAGGTTATGAGCTTGATATAGCTGACTATCTATTAAAACCATTCTCGTTTGAGCGTTTCCAGAAAGCGACTTACAAGGTATTTGAGCTATACAATATGAAAAATGCTGTTAGTGAATATCAAGAAAGTAATAACAATACCATTCTGGTTAAGTCTGGCTACGAACAAGTTGTATTAAACTTCAATGATATTTTTTATATAAAATCGGATGGAGATTACACGATGGTGCACCATAAAAATAAAAGGTATTTTGTGAATTACACCTTGAAATATTGGATTGAAAAATTACCAGAAAACCAGTTTGTTCAAGTTCATCGTTCTTATATAATTAATCACTATTAACCGACTAAAGTCGGGATTCATAAAATTCTCTTCTACAGCGCCCATTTATTGGGCGTTTGGTTTTTTATTTCAAATTAGACC
>JAFMVD010000017.1 GCA_025499625.1 Carboxylicivirga fragile | reverse complement strand
ACCATTCAGCCTTACTAAAAGAGCTTTTGAAAATTGGTTTTGAGAAAAAAGAAAAAAGTCTACTTTTAACATGTCCTAAAAAAGGGAAGTCGACAGTATCTTTCCTTTTGAGCGCATTATCATATTTATGTTTGAATGAGCTGTTTTATAGCTTTTATTTAAATATTAAACTGTTAACTTTACAATGTGTGTACACCCGAAACATATTCGATCTGGCTCGAAGCGGCTTATTGTTTATTTGCAGAAAAAGGACCAGAAAACTTCTCCATAAAAGAAGTTGCAAAAAAGTGTGGACTTCCGCGTACTAATTTTTATTACTATTTCGATAGTAAAGATGATTTATTGGATAAAATAATTGATCTGCATTTTCAAAGTACCGCCGAAATTTTTAATGTTGAGTTAAGTAAAAGCTTGAATGTTTTTATTCCAGACTTATACGAACAGATTTATGCGTTTAAATTAGGAATACAATTTGCTAAAAACTTATTTAAGCACCGTGATATTTCAAGATACAACGAAGCGCATATAAAGGGAGTAGCGCTTTCGGCTGATTTAATAATACCAAAATTTAAGGCGTATTTTAATATAAACTTACCGGATGATCAGGTGAAGCAGTTGTGGTTTACTTTAACCGACACCTGGTATTCGAGGTTAAGTTTTAACAATTACTCCGTTGACTACCTATGTGAACTATGCCATGAAATAATGGCTAGTATTTTACCATTAATTGAGTTGGCTAATAAAAAGGACAATAAACTTCGGTTTGTCGACACCCCTGTCTAAATAAAAAACGTTTCGTTTCTTCATCTTTGTTTATAAGGAAGAAGTCGAAATAAAACAAACGATGGTAAAAAAAAGACTGTTACTAGTTGTACTAAATTCTCTCATCTGCATCGTTGTATCTGCACAGAAATTCATTCCCCCCGCTGAAGGAAATGCTGTAGTATATATTGTGCGTACGTCCAGTTTTGGTTCGGCGCTAAACTTTAGGGTTTTCCATAACGAAAACTTTGTGGGTATTTTTAAGGGGAAAGGGTATATACGCTACGAATTGCCAGCTGGTGAACAGTTATTATGGTTTGTTTCAGAAAAGAAGAAGTTTTTAGCCTGCGAGCTAAAATCCGGAGGAACGTATATAATTTCATCGACACACTCACTGGGTGTGGTAAAAAATAATGTGGTAATAAACCCAATTTCTTCCGATAATTCGCAGTTTGAGAGCTGTAAAAATGTAATACTTAAAGGTAAAGAAATAACCACATCTGATAAGAAGAAAGCTTCTATTGAGAGTTCATTATCGAATAGTAATTTTATTGACACCACTCTTAAGCAATATCATGAAGAGCCAAAATTCGAAAAAAGGACGAAAGAAATCACTCCTGAAATGGCTATTCCATTAATTAAACTACAATAGAACTAATTATTGAGCTTATATATAGTATACATATTAAAAGAACACTAAAATACCAAATTCATGAAAATCAACTTAATTCTTACAGCCGTTATAGTAACAACATTATTCAGCTGTACACAAAAAACAAAAAACCTTACACCCGAAGAAGCCAAAGAAATTACTAAAGAAGCTTATGTGTATGGCTTCCCTCTGGTAGTAAATTACAAAACAATGTACAATTATACATTGAATGAAAAATCGCCTGAGTACAAAGCCGCATTCAACGAAAAAAGTTGTGAGGCACGTGTGTTTACCCCTGAAGATAAGGCTATAGTCACACCAAATTCGGACACCCCTTACTGCATGTTTTGGCTTGATATAAGAAATGAGCCCATCGTATTATCAGTTCCTGAAATGGAAGAAGGTCGATACTACAGTTTTCAATTGATTGATTTATACACCCATAATTTTGGCTATTTAGGAACATTATCAACGGGTAATAAAGCAGGGAAATTCTTAATAGCCCAAGAAGGTTGGAAAGGCGAAAGGCCAGACGGAATAACAGATATACTTTATAGTGAAACAGATTTGTTTTTTGTAGTAGTACGCACGCAATTAATAGATGCAAAAGACCTTCCAAATGTACAAGCAATTCAAGATGAATATCAAATTCAAGGATTAAGTAGTTTTTTGGGTGAAGAGCCTGTAAAATCAGAGAAAATAGAGAATTACATAGCATGGAGTGATGGCGATGAGTTTACGGCTGCATCTCTTAATTATATGAATTTTATGCTAAACCTAACCAATCCGGTTGCATCTGAAGTTAAATTGAGAAATAAATTTGCTAAGCTGGGTATTGGTACCGAAAAAGGATTTGATATTAACAGTTTTGATGAAGAAACTCAAAAGGCCATTGAAGAAGGTGTTAAGGAAGGCTTCAAAGAGATTACAGATTATACTACCAAAATAGCAGCAGATCCTTTAACAAGTACCAAAATTTTTGGAACCCGTGATTTTCTCACCAAAAGTGCAAAGGAGAATTACGATTCTGATAATTTTTATGCTATGCGTGCGGTGGCTGCTCTAAACGGTCTTTATGGAAATTCGGCACAAGAAGCAACTTATCCCACCTATTTAATGGAGGCACCGGGTATTCCTTACGATGCTTCGAAATACAATTACACATTAACATTTAAAAAAGATGAATTACCACCTGTAAAAGCATTTTGGTCGTTCAGTATGTACGATGGCATAACACAATTGTTTATTCACAATGAATTAGACCGATATTTATTGACATCAAATATGTTGGAAGACTTTGTTTATAATGATGATGGTTCCTTAACATTTTACATACAGAAAGATGCTCCGAAGGCTGCATTAAAGTCCAATTGGTTACCAGCTCCCGATGGTCCATTTTACTGTACAATGAGGCTTTATGGGCCTAAAGAAGAAGCTGTAAATGGCGAGTGGGTAAATCCACCATTGCTTAAGGTGCAATAGCTGAATCTAATAAATTATTATTATGAAAAAACAAACAAATATTTTAATAGCCTTCACAGTAATCATTGGGCTATTACTTAGTTCTTGTACTCAGGAACCGGCATCTAAGGATGCAAAGGAAATGGCTAAAAATGGGGAAGTCTTACCATTTCCAGAACCAACTTCGGCAAGTACCGCTGGAAAAACATTGGCAGATTCAAAACACCAGTGGCGTGTAGCAGAAAATCATTTACCTGCAGATGCTCCAAACATTGTCATTTTTATGACTGATGATGCTGGTTTTTCAAATCCTGAAGTATTTGGAGGACCT
The DNA here is from genome assembly GCA_025499625.1 of Carboxylicivirga fragile. Classification (GTDB taxonomy): domain Bacteria; phylum Bacteroidota; class Bacteroidia; order Bacteroidales; family Marinilabiliaceae; genus Carboxylicivirga; species Carboxylicivirga fragile. Next base: position 102,238 of record JAFMVD010000017.1, on the reverse strand, counting down.
GTACATATGCCAACCATGGAGCGCCTGGCTAAATCCGGTATCAGCTACAACGCATTCCACACTACGGCTATGTGTTCTCCTACAAGAGCTTCTTTATTAACAGGACGAAACCATCACCGTGTGGGTGCCGGCCAGATCGCTGAGCTTGCTTCCGACTGGGATGGTTATGTAGGTAAGATACCAAAGTCCACAGCAACCTTTGCAACGGTGCTTAATGACTACGGATACAATTCTGCAGCATTTGGTAAGTGGCACAATACACCTGCTACAGACATTACAAAGCTCGGACCCTTCGACCGTTATCCAACAGGACTAGGGTTTGATCACTTTTATGGATTTTTGGCAGGAGAAACATCACAGTATGAACCTGCATTATTTGAAAACACCACCCCTATAGAAGTATCCCATAACCCCAAGTATCATTTAACTGAGGATTTGGCTCAAAAAGCTATTGAGTGGATTAGAACCAGTAAAACCCTTAACCCTGACAAACTTTCTTAGTCTACTTCACCCCAGGTGCAGTACATGGGCCTTTCCATATTTTCAAAGAGTGGGCAGACAAGTATGACGGAAAATTTGATGAAGGCTGGGAAGTACTCAGAACCATGACCATTAAAAAACAAAAAGAACTGGGATGGATACCTCAGGATGCTGTTCTAAATCCACTGGCAGAAAGCATGCAGAAATGGGATGATATCCCTAAGTCTCAGCAAGAGTTTCAGATACGATTGATGGAAATATATGCAGGATTCCTTGAACATACGGATGTGCAATATGGAAAGATTGTTGATGAGGTAGAACGACAAGGATTACTCGACAATACCCTGATCATCTATATTAACTCCGATAATGGTCCTTCGGCAGAAGGCATGGACGGAACTATCTCTGAACTTAGGGCACATAATGCAATGCCATCGAGTACGCAACAGCAAATTAACGTACTCAATAAAGACTATGGTGGGTTGGATGCCTTGGGTGGACCTAAGCTTGACGCTATGTATCACCACGGATGGGCTTATTCAGGAGCGGCACCATTTCAGGGTACCAAGTTGGTCGCTGCACATCTAGGTGGAACACGAACTCCTATGGTTATATCATGGCCTGCAAAGATAAAACATGACGGGAAAATCCGTTCACAGTTCCACCATGTAAATGACATAGCAGCTACGCTTTATGACATTCTTGAGATTACACCTCCTAATGTTGTAAATGGCGTAGAACAGCAGCCACTAGATGGCGTATCTATGGCATATACATTTAATGAACCGGAGGCAAAAACTACTAAGAAGACACAATACTTTGAAATAATGGGTAGCCGTGGAATCTATCATGATGGTTGGATGGCAGGGACTCCTGGTCCTCGTGCACCATGGTCAACTGACTTGTCTAGAGTCATGAACTGGGAACCAGAAAAAGAAAAGTGGGAACTTTATAATCTAAACAATGACTATTCTCAATCTAAAGATCTCGCTAAAGAGAATCCTAAAAAACTGGCTGAACTAAAAGTATTGTTTGATGAAGAAGCGACAGATAATCTCGTATACCCTATAGGGGCTTCACTATATACGATGTTTTTTAGTCCTTCAGAACTACCTGCTACAACACTTCAAGAGTGGACATTTTATGAAGGTCAAACTAGGATTCATGAATCCATGGCACCAAAGTTTTCAAGTGGACGATCTACACTGGCTGTGATTGATGCCGGCATACCTAAAGATGCAGAAGGTGTACTTTTTGTACTTGGTGGTATCTCGTCAGGGTTCACAGTGTTCATGGATAAAGGATTCTTAAAAGTTGAATACAATTCTATGACACTAAATCGTTATAAGGTTTCATCTGCATCAGCTATTCCTACGGGAAAAGTGAAAATAGAAGTAGAGACAAAGTATGACAGCAAGGAGCGTATGGCTCCAGCTACACTTACTTTAAAAGTGAATGGAAAAGAAGTTGGACGCGGACGCATAGAACAGTCAGTTCCTGGTGGTCATGGGATTGAAACATTTGATATAGGTATGGACTTAGGTTCGCCAGTATCATTGGATTACTTCGATAGAGCACCATTTAAGTTCAACGGAAAAATCAACAGTATTAATATCAAATATATTGAATAGAGATATTTAAGAATATTACAGCTCAGTTAATTATTAACTGGGCTAACAAATGATTCAGGAATGGTGCGAATTGGGATTGGTATCATTTCTGAATCAAACTATTAACTATAAAAAAAGCAAAAGCTAGATTATTATGAAAAAAATTACAATTTTTCTAATTGCCTTATTCTTAGGAGTAACTCAATTACAGGCGCAAGAAGCTACAAGCCCAAAATCATCTACCGATGAACTTGTTATTGTAAACGTCGATAATTTTACGCGTGCCGAAACAGCCTTTCAGTTCGATCGAGTGCTCACATTGGTTGAGGGTGGCGAAGTCAATAAATTCATACACCTGCGAGAGCCAACGCCCTTAGATCAACAAAATGTTATTCGAATGAATCGAGACACCTACTACAGTGCAGCTATTGTGGATATCACTGAGGGAGCAACGCTGACTATTCCTGAAACAGAGGGCCGCTATGTGTCTGCTATGATCATCAATGAAGAGCACTTTAATAATAAGGTATATCACAAACCTGGCACCTATAAACTAACAATGGAAGAGTTCGGTACTCCTTATGTGAGTGTTAACTTACGCATCTTGGTTGATGATTTAGATCCAAAGGATATAAAAAAGGTGTGGGCTATTCAGGATGGGATCACCATAGAAGCAAAATCTTCTAAACCTTATACGCACCCGAATTACGATAAGGTAAGTTATGAAGCTACCTATAAGCCATTGATTGAACTGAGCAGAGGTATGCCAGAAACAAGCAGGATGTTCGGAAAAGAAGAAGATGTTGATAAAGTGCGCCATTTGCTTGGCACAGCATTCGGGTGGGGTGGTTTACCTGAACGTGAGGCATTTTATCTTACCATTGAACCGAATCTGCCTGTAGGCGCTTATGAACTCACCGTTAAGGATGTTCCGGTTGACGCATTTTGGTCAATAAGCTCATACAACAGGGATGGCTATTTTCAGGAAAATGAATATAAGGCCTATAGCGTCAATAACATTACAGGTACCCCCAACAAGGATGGTTCCTTTACCATCCATTTCGGTGGTGATCCCAACAGTTCAAATTATCTGCATATAACGGAAGGATGGAACTATACGGTTCGCTTGTATCAGCCCCGCGAGGAAATTATAGAAGGAGAATGGATTTTTCCTAGTGTAAAACCTGTGAAAAAGAAATAAATCCACTTTATGTGCCTTCCACTGTTTAATTAGTAAAACAATAAAAAATTTAAACATAGAACTATGAAATACTTAAAAAATTTATTGTTATTAATAGCAATTTCTTTTCTCGGAGTTTTCTCTGTAAATGCGCAGCAATCCAACGAAGAATTATCAGCCGCTGCAGCTAACCCTTTGGCCGACTTAATGAGCTTTCCGTTTCAGAACAATCTGAATATGAACTACGGCGAGCATAATCGAAATATGAATATTTTAAATATTCAGCCGGTGATTCCTTTTGCGGGCGGAAAGTTTATTACTCGTACCATTATGCCCATTGTGCGCATTCCCGATTTTGCCAACGAAAGTGGAAAACTAAGCTCCGGCTTAAGTGACATTGTATTTTCGGCTTTTTATGCGCCCGAAAGTAAGGGTGTCATGTGGGGTTTTGGTCCCGTATTCGAACTCCCCACCGGAGGTAGCATGCGAGGCACACAAAAATGGAGCGTTGGCCCCTCCTTTGTTGCTTTGCAACAAACCGAAGTATGGACCTTTGGTGCTTTAATTAACAATGCCTGGTCTTTTGCCGGAAAATCGGACGCCGCTGATGTGAACCACATGCTTGTAAACGTTTTTGTGGTTAGGCAATTGGGCGGCGGCTGGTATGTTAATTCCGCACCCATTATTACGGCCGACTGGGAAGCCAAAGTTGACGACCGCTGGATTATGCCCATAGGTGCAGGCGGTGGAAAGCTGGTGATGTTGGGAGGAAAACTACCATTGAATTTACAAACCCAGTTGTATTACAATGTGGTAAGACCGGATTTTGGCCCTGAATGGCAATGGCGCTTTCAGGCCCAGATACTGCTGCCAAAGAGTATTTTCGGTAAAAAGTAAAGATGTTATAAAATTGTAAATGTCGTTAGGTAATCACAGATTGAAAAAAATATTAATCCGTGATTATCTAATGGCATTAAGTCGTGTCATCTGCGGTTTATAAAAAAATATCGGGGTGTATATCTTTAAGGTTAATACCCATTCAAAATTATCAATACGGCTTCATATAATTTAAGACGTATGTGACTTCCATATCAACTTTCCTTTGAGTGCACTCCCTTTTTTGTATAGCCTATACAGCGTTACAAAGACAGCTAATAGTATGGTGAAAACCCGAAAGGTATTGGCGACAGTATTTCCGGCGGCATCATTGGTGTTGAGGGCAAATACATTCCAGCAAAGGTTCATTAATGTATGCATGGTAATAGGCAACCACAGGTTCCATTTGTATTCGAAATAGATCCAGGCAAAGAACATACTTCCCAAACTGGTTACTATCATCACCATGGCGCTGTGCATGATGCTTTCTCCTTGGTAAAGGTGACCGGCTCCAAAAATAAGAGAGACAATGAGTACAATAGGGAAAAAACCTAAGCGCGTATACCGAAATAATAAACCGATAAAGAAAGCCCGATAAACCAATTCTTCGCTAAAACCAGGATAGGCTGCATGCGTAATTAGGGTTGTGATTTTAATATCGTTTTGTAGGCCAACCTGCCAGACATAACCAATAAACATGGGTAAGGTAAAAGCTAAACCAAGTAGCATGCCTTTACCAATGTTTCGTGATAAACCCAAAGCTGAAAATACCGATACCTTGCTTTTAATTATGAAGCGTAAAACCAGATATGTGAATAAAAAACAGAGTGTAATCTGAATTAGATTACCCGTTGTATAATGGATAAAGCTGTAGTTTTCTTCTACCCATGCGTATTGTTTAAAAGGAGCAAGTACATGAGGTGTAATTTTGCCAATTAACACAAGTGTATATCCTAATATTGCAATGCTTGTAATTTTTATAAACTCTTTCATGAAGCCTTGTTTTTAATACTGATTAAAACTATTTGATTGTTCTTTTCAGCAAAGAAAGGATGGCTCCAGCGATGAAAAAAATAAGTGTGATCACCTGCAAGAAGATGTGATGAATTGCGTGTGTACCGTACCAATTACAAGTGCGAGGGACGAATTACAAGTGCTATTTTGTACATAATTGGCGCACTTCGGATATGGCATTTCGTGATAAGGGTATTTCTACCTTGGCAACACTTAATAGAAGAAAATAGTTGGATTGTTGCGTATATACTTTTTCCAGATATCGAACATTAACAATGTAGGAGCGATGAACTTTCATGAAATGATGCTCAGGCAATTGTTGCTGAATATTACTCAAAGAATTTCGAAGCATTATACGTTTCAACTCATCACCTTCAAGTTGATATACTTCTGTATAATTACCATTGGCCATCACATACACTAAAGTAGAGGGTGTCAATTTCACGTCCTCATCACTTTTGTTATTACTTGAAAGAACTAGTTGTACTTCCTCTTTTTTTTCTTTGTTGATGGTCCGTTGAATGTTTCGGTTTTTTAGTTGGTAGCGCAAAACAATAATGATAGCAATGGGAATAATGGAGATACTTCCACCTAATATTAAAAAACCAAAGTAAGTGAACCAATTAATCTGCGAACCAATAAACCAATGATGATAGAAAAAGCTAGCGGTTAAACTGAGTAAAACTGTTGTAACTAGTAATACCGCTTCAAATACCCATGACCATATGCCAATCAATACCAAACGAGGCCGAATTAAGTGATCAAACAAAAGGTAAATGATCACATAGCTGCATGTTATGATGGCACCATAGCCGGCTAAAAACAGATTTTTATTGGGGTGTCGGAAATCATCGGTGCCAAAGGGCTGAAAAACGATTAATACGTAAGCTACAAATAAGCCAATGCCAATAGCTGTGAATAGTATTTGTAAGGTTTTGTTAGAAGCCACGATATGGGATTTGGTTTCGTTTAAACAAAACTATTAATTAAAATTTAAATGCTCTCAAAAACAAATTAGTATTCTATTAAAATAGTGTTTAATGTCTTATACCAATTGTACTCCAAAATGATTGATAAATCATTTTGTTAATTATAATAGCCTGTCCCGATTTTTTTCGGGAGTTAATGCCCTTACAAAAGCACAGTTTGATTTTTTATCAATCGTTTTGGTTTGTAAAAGGTATTATGCATCTATACCTTTTTCGATAGCGTGATCCCGATAGAATTCGGTTTATTGGCAGTGCGCAATAATATTATGGTAGAGTATTCTGAACTTGAATTAATTTTTACAGAGATGTTACTTTTAAAGGAACCGTTCCCTGGTTTGTGCTGGACGAAAAAGGCCACCATAAGGCAGCCTTTAATTGGAATATCTACACGCTTCTAGTATATCAAAGTCTGTATGGCTCTTGCAGGAATCGTTACAGTTGTTTCTTCAGTATCAACAATCAACTTGTAGCTAATTGCTTCCTCTCCATCGTTCATTACTACCGTTACCATGCGGCCATCTGAATTTAAAAAGGAGGTAGAAATAAGATGACTGCGACTGCAGGTAGTGCTAATGCGTTTAGCTCCTTGGCGAATATATTTTGAGAAATGCCCGATGTAATAATACGATGGTGTAAAAATCAATTCATTGTTACGAGTATCGGCATGGACGGGCGAAAAGCAGAAGTTACCCACATGGTTGGGGCCACCGATATGATCGAGTAAAATGTTCCAATCGGTCCATCCAACGGTTCCACAATTAAAATCGTTGATCATCGATCGGCCATAACGTTCGGCATTGGCCCAACGTTGATAGCCGTCCTGGCTGAAACTCTCAATACAGCCTTCGGTAAATAATAATTCTTTTTCAGGGAATGATTCTTTTACATTACGCAGGTTGTCCCACATCGATTCACCACCAGCCCATCGCTCGTACCAATGGAATCCAATGCCCCAAGCATATTTAGCCGCTTCCGGATCGCCGAAGATGGTGTTGGCGCGGTGAGAGATTAAATCTCTATTATGATCCCACACCACAATGTTTTTATCTCCTAATCCTTCTTTCTCTAAGGTTGGACCAAGGTAGTTTTTAAGGAAATCACGTTCTTCTTCAGCCGTATAAACACACGATTCCCAAGTTTGTACAGCCATTGGTTCATTCTGAATGGTCAGACCCCATATAGGCATCCCCTCAGCCTCGTATGCTTTAATGAATTTGGCATAATAATTGGCCCACGATTGGTAATACTCGGGTAATAACTTTCCACCTTGTAACATGTGCTCTTTGCCTTTCATGAAAGCAGGAGGGCTCCAAGGGCTTACATAAAACACCAATGAATCACTCGCCTTTGCCATGGCTTTTTTTATCATCGGAATGCGAAATTGCTGATCGTGTTCAATGGAAAAGGTTTTTAGTTCTTTATCTCCTTCTTCTATATAAGTATAACTGCCACTGGCGAAATCACAACTATGAATGGTTGTGCGTAATAAGGTGTAATCGATACCATCAGCACCGAAATAAGCATTCAATAATTCTTCTTGTTTATCAGCAGTTAGTTGGCTAAACACTTCGGCTGAAGCATCTGTTATGGCTCCTCCAATTCCCAAAAAGGTTTGAAATTGCTTTTGGGGATTAACAAAGACTGCAACTTCACTTTCTAACGGTTGAGAGCTTGGCGAAAAAATAGCCTTCGATTCAAGTGATAATTTAAGGTTTGAATCCTTTTGAGTGGTGTAGACACTCACTGTTTTTTCCTGAGCATTAAAAGTGGCCTCTGCAATTATCTCTTTATTTGATTCTTTGGGCTGGGTGGTGCAGGCCAACATTATTATAGAAAGGGCACCAAGCGCTATTTGTCTAAGTTTCATGATGTCTAATTATTAAGTTTCAAATGGTATAGTTAATGTAAATCATTCTTTAATAATGTTATAAAGCAGATAGAGTGAGGTTTATATGAGTCAAGGTGAGTTTATTTCTCAATTCCATCCCTTAAAATACGATCAAATGATTGGTTCCATCGTACAGAATAATCATTTGATCGTAGGGTAATACCTTAGGTTTATCTTTTCCAGATATATGTGCCAACGGCACCTGCGTTTAAAGAGGTTTTAACTACTTGTTCATCTAAGTTCAAATTAAACGATTGTTTTTTGTCACTTTTATTTAATACGATGGTAATGATGCTACCATCGGTACTTTCAAATGCCACATTTGATAGATCGCCTAAATTATTACTTTCGATGCGAAAGGAATTGGGGCGAACGTACTTTGAAGCATGAGCAATAATGTAGTAAGCTGGATTGCGTACTACAGTGTTTCCATCAATGGTTAAAGCTCCCAAGCATTCGGTACAACCGCCATCGGTATGTGGCTGCAAATTAGAATCAGCAGCCAAATTCCATTCAAGCACTGTTTTGCACCAATTACGCGTGGCTCCAATAATTAGGTTCTCAATATGCCATTTTAAATCGTTGGAAAAATTGCCAGGGGCACCTATCCATTGCTCGGTGAAATAGAGATTTTTATCACTATGAGCCATATGTACTTTGCTCAAATCATTAATGCTCCCGCCATATAAATGAAAGGCTGAGCCATCAATGTATTTACGAGCTTCTTGATCGTTGAGTATTTCAATGGGATAATCTGTTCGATCAGCATTGTGATCGTAAATGATAATTTTACATGCTATGTTTTCCGATTCAAAAGCTGGCCCAAGGCTGTGTTTAATAAAATTGGCTTGATCAGCCGCTTCCATATACATGCTGGGATTATTGCCCGGATGTAAAGGCTCATTCTGAATGGTTATGGCATCAATGGTAATACCTTCATTAGCCATAGCCTGAATGTATTTTACAAAGTATAAGGCATAGGCATCATAGTAGTCTGGTTTAAGACTGCCTCCTTTTGATGCTCCATTGGTTTTCATCCATGTTGGAGCTGACCAGGGAGAAGCCATGATTTTAAGATCCGGATTAATGGCAAGAATCTCTTTTAATACTGGTATCAGATAACGTTTGTCAGGTGCTAATGTAAAATGCTGCATTTCAACATCTGTTTCGCCCGCCGGTAAATCGTTGTACGAAAAGACTGCTTCATCCAAATCGGAAGCTCCCAAACTTAATCGTAGGTAGCTAATACCTATGGCATCTCCTTCTGTCCCGAATAACTCATTGAGTAAGTTTTTCCTTTGCGAGGTCGACATTTTGGATAAATGGAGTGCACTTCCCCCCGTTAACGAAAAACCAAAACCATCCATGCTTTGGTATTTGGTGGCTGGATTAACGGTGATGGTTAGTAAATCCGTGTCATCGGATTCGGGCAAACCACCCTCTTGAAAGCTGAACTTGGCAGACTCATCTGCATTACTGATGTAATAGGCGATATCTATATTAGGTTCTGGTTTGGGAGGTGGAGGAGCTACCTCTTTGCTGGTGTCTTTGCATCTCCATCCCATGGTACTAAAAGTAAGTAACACCGTTAAACCAACAACAATTCTGTTTCGTATGATATTCATAATGTAATGTTTAAAACAGGTGTCAGAATCATGATTTCCGACACCTGAAATCCCAAATTCCCGATCAACTATTCAAACTTGTATGTTCCTGTTGCAAAATCATTACTTAGCGTAATGCTAGCAGTATAATTACCGTCATTACTCATGTTTCTGATGTTGCTGCCACCTTTATTGATTAAAGTACCAGATAAGGCAGATGCATCTTCAGCTCCCATCTCAATGTCCCAAGGGGAGATGAACTTCATGTCATAGTTGGCTTTTAAATCAGCATTTACAGTATAGGAGTAGGGGTGAACATAGCTCATCAGAAACTCATCTTTGTCGTCCCATCCACCATTAATATCATCCCAATGGAATAGTTTAATGTTGTAATAACTCCATTTTAGGTTCGCTTCTGCAAAGTTGAGTTCTATTTTATAAGCCTGATCATATTCAGCCTGGAATGAAGAGGCTTCTTCGCTAAGTAATACATTGGCTGATACATTATCTGCTCCAACACCATCTGTGCCTAACATGGTATTTATGCTAAATGCTCTGCCACTTCCATCTGAAGATGCGTTTAGAGCGTATTCAACGCCAGCCTTAAGTGCTAAATTAATGCTTGAGCTAAAGGTGTCACCATCTTTGCTGAATTCATGCATCATACTACCATCAGCCAAAAGGAAGAGTTGATCAGGCGCTTCGATTGGATCAGGCTCATCTGGTGCCGATGGGTCTGCTTCGATGGAATAAGAGAATCCTTTGGCAGAAAGATCGAGGGTCAGTATTTTTAAACCTTTGCCTTCGCCAGGTATATCTTCTAATTGCACACCTTGGGCGTCAGCATCATTCTCGGCAACAATCTCATTGGTGCCAACTACTCGCTTCATGATGTTTTCCCATGTTCCGTTGGCTCTAAAGATAAATCCTCCATCAGGCAAAAAGTCAATGCTGGCCTTCCACACACCTAAACCTTGATACTCCAGGAATTGATCACTACCCCATCCGGTTGAGAAAGCACCGCCTATTGCACCAAACTGATTGATTTTAAATAAGGAATAGGTATTGGCATCCAAATCAATGGTAATGCGATATACACCTTCTTCCTCAACAGATAAAGCCGATCCATTTTTAAGTAATGCTCCATCAGCACCTCCATATTGGTGAGCTGGCATAGCTTGCTCACTATAAAATCTGTAAGGCTTATTTGCCAATAGGCTTGTGTATATTTCATGTTTGTTTGATGGTGTTTGATCCACTCCATTTAAGCGTTTTAATGCTATAGCAGCCGATAAATCACTTCCTGTCTCTGTAGCTTCTCCACTAATAAATAACTGCTCAGGAATGATTTCACTGTCAAAACGCTTAAGCGAAATTTTGGCAGATTGATAAGTGACTTTACTTAAGGACTTGGCTTTTACCGTCCAGTTTAATTCATTGGTACTTGAAGCATCATATCCAGCCAAAGATAAGGCTTCATCAATGGCGTGATGACTTATTGATGCCTTTAAAGATTTGCCAGCATTATCGGCTTGAACTTCTATGATGGGCGAAGTCATGTCTTTAGCATCAAGTGAATCAATCAAAACGGAATAATATACGCCGTATCCAGCTGACGATTCTGCTGCATCCCAGGTGAAGTCTAGCTTTGTATTTGGTAAAGTCTCATTCAATACAATTGCAGATCCTGCTTCTGGACTTTCGGTTTGTGCAGAAGAAAGCGTCCATTGGCCTTCTGGTTCCAGATTGCTTTGCTCAGTGCATGCACCCAACAAAAGGAGCATGAGAACTGAGAAAAAGCTTAATATATTTAGTTTCATAATTCTTACTTTTTTAGATGAAATGTGATTTAGTTCGAAGGGTTAGGATCGAGTGCTGAGTTACGATCTAATTCTTGTTGTGGGATAGGAAGTAGTATCTTATCCTCAGTCATATTATAGTTCACGGCCTGATTGGTGCGTAAATCTATTTCCCGCAAGTCATTCATTACCGATACAACCTTGTTGTGACGAACCAAATCGTCCCAACGCTGGGCTTCCTGAGCTAACTCCAAACGACGTTCCTTAAGAATAGTATTGCGTAATACCTCTTTCGAGCTTTTCTGATCATTAGTTAATGGATCCAGATTAACACGTCCTCTTATTCGATTCACTTCTGTTACGGCTAATTGTAATTGATCCATTTCGTTCAAAGCCTCAGCCTTAAGTAAAACGATATCACCTAAGCGGAAGATGTATTGACGATCAGTACTTCCCCAACCCATGGCATTTTTCCACTTATAACCAAAAGCTACATTGTTAGGATTTGGATTGGCATCACTTGGCTCAACTATACCCCAGTATTCATCAATCCATGATACTTGTTCGAAAAGTACTGTACTGTTCTTGCGAATATCATCACCTTGTTCGTCATAAGCATTTACCAGATCGTTTGACGGAGTAACAAACTTGCGCCATGTATCGCCACTGATTGAAGGGGGTAATAACATTTGAGGTCCCCAGTTGCCTTCATCTCCACCTAAATATTGTATTTCTAAAATGGATTCGGCATTGTTGTAATGATTACCATCAAATAAATGCGTATAGTCAATTAGAGTGTAATTCGCTTCACTTGCTTCCACCTTAGCAATGTATTCAAGGGCCTTGCTGAAATCGGGGGATGGCTGCTGCATGTAAGCTTTCGCCGCCAATGCGTTGGCCGCACCAGATGTAGCGCGCGCTTTATTTATTGATTCATCACTTCCATAAGTATCAGGTAAAAATTCTGCTGCTTTGCTGGCATCAGTGATGATTTGAGCAAACACATTCTGGATTGTTGAGCGAGGAATGTTCACATCTTCTGGAGCTGCTGACTTGGAAGCTTCAAGTACTAATGGTACACCACCAAACAAGTTGACCAAGTTATAATAATGGTAAGCTCTTAGGAATAAAGCTTCGCCTTTAATCTGTGCCTTACGTGTATCCGTTAAAATAGGATCACTGACTGCATCTACTTTCTCAAGAACGACGTTTGCCTTTAAAATGGCGTTGTATAAATTTGACCAGCTTTGATAAACCTTGTCGTTGGTAGCCGTTACCTTTAGTAAGTCCATTTCGAAAATTGATGGATTATCTCCACCGGCATAATGATTGTCGGAGCGGATGTCCTGAAACATGATGTTGTTCCATACATAAGCATCTGACTGAAAAGATTCGTATACGCCGGTTAATGCCGCTTCTATCTGGCTAGCTGTAGTATATGCTGTAGCAGTTGTTTCTTCCGAAATTGGTTTAAGGTCAAGGAAGTCGTTGCACGACCATGCGCTTAAAACCATTAAACCACCAATAATATATTTTCTGAGTTTCATACTATTCAAACTTTTTAATTAGAAGGTTACATTTAAACCAAAAATGATGTTTCGGGTTTGTGGATACGTTCCATAATCGATGCCTTTGTATACATTTGAACCTCCATAGGCATTAACCTCAGGATCGAAGCCCGAATAATTAGTGAAGGTGAATAAGTTTTCGCCTGTGGCATATACTTTAATTCCGCCTATTTTTACTTTTGAAAGTAATTTATGCGGTAAGTCATAACTTAAGGTTAGCGTTTTTATGCGCATGTATGAGGCATCTTCAATAAAGCGGGTCGAAATGCGAGAATTATCTGTGTTTCCCCAGCTTGCGCGAGGAATATCGCTTTGGTCACCTGAATTTCTCCAACGTTGGTTAACACTTAATAATTGGTTTTTTGGATCAGTCATGCCTTCTGAATCGATACGGGTGGCATTTAGCATATCATTGCCATACGACCCCTCAAGAAATACGATAAGCTCCAGTCCTTTATATGCCACTACATTGTTAAAGCCAAAAAAGAAATCTGGATTGGCATTCCCAATGACTTGTCGGTCTTCAGGAGATGGTGTGAAAGTACTCTCCCCGTTCTGATCGATGTAATAGGCATCTCCAGTATCGGCATCAACGCCACCCCAAACATAGCCATAAAGTGTTCCTAAAGGCTGTCCTTCTTCCAATAGGATTGCTTCACCACGTCCGGATATATTACCAATTGGTAAGCTTTCAACGACAAGGTCAGTCACCTCATTACGGTTAAATGAGATATTAAAGGTTGAACTCCATGTTACGGCTTTATCGATATTTACAGTGTTCAAACTAAATTCTAAACCTTTGTTTTCAAGTGTTCCTATGTTTTGTAAAGCGTTATCATAACCTGTGCTATGAGGAAGTGGTGCATCTAATAATAAATCGCGTGTGTTGCGCATGTAAGCATCAGCCACAAAACGAACACGACCATTAAACATGCTTAAATCAAGACCAATATTGGTTTGCTCTGACTCTTCCCACTTCAAGGTATTGTTATCCATTGCTGAGGGATAGGTGCCTGGTTGTGTTTGTCCACCAATAGGATAGTTGGCGCCCAGTCCAACACGACCGAAATAAGCATAATTGGCGATCTGGTCGTTTCCAACAATACCCCATCCAGCACGGATTTTAAGATCATTTAAAAACTCAAAGCCATCCATGAATGACTCTTGCGATAAACGCCATCCACCAGAAACAGAAGGGAAATAACCCCAACGTTGATCAGGGCCAAACACACTTGAACCATCAACCCGGAAGTTGGCAGTAATTAAGTATTTATCGTCGAAAGCATAATTTACTCGGCTAATAAACGAAGAGTTTGATTTCTCAGCTTTGGTATTATTTGCACTAATAATTTTAGAACCTCCATTGGTTGTTTTCACGCCATCGCCAGAAAAGTTCTCCTTGGTGATGCCATTGTTCTCCCAAAGAAATTTCTGTGATACAGCACCAGCTAGAGCTTCTATGGCATGTGAACCCGTCTTTTTGTTGTAGTTAAGGGTGTTCTCAAACATCCAATAACTTGACTTATCTGTTGTGTTAGTTCCGATGCCTTGCTTGGCTCGTCCGTAACTAGTGCGGAATGGATCCAAAAAATAATCGTACATACCATGATTATAATCAACTCCAAGATTAGTCTTAAAACTAAAATCTTTTAGGAACGATACTTTTGCATACATGTTACCCAAAAAGCGCTGACTGTTATACTCACGATCTGAGCCATCAGTGCTGGCAACTGGGTTTTCCCAGTTTTGGAAGGGGTTACTTGTAAAAGTTCCATCTTCGTTATAGATACCAATTACCGAAGGCGTATTAATCACTCCTGTTAAAACGCCACCTTGATTAACCGCATTGTTGTCATTAACATCAATATCGGTGTACTTGGTATAGGCAATACGTGTTCCAACACTAAGCCAGTCATTTACTTCCTGATCGAGGTTGATCTTGAAATTAGATCGATCCATCTGAGCGCTGCGCACAGCTCCAATCTGCTGCACCCATCCACCTGAAATGTAGTAGTTGGTTCTGTCGCTTTTACCAGATATAGATATCTGATAATTTTGCGACATGCCCCGCTGAAAGATTTCATTCTGCCAATCCGTGTTTTTATTATAACGATTCCAATCCGTGTTTTGGCCCATTTCGGTCATTAAATCACGGTATTGTTCACCATTTAAAACTTGAAGTGTATTCCAGACTTCAGAAAAACCGGTATAGGCATCTAAGCGAACCTGGGTATTATCTGTTGTACCTTGTTTTGTAGTAATCAATACAACTCCATTGGCACCTTGAGCACCATAGATCGCAGCCGATGAGGCATCTTTTAGTACAGTAAATGTTTCAACATCTGATGGATTGATTGAACGAGTGTCGCTGGTTGGAACGCCATCTACAACATATAAAGGTTCACTTCCTGCGGTAATTGAGTTGGTGCCACGGACTCGAATACTTAATCCTTGCGATGGTTTTCCTGAGCTTGAAACTACTCGAACACCAGCCGCACGTCCTTGTATTAACGATCCTAATTGTGTATTTGGACGTGATTCTAATTCGTCGGAACCTACAAGTGCCACTGATCCGGTTATGTCTTTCTTCTTTTGGGTACCGTAGCCAACCACTATAACCTCATCTAAGCCCAATGTTTCATCGAGCATTGAAAGGTTGATGGTACTTTGGCCCGCAATGATTACTTCTTGCGTTTGCATTCCAATAAAACTAAATACAAGGATATCTGAAGATGTAAAATCTCCCTTTAGGACGTAACTACCGTCCATTCCTGTAATTGTACCTAAAGTGGTACCTTTCACTACAACAGACACTCCTGGAATAGGCTTGTTGTCTGTGTCAACTATGTTTCCTTTAAGCTGATTGCTTTGAGCAAATGCTTGATAAGAACACATTACTCCCAAAATGAGGAGAAAAATGATTTTGGATAATTTCATAATATGGTTCTATTAATTAAATGATTTTATTGTGTCAAAACTTTAAGTGAATAACCATCAATATTTAAGATGTAAATTCCTTTACTTTTCACCTGTATTGAAATACTTGAGCCAGTGGCTTCTTGATCTGTCATCAACTGTCCCGAAATATTGTAAACTTTTATCCTGGCTGAAGGATTTACATTTTGTATGCTAATGGTATTATCCTGACTAATGACCTTGATATTTTTGAAGTAGTCATTGTTAATATTAGTAGGTGTTAATGGGAGTTCAAGTGTTGTTTGTCCTGAGATGCTGCCATCTGCTCCAACAGAGAAAAATATATCATTTTCGGTGGCATAATTATAAAGGTTATTGATTGAATTCCACCCCAGTGTTTTCATATGTGGATTCCATTTATAATCGCCAGCTGCCACACTAAAAGTAGCTTGCCATGTCCAAGTGCCATTGGCTTTTATCAACTCACCATTTGGGCTGTGAGTTTCACCACTGTACATGGCGTACCACCAATCACCATTATCATAAATTTTATTGTCATCCAGATCGGCAGCATAAACAAATACATTTGTTTCATTATTATCATCCACTTTATTGGTTAATGCACCATCTTCATTATCGATGACTTTTAGAGTTACTTGAAATTGTGCAATTACATTAAGGCTTAAAAAGCATACAAGGATAAATAGATAAAATTTTTTCATGTCGTTTTGATTTAGTTTCTGACTTGGCCTTTGGATAGAGACAATAGCCATATTGTTTTCAGAAGTAAATCAAAAGGAATATTAACACATTAGTAAATGTGGGTAGCTATAAAGTGGATAAAGTAGTGTTTAAGTTTTATTCAAAGTGTTGGAGAATAGGTGTTAAGTAGATTTTGGAATAGTGTAAAAAGTGGATGTAATAGTTAGCGTTTTTTAACAATTAGGATAAAAGTGGAGATGTGTAATTGAATTCTACGTCGCTAAATAGTGTTAATTCTTACCTGATTTTAGTGCCAATTTTCATCACAGCGTCTTCAAATTCATCGCGCGAAATAGAAGCATTATTTTTAACTCGAACCCGATAGTTATAAATGGTATTTACTGAATAGCGAAGTAAGTGAGCAATTTTTGAACTATCGTTTATGCCAAGCCTAATTAAAGCAAATATTCGTAGCTCTGTTGATAAAGCCTCTTCCTTTTTGCTTTCAAGTTTTCCATCTTCGACCAATAGTTCATTTATCTTTTCAACAAAGTTTGGGAAAATATGGAGGAAGATATTATCAAAGTTATTATAGAAATCAGCAATTTCATTGTCGATTAGTTTCTTTGATTTAGTTGAAGCATGTAGCTCCTCTATTTTTCGAGCAACAATATTTTTATTAACCATCTTTCTAAAATCATCCAATTTGTCAATGTAATCGGAACAAATGGCCAAGAAACTGCCTATGTAATGCTCTTTAACATGATCTGATTCAACCAGATCAATATTAACTTCTTTTAGTTTCGTATTAGTAGTATGAAGATTGGTGTTGAGTTCTCTTAGCTGATCATTGGCATTGATTAATTCTGTTTTTGCCTCCTTTAAGGATTTAATTTGATTGTATATAGCGAGAATAGCTAGCAATAATACTGCACTTAAAACACTTATTATAATGAGAAATTTTCTCAATTCGGCTTTTTGTCTGTCACTCTTAAGTTGATAAGTCTCTGTTATTAATGGTAGGATCGCAGATATTTGAACAAAGCGAAGTTTTGAATTGTAAAAGGCAGCATCCTCAAAGGAAAACATGATGTATTTATAAGCATCATCAATTTTATCTTCTTCGTAGAGTAACATTGCTAATTTAGTAAGCGAGGCATTGTCTTTAACTGCCGCTTTGATGTCGGAAATAGCCGAAAGTATCAGGAATTTCTTTTCTAAATCAGTGTTGTTCTCAAGTTCGTAAAGGATAGCGCGTTCAAAAGTAATGGTTGAATAGATCCGTGTGCCCATTTGGGTTAAGGCCATGCGTTGCGTGTTTATGCGTTTACAATCAATCAACATTCGAGAATCTCGGAACTTCTTTTCCTGTAGAGAAAGATAGGGTTCACTTTTTTTATCTAATATGTTTAATAGCGAATCTGAATAGTTTCTGTACAATTGTTGATAAGAATCTCTGCTGCTTTTGGAAGGTGTAAATAGCGCGAGTTCAGAAAATACTTTAACATAGATACCCCAATATTCTTGTTTTAAGGGTACGCTTAGATTGTTCGAATTTACCGTCTTAACTACGTCTAATGATTCTAAATACCTTCCTGAAAAAGCAAGAAGGTTGGCTAAATGTATATTGGTTTCGTGTTTAAAACTAAAATCATTGTACTTTCTAGCAAGCTCGAGGTTGAGATCAATGTAATGAATTGCTGAATCAAAGTTATAAGGGATGTATTCTTCTAGAATTTTATTATTGAGGAAGAAAAGACGTTCTGGATTTGAATCTGTTTCTTCCCTTAAGGCTTTTAAACTCTTAATCTTACTTTCTTTTTGAGTTTCGTATTGTTCTCGATCTGATATGGTTTGTTCCAATTGAACAAATAAAGAATCTAACTCATTGCTTGCTAGAGCCCCTGCGTTTGCCAATAGATGTAATATGATTCCAATACAAATGCGCATATTAATAACTTGAAGATTATAAAAGTGAGAATCTAAATATAAATGTTTTTTTTGAGAGTGATTGATTTGGAACTATGTTAGATGCTTTTCAAAACAACGACTGTTTTCTACATCAGCATATTGGCCATAGTTGGGAATAATATGATAGCCATTTTTCTGATAGAGGGCAATGGCTTCGGGTTGCTTTAACCCGGTTTCAAGTAGGCAACTATTATAGCCTAGTTCTTTAGCCCAGATTTCAAGTTCTTTCAGAACAAGCGAAGCAAGGCCTTTTCCTCTCTGAGCAGGTAAGGTGTACATGCGTTTGACTTCCATGCTGTTCTTCGAAAAATGTTTGATGGCACCACAGGCAACAGCCTTTTCATCTTCAAGAACGATAACTACATTTTTAATCTGATCTACCTTATTATATTGCGCGTAAAAGGCATGGTCTTCTCCATCGCGAATAGCAAGATCGCTGTCCAGTTCTTTAACAAGCTTTATAAAATCCTTATTGTCAGCGTCGGTTCTTACTATTTCAAACATGTTTAAAACTTTAAGGTAAAGGAATTATTCACCGTGTAAAACAGCGGATCAACATCAGGTGGTACCAAATTATCGTAATCAAAGCGCACGAATAAATCAAAGGCAAATTTCTTGGTGATCTTAAAATTCAAACGTGTCTCACTCCATATTCTAAAATCGGCAGGGTCGGAGTAATCGGGTTCGTAGTAGGTGGTATGTCCCAATTTGGCATTTGGTGACATCTGCCAATCCATGGAAAACATCGAACTAAATTTTACCAGACTTTTACGACGCTGATATGTGTCGTTCTCAAACAGTTCATTTAAATATATGGTATAGGCCACAAGAAATAAGTTGAACTTCTCGCGGTCGGCAATATTAAAACGTGGCCCACCTCCCAAGATATGACGGTGTTGTAGTTTTTTAACGCGGTTATAACTGTATTGGTAAAAGGCTTCGGCAATGATAATTTTATCGGGTACCCAATAGTTATACTTAAACATCAGACCGCCATTATTCACATTGTTTTCGTCATTTACACGGCTGTAGCCAATATCGGATGAAAAAAGGTAAGTATTGTCATTGTCGTTATACTGCAACTTAAAGCGCGATGAGAGTTGAAGAAGATCTGTGTTCGTATGAACAAAATTGAGCCCTAGGTTTATATCCCCCTGAAAACCTTTATTTGGGTTTTTAGTTCGTCGCTTATCAATACTAACAATTTGGGCCGAACTGGTGATGACCCAAAGCAAAAGTATTAGTATGCTTAAAAACTGCTTTATCATGTACTGAAAATTTTAACAAAAATAAGATTTCAGCTTGGTTTAGGAAATACTAAAGTAGTCATTCCCTATTCTCCGATAGAAGAAAATTAATCACAGGGGAGCGGAGTTGTGGAGGAAAAATGATGAATTAAACATGTTGTAATTTAAACTCCATCATTCATTCCTCTACTTCAGGAGAGGCTAGGTGAGGTAAGAAATTAGAGGATAAACGAGACTAAGAGCAAAGTCAATAAGTGAGCTTATAAAATCCTATTCATAAATTTTTGGATTACCTTGCCAATCAAGTTTTACGCATACTTTTATATTCTCACCATCTACTGAAATAAGTTTAGCATCCTTGGCAAGTCTACCATTTTCATAATCCAATTCCAGTGTTTTATTCGTTGATTCAAACAAGGTTTCGTTAACTATCTTATCATTCTCAAAACGTTTAATTGCACTTTTATTTTCAGCAAGGTCGTATTGAATACTGGCGCCTTCTTTTACTAGTATGTATTCCGATTCGCCAACTGATTTATTCTTGTAAAAAATAGAGTCGCTAACATTTCCGTTTTTGTGATATTGAACCAATAGCGTTTTAGATTGGTCGTACATTGTATGATAAACAAACTTAGGTGTATTGTTTTTTGAATAAGAGATGCTTTTGTAGGAGAGACAATCTTCATAAACTGTTGAATGGGCATATTTCTTTTTCTGAGCCATTTTAAAGACTTCCTTATCGCCACTTTGGGCAATGCTTTTCATCTCTAGTAACTCTTCGCTTATAACTCGTCCTTTTCGGTCAAAAGTAAAGCGTTTAAAAAGTTTAAATCCGTCAATATAAACAGTACTATCGGCTAATTGACCATTCTTTCTCCACTGCTTCATTTCAATGGGTGAACCATCCTTAATAATTAAACGCCACGCGATTTGATCATTTGTAAAGTGTTTTTGGCAAGTACCATCATAGTTTGAACTGCTCTCTAAATTAATTGCCAATAACGAGGTATCATCCACCTTAAAACAATCTTCGTATTGTGAAAATGCTAATGTGTAATTAACAAAAAGCAGGGTGCATAATATTGTTATTCTCGTTTTCATACTACTGGTAATTAATTCTCTAAATAGTTGCAAATCTTAATCAGTTTAACGGGATGATTATAACAATGTGCGCTTATTTACATCAACGGCTATCTTCGTTTGATTAAAAAAACATAAAACCATAAGTCGATAGTTTTTAATGATAAAATGAAGAAAATAATAGATTAAGGTATGGCGATGTGTAGGTATTAATTTACATTTGACTTGAAAAGTACTGAAGCAAAAACGCCATACCGTATGATAGAGAAACTGGAATTTGAAAATAAAGAGATCGACATACAAGAATTACCTAAAATTGAAGATCTTCAATTTAATAAGGTAGAAAAGAAATTCCTGCTGGTGTTATTGTTGAGAATAGTGATGTTTGCCCTTGTTTTCAATGGCATTGGCTTATTCTTTTATTTTTCCGGAAAGATGGGTTTCCCGTCTGAAGGTATTCTTTATACTCTATTGGGTATAAATATTCTTGTTATTCTTCGCCTATTAATGACCATTATGGCATTTAAAATAAGAGCCTATGCCCTGCGTGAAAGAGACATATCTTATCAGCGAGGATTAATCACGTTCAAACAAACCACAGTATCGGTAAATCGGATACAACATGTGGAACTGACCCAGTCCGTACTCATGAAACTCTTTAATTTATCTAGTATTAAAATATACACGGCTGGCGGCAATCAATCTGACATTAGCATTGCAGGCATTAAGAAAGAAAAAGCTGAAGAGATTAAAAGTTTATTAAGTAAAAAAATAGGTCAGCATGAATAAGATAGACCTCACTACTCCCATGCGACAATCGCCTAAAGGTTTATTGCTAATTTTAGTGATGAGCCTTCAAAAGATGATTCGTGCCTTTTGGCCCATGTTAATAATTTACTTTTGGAAGAATGAGCAATTTGTAGAATACCAATTGGAGATATTTGCTGGCATCGGCATACTTGTCGTGCTGCTTGTTGCACATGCTATTTTATACTATTTAAATTTCAAATTCCATGTTGAAAAAGACAGCTTCATACTACGTAAAGGCTATTTACGAAAACAGGAATTAAATATTCCCTTTGAGCGTATTCAATCGGTCAACTACAAAGCAAATGTACTGCAACGCCTATTGAAAGTGGTGAGCCTGGAAATTGATACGGCCGGTTCGGTAAAAAAGGAATTGAAGATAATGGCGCTTGAGATGGATTTTGCCGAGGCCTTAAAAAATGCATTAAATAATACCGCTTCTTCTGAAGAAACCAAGGAACTTACTGAAGATGCACCAATAAAAAAGGAGTCTTCCAAAAAGCTCATAAAATTACAATTAGGTGAACTGATTAAGATTGGTTTATTGCAAAATCACCTGCAAATGGCTTTGATAATACTTGCCTTTGGGTGGCAGTTCTACAACGAATTGGCCGATACATTCAAGGAAGAAGTAAGCCAGGTTTCAGGTCAGGTAAATGAGCAAGTACTGCAATCGAGCTTACTTGTAATCATCTTTATGTGTCTTTTATTTTTAGCGATAAGTGTAGTGGCTTCAGTCATAAAAATTATCGTGAAATTTTTCGAGTTTGAATTCACGAAGACAGAAGCATCATTTCAAATGCAGGCCGGTTTATTAAATCGGAAAAACTTGATCATTCCATTCAAAAAGATTCAAGAGCTTTCGTGGGGAACCAATCCGTTAAAAAAAGCTTTTTCATTATTCTCAATAAAAATTAAACAAGCCAATAGCCAGTTCGACAAAAATAAGTCAATAATGGAGATACCTGGTTGTGAAAAGCACACCTTAAATCAATTACAAGAAGTGATT
Organism: Carboxylicivirga fragile; assembly: GCA_025499625.1. GTDB lineage: Bacteria > Bacteroidota > Bacteroidia > Bacteroidales > Marinilabiliaceae > Carboxylicivirga > Carboxylicivirga fragile. The sequence goes on along the minus strand of JAFMVD010000017.1, from coordinate 79,498 downwards.
TTTAGTGAAGATGAATTCTTGATTGATAGGCAATACAAAATATCCAGAAAATTCTTCTGGCGTATCTTATTAGCAATGGGATGCCTACCTGTTCTTATTAGCTTACCGCTTTATATTTTCAATGTGGTGCATTTTACAATACCTGTTGTCTGGTTTGCTTTTAGCATATGCGCATCGTGGCTAGCAGTAGAGAAGAGATCCTTCCGAATGAGTGAGAATCAACTCATCATATCAAAGGGCATGTTTGGTCAGGATTGGAAACAATTAGAATTATACAAGATTCAAGTGGTTGATTTCAGACAATCGATCTTTCAAAAACGTTCAGGACTGGCTAGTATACAAATTTATACAGCCTCAGGAAGCACCACCATACCTTTCATTGCTGAAAATCTGGCTAAAGAGCTTCATAAATATCTGGTCTATAAAATACAAGCGACGGAGAAAAGTTGGATGTAAGATTATAAAATACGCACGATGAAGGTATCGTCTTTGTCGTGCACAAGTTTTATTCAAATTCACCCAAGAACGTAAATACTTAAAATCAATCCACTAACAAATAGCAAACCGTAATATCGAATGGAAAGACCAAATACATTTATTATTTCTGGATCAGGATTCCAGTGTATGTAATTTAAAATCATACTCCAATATTAATCTAATTATTCCAAATCTTCACACGCAATTAACTCAAGTTTAGAATTAAACTTAAATCACTATTTCACTATCACCCATCAATAAAAACACTTTCAAAAAATGTCCTTCGGGGATAAGCTGTAAACAAGTAGAATAGCACTTTTGAGCAATGCGTTCATAAAAGCTTGTATTCGTTTCAAGAGGTAAGATATCAAGAATGGCATTGGCAAGCTTTAGCCTTTTTATCAATTCAATACTCTCGAGAGGCACATCACAGTGCTTGGCAATATGAACAAGAAAGTCAGGATTAAAGACGACATTTTTACTATGGGTATCTAAATGTCCCTCGGCTAGTTTTACACCCTTACCAAACATGACGGCCAGATTGATGAATTTTATATCCGCTTCAACGGTCAGCTTGATGGTTTCGCCAATTAAATTGCCATAATGCACAAAGGCTTGTGATGGGAGATTTGTAAAATGTTTGGCCACTTTATTTTTACTTCGTTTACCAGAAGACATCACTACCTCATTGCATTTTAACTCTTTTACAACAGCTACCTGCTGTTTGATACTGGCCACAAAAGCCTCATTGGAATAAGGCATAACGCGTCCTGAAGTACCCAATATGGAAATACCATCAACCACGCCCACCCTTGGGTTAAAGGTTTGTTTGGCCAATTCTTTTCCCTCGGGCACAAAGGGCGTAACTATAAAATTCGGCTCTACATCATATTCATCGGCCTGCTCTTGTAACATATCGGTTATCATCCGTCGCGGGACGGGATTTATGGCAGGTTCACCAACTTCAACCTGCAAGCCAGGTAAAGTAACACGTCCTATGCCTTTGCCTTGCTTAAATACTATGCCCGAATACGGATTTAATTCAATGCTACAACCAATCTCTTTTGCATGGGTCACATCCGGATCGTCACCTGAATCTTTAATAACTATACAAGAGGCTTCTCCTTCTTCTTTGTTAATAGGAAATACTGGATAGGTAGCTGTTTTACCACTTGGTGTATCTACCTCAACCCATTCTGGAAACTGACCTTCCATCAAAGCAAGCAAACAAGCTTTAGCCGCCGCTGTTACACAAGTGCCTGTGGTAAAACCACTACGTAGATTACTATTATCCTTAAAGAGCTCCTTTTTAAATCTATAAAAGAGTTGAAGAAAGGACTTGGGATTGTTCACACAGTTCTTGAATTCGGGAAAGTAAGGTTTCTTGACTACCCACAAAGGCAAATTTAATTCTTTCGCCACTCCCATTTTTAAAGGGAAATAACCTGACTCGCCACTCTCCTTGCTCAAGATCACTTGGGCTGATGTTTGTTTAACCAACTCTATTAATTCATTCTTCTCAGGTACTGGTTGGCGTGGTATAAGGTATTGTGGAGCAATACCCGTTTCCATAGCAATCTTGCTGCTCAACTCTGAATTTAGAATTCGAAAGTAGCACTTACGTTCATGCCATACATCTTGAAGCTTACTAATGGTTTGAACACCTGTTAAAGCAAGAATATTCGTATATTTACTAGTCAGAAGAGCTTGACTTAGTTCTTCATAGTCGTCAAACAACCGCAAACTTTCATTGGGTTCTAATTGAGGAAATTGGCGCTCATACCTGATGGTGTTTATGTCGAGGTCTTGTGCGACACCTATTATGGTTTGATGCAGAACTTCGGCAAATGGATGAGCAGCATCTATGATTAGTCGAATGCCTTTGGCTTCACAAAAGGCTTTCATGGTATCAGAGTTTAAGGCACCATGAATCCGATTACCCTTAACCGATTTATGGACATCTGTTTTGGTAGAGTAATAGTAGGCTTGATCGATAATATCGAACAGACTTGCTACTTTTTTTCCTTCTGTAGTACCACCAAAGATTAGAATCATAATTGAATGCTTTTTAAACGACCTCTTCCCCTCTTTCAAAAGTTTTATCTGCTTAAATGCAACAGATTATCCTTTATACATTACTTTATCGACCACGAATTTAGCTTCGCTGATTTTCAATTCACCAATTTTCACGAATTAGAAATTACGCTGTAATCGCTCTTTTATCGCTCTAATATCTTTGCTTTAATTGTTTAAGCTGTGAATTCTAATCAACATTTTTTTCATGACCCCTTATACGTATAATCAATACAGCTTTTCGCTTACCCCTACATCCCTTAAAGGGGATAAACTCACGCCATTCCCTTTAGGGAATTAAAGGGTCAAATTTAAGGAGCAGCTCTCTCTTACAAATTACTATTAAAGAGCTGCTCCTGTATCATTTAGCATCACGAAATGCATGCGCAAATTTACGGTCATACAACTTCGATACGCCTGATCGATTATCAATGGCCTTACCAACCACAATCATAGTGGTCATAGTTAAGTTGTTTTCCTTTACCGTATGAGCCAAATCTTTTAATTCACACCTAAATATCTTTTCATCCTTCCATGTCAGTTTATAGCATGCAGCTACCGGTGTATCAGCAGGATAATGCTCTAATAAATCGGCTTGCAACTTATCAACCAAAGTGGCGCTTAAGTACAAACACATGGTGCTTTGCGACTTGGCCAACTTGTGAATCTGTTCTCTTTCAGGCATTGGTGTACGTCCTTCGCCACGGGTAAGAATAATGGTTTGGACTTCTTCAGGGATTGTAAATTGGGACTTCAAAGCTGCCGCTGCTGCCTGAAAGGAGGATATACCTGGGGTAATTGTGTAGTTCCAGCCATATTCATCCATCACAGCCATCTGTTCCTGAATAGCCCCATAAATACATGGGTCGCCCGTATGCAAGCGAACTACCAATAATCCACGATCATAATAAGATTTCATTGTAGCAATCTGTATTTGTAAATCCATACCAGCCGAACTTTTCACCACACAACCTGGCTTGGCATAGTAGGTCAATTCTTTAGGCACCAAACTTCCGGCGTACAATATCATATCAGCCATTTGCAGGAGTTTCTTACCACGTACCGAAACCAATTCAGGATCGCCCGGCCCTGCTCCCACAAACTCGACCTTGCCTTTGCGTTCGTTAGTTTTATTAATGCATACAGCAAATGTAAAATACTTATCCTTGGCCAATACCTTTTGCTTTTCAAGCAATAGTGCATTACCCGATAAGTGCATAGCAACTGCTTCAGAAACACTATAGCTACCGGTCACATCTTTTACCTTATCCGATGGATTAGCTACTTCGTATCCATCTAGTATCTTGCCTTCAAAACAGTGAAAGGGTAGACTTTTCTCCTCGCTAAATTGCAAAAAGGCAAGTTCATTTCTCTTAATATCAGCCGAGCCGAATGATGTCAAAGAGGCCATTGATAAATTAAATTCGTCAAAGCGCCTTTTTAAAGTTTCCTTAAACAATACTGGATCTAAACCAGCCTGACATCCCACACCCATGTGTAAAACCTTTGGACGGTAATAAATAACTTTCTCACCAAAATCGTGAATAAAAGGACTTACCGCTAAAATCACTTCATACTTTTCCTTCTCTATATCCTTTACATCGTAAAACACAGAAACATGCTCTGGCACTGAACTCTCTAGCTGAAAGGTGCCTTTATCACGTACTTCAAGCAAGAGAGCTGTTTTCTTAGCATTTACAAAAGCGGCCATAAGCTGGGTTAATTGCCCTGAGCATTCCAATTTCCAATCATACATTTTAGGCAAACAATCCAAGGCCCACAACCCGGACGTATCACTCACTGTGGTAACAATTGGAATGGCTCCAATGGTACGAGCTATATCCTGACACAGGGCATTAGCACCACCCACATGACCTGATACAACTGCCTGAACATATTGTCCATTGGCGTCTATATTAATGACTGCGGGATCTGTTTTTTTGTCCTGCAAGAAAGGTGCAATTTCGCGTACACAAATTCCTAAAGCACCAATAAAAATTAGCGATGCATTCTTCTCCCAAAGTTCCTTGTAGTTTTTAGGTGAGCGAAAACACCCTGCCTGAAATCCAGATTTAATGATTTGTTTGGCTAGCGTTTCCGCTTTATCTGAATGAACTATTATTGATATCATGATTTATTTTTTTGCAACTAAAACTGTAATGGGATTATGGGCATCAACTGCAATTTGTGTTTGATGTATAAGGTCAAAAGCATTCGATTCGCACCAGTTGATAAAACCAAATTTACTTTTCTCACTTACTGAATTAAAGGCCAGAATACCATCTTTTTGCAAATACTGCTTTACATCGTCGAGCACTGCATCTAACTGACCGCCATAGCCACCAATAAAAACGGCATCACACATGTTTAATTTGCTCTTATCCACTTTTAAATAATCACCTGAATAAAGGTCTATTCCTGGGGATTGAAACTTCTGAGCATTGCATTTAATAATTCCTTTGCTTTCTTCACGTATTTCAAAAGCACTGACTTTCAAGTGCGGATGTTGTAATTTTGCTTCAATGGAAATACTTCCTGTACAAGCTCCCACATCCCATAAATGCGTTTTTCTTTCAAGCTGCATCAATGCCAAAGTGCTTAGGCGAATAGGCATTTTGGTAATCATTCTAGGACGACCATTCAAAGGTTCGAAATCAGTTTCAGGAATTCCCTTTTGTGGGATATGCTTGTTTGTTTTTTCGAGATAAAAACAATTGGGGTGCTTAAAATCCAGCTTTATGGCATCATCTAAGGATAACTTTAAAATTCGTTCCTTATCTCCACCCAGATGTTCTCCATAGTACATTTGATAATTGTTGTAACCGTAATCCAGCATACGGCGAACAATGGTTTGTGGTGTGTTCTTTCGATCGGTTAATATGCCCATCTTCTCCACACCCTCTATCAAGGCTTTATCAAACTTAGCGAATGAACGGCCAGTTAAAGTAATGGTTTGGAATTCGCCATAAGGTAAAGCAAAACGGTGCGCCAATATTTGTAAAGCATTAAAGCTGGAGTGTACCTTTATTTCAAAATCAGGTAATTCGCGTTTAATGGTGTTAGCGATACCAAAAAACAAAGGATCACCCGAGGCAAATACCACACTCGTTCCTTTTGCCCTTTTCAATTGATCAATTAATGAACTAATCGGCACAACAATATTGAACCAACCATGACCAAGGGGTAATAATCCCTTAATTAATTCATAATGACGCTTACCACCCGCAAAGAAAGATGCATTATTTATCAATTCCTTAACTTCATCGCTAAAGTTAGGTTGGTGATCGTTTATACCGATTATGGTTATTTTATTCATTCAATAACTTTAAAATATGTTCCTTTTAATATTCAAACCTCTACGAGGTATACCACCCAACAAAATCATTTTCTACAATCGCTCATCCTCTACGAGGAATTCTTATTCTACATAGCTATATTTTTGCCTAATCACTGCGCCTTCCGAATTACATTATTCGCCGTAGGCGATAAAGTTTTGAAGTGTCAAATTTACCTTGTTCGTAATTCCGCGGAGCGGATTAATAAAAAATCATGGAGGCATTAGCTTACCAATTGCAAGTTATACTCCTTCACCCGGATGCATTTGTTGCGCTTCGTTCCAACTTAAGATGGCATTAATGATGGTGGCTGCCACATTACTTCCACCCTTGCGACCGCTAACGATAACAGAAGGGATCTTAGGACAACCATGTTTCAACTGCCATTTACTCTCCTTCACATTAACAAAACCAACTGGTGCAGCAATTACTCCCGCCGGATTAGCCGTTTTATTTCTAATTAACTTCACTAATTCGATTAAAGCCGTTGGCGCATTTCCAAAGGCATAAATAGCGTTAGGATACTCCTCTACAGCCAAGCGAATACCAGCTTGAGTGCGTGTAATATTATGCTTTTCGGCCAAGGCCTTAGTACGCTCATCATCCAGATAACACTTAATGGTCAAACCTAATTTCTCGGCGATAGCTCGGCGAATACCTCTTGTCACCATCGACACATCGGTAATGATGGCTGGTGGTTTATCAGAGTACAATCTCTTATGTAAGTTGGGCACAACATCGTTGGAACATTCCAATACTTTCTGTATACTCAAATCGGCAGTGGTATGAATGCAATGTAAGGATACCCAAGTATGTTCCAGCGAAAAACCATCCGTATCAATCTCTTTTAAGATAGTACGGAAACTCTCATTCATTATTTGTCGTCCTACCTTGTCATTTGATTCCTCCTTCTTGGCATAATAACCTCGTGGCGTTATCATATGCCCATTGAATTCGCGTGTTTGCGTATTGCCAATAATTACAACCGTAAACATATCCACCATATCAGCCTCTAGTTGATCCAATGTTAAAACCTTCATTTCCTCATCGGAACGCCCAACATTACGCAACAGTCCAACCGGAGTATTGGCTGGTCGACTCTGTAGAAAAACTTCCTTTAAACGCATCAATTGCCAAAAGCGTCCTTTGCTAACTGGATTGTAAACCGCCGTAACAAAATCTGCCACTGCGGCTGCATGAATGCGTTTTTCGATTCGCTCCCAAGGCGTTAATAAATCAGACATAGAGATGGAACAGAAATCATGACCAAGCGGTGCTCCAAGCTTAGCAGCAGCCGCAAACATAGCACTGATACCCGGTACAACTTCGATCTCGATGGAACTGTCGACTTCTTCCTTCATCTCCCACAAGAGTGGAGCCATTCCGTAAACACCTGAATCGCCACTGCTAATCACAGCCACGTTCTTACCTTCTTCGGCCTCTTGAAAAGCCCTACGAGCACGCTCGCGTTCCTTTTTCATGCCAGTGTGTATAACTGGCTTTCCAGCAATTAAACGCCGTATATAATTTATGTAAGGACCATAGCCGACTATCACATCGGCCAATTCAATGGCTCTACTAGCTTGTGGAGTCAGGTATTCTTCACTTCCGGGGCCTATGCCCACACTGTATATTTTAGTTTGCATAAAAGATCATTAATGAAAAATAGGGTATTTGTCGGTTTAATAGGTCTTCGGCTTTGGTAGTTGAAAACTGCTCAGAAGTTCCTGCCTTTTCAATGTAGAAAAAAGGACGATTGCACTGTTCTAAGTAATTATGCCAATCCTTCAGTACACTCATTTTCATAACTACCAAGGTGGAATTAGTTTCTAGAGCTGTATTAATGTCATCATAACTTTGGGGACGAGCCATTACTTTAAGCGAAGTATTGCCTTCAACAATAGGCTGATACCCCTCGGATCCGGCTGCTATGAAGGCTGGTACACCGGGAATCAATTCAGAAGTTAAGCCCGCAGCTTGCGCCAGCTTAAAAATATAGCCGAAGGTGCTATAGAAAAGCAAGTCGCCTTCCGATACAACAACCACTCGTTTACCATTATTCAATTCTTCTACTATTTGGGCAAAAGCTTTGGCATAAAATACATTTCTATCCTTACCCGTCATTGGGATTAGCAAGGGTTTAGTTGGCACTTTCAATTGCAGACTCTGCAATATTTCCCCAGAATAGGATTTAGCACCACCCTTATTAATTTCGCTTGCTGGGTAAAAGATTAAATCTGCATTTTCCAGTGCTCTCAATCCCTTCAATGTAATTAATTCGGGATCGCCAGGCCCTAACCCTACCCCAATTAATATTCCTTGTTTTGGCATAATCCCAGTTGTTTTAAAAAGTTTATCATGTGTTCTGTTTCTCCTAAATAAAGGTGCATGTATGATGCCCAACAATTATTCCTTCGATAGATAGCCATATCACTACTTCTGCCCCTAGCTGTTTTTACATCCAAAACTTGGGGCAAATCATTCTTTTGTTGTATTTCAGAATAGTGAAATTCATGGCCTTTTAATTCGATTGATCCATCCTTAATAAGGCGATAGCCCAAATGCAATTTCATGGTTTCAAACGACGTATCGAAATCAAATACACCAGCCATCCGATACTTTCTTCTATCCTTAGTAATTAGTTGATTTCCCAAATACATCATGCCTCCACACTCGGCTATCACCGCCTTGTTAGCATCGATATGTGCATGAATACTTTGGTGCATCGTTTTATTATTAGCCAATTGCCCGGCAAACAACTCAGGATATCCTCCTGGAAGCCACAATAAGTCACTCTTTGGAATGGCTTTATCATTTAAAGGACTAAATTCTATTACATTTCCCAGACGATCCAAAGCATCTCGATTGGCTCGATATGAAAAGTTAAAAGCCTCATCATTGGCCAGTGCAATAGTCAATTGGTCAAAGCTACAAGTAGGTTCCTGTTTATCAACCGGATGAAGTTCTGAGTGAGTCAATTGAAGTAAGCGTTCGATATTTACATGTTGCTCCAACAGTTCCGCCGCTGTTTCTACAATGGTCAAATTCTTGTTTTCGCCAGGGAGATGCAAACCTAAATGTCGTGACTCAATAGCTAAGCGTTCATCGCGTGGCATATAACCAAGCACTTCAACACCCGCATCAATGGCAGCTTCCTTCAAAAACTCGAAGTGGCCTTCGCCAGCTACCTTGTTAAAGATGACACCAGCTATTTTAACTTCTTTATTAAAATGTTTGAAGCCATACAAAAGCGGAGCAATTGAATATGCCACACTTGAAGCATCTACAACTAAAATTACTGGTACATCCAGCATGCAAGCCAATGCTGCCGAACTTCCTTCATCTTTTTTAGCCCCATCAAACAAGCCCATTACTCCTTCAATAATCGATACCTCCGATTTTGAGGCATGTTCTTGATAGAGATCCTCAACATGCTCCTTGTTCGACATCCATAAGTCGAGGTTATAAGAAGCTTGCCCAGCCACTTTGGTATGATGCATGGGGTCGATGTAGTCAGGTCCACTCTTGAAGGGCTGCACTTTCAATCCCCGTTTTACCAAAGCTTGAATAAGACCGAGGGTAACCATGGTTTTACCAGAGTTACTTTTTGGGGCGGCTATTAGAAATGATGAATGCTTCATGTTTTTTAGTATTATTTACTAAACTCAAATTATTTTATTAAAAACTTCGCTCAAGCCGCGCGGCTTTTCATTTCTTGTCTTAATACAAGAAACGAAACAAAGAAAATCAAGACTACATGTGTTCAGAATTCAATCCTTTAGCAATTCCTAAGTGCGGCCGAGTGATCTTCGAAGCAAGTTCTCAGCTTCTCGGTCTTACTAAGGACTTACTTCATTCTTGAAATCATCACACCTGAGGTCATACCCATTGGATAACAATAATATATCATTTAATCGCTTTTACATTTTAGAACTATATCTCCAACTCTGCATTTCTATAAGCTGGAAAATCACTCATTTGACTATTTTTAATTTTTGATATGCTATTCAATTCAATGTTAGCTATGCAATAGTTCGCTTCCTCACCAAAGGATTGAGCCAAAACCTCACCCCTTGGCGAAATAATTAGTGCTGCACCCGAATACCTTTTCCCACTTGGTGTTAAACCTGTTTGATTGCAAGCCATTACATAACACGCATTATCATAGGCTCGTGCCCTTAAATACATGCTAAAACGTTCAAGCTTCTTTTCTGGGGATTCGCGAGGTGATGCAAAGGCATAACACAGTAAATTAGCACCATTATGCTGGTAGCTCATTGATAATTCCGGATAATGGCTTTCGAGACATAGGTGCATGCCCATCTTAAATTCACTCACTTTTGCTAATTTCAGGTTGGTGCCTGCCTCAAAGGTTTCTTTCTCATGAACCGACAAGTGCGTTTTAGCATGTTGAGATATTAGCTTTCCTTTCTTAAAAGTAAGCTGACCTATGCCCCAGCCAGAATTTAATGGTACGGGCAAGCCCACCGAAAAAACAAGGCTTGTATTGCTAGACAATTGATGCAGTTGATCAAGTATTAAAGAGTGCTCATCTATATATGTAGCAAGCTGCTTTTTGCTATTTAAATAACCCGAAACACATAGTTCGGGGAATAAAGCATATTCAACACCCTCGCGTTGTAAGCCCATAAGTATTGCTCCTATCCCCTTAATATTTTGATAGGTATTAAGCGGCTCCGACCATGCATTTACAGCTGCTACCTTCATTTAATTACTTGTTATTTCATTTACCTCAAACTTTACAGAAGAGGTTTGACTTAATTGTTGTATAACTCTTTTAACTGTTTCTTCAATCGAAGCAAAGTCCTCTGATACATCTTCACCATTCATCAATACATAAGGACGAGTTGAATTATTCATAATATTGATCCAAACCGCTTCATTCTGCTTACCTTGAATCAACTTAATGCCTTTACGGGCAAATGCACGTCGTAGCAACACATATTCAAAGCCATGCCCATGAACTGGCAACAAGCTCTCGTGATTATAAAGCACCTTAAACATGCCTGTTTTATTATCAAACTCAACTCCACCTTTATTGAACATACTCTGAAAAGCATTTATAAGGGTTAAATCCTCCGGACTACCAGCCACAATCTGATCGTGATGCAACAGCCATAAACGATCGGACATTTGTAAGGCCAAATCCAAATCATGAGTTGACATGAGAATAGACTTACCTTTTTCCGAAGCCAGTTTGCGTAGCAATTGCATTATCTCAACGCGCGCAGGCAAATCCAAAAATGCAGTTGGTTCATCCAATAAAATTAAAGGCGTATCCTGAGCCAGTGCTTTTGCAATGGTTGCCTTTTGACGCTCTCCATCACTCAAAGCCGCCAAAGGTGAATACTTTTTATGCTGAATTCCACAGGCAAATATGGCTTCATCTACAATTTGCTTATCCTTAGCTGATAGGCGACCCAAAAATCCTGTAAACGGACTTCGACCATAGGCTACCAATTCGAAAACGGTAGCATTGGGAGTAGAAATTTTCTCTGTCAAAACAATGGCTATTTCTTTGGCCATTTCACGCTCCGTCATCCGTGTAATATCACGACCATTAAATTGCAAACTCCCATTCAAGGGTTTGAGAAAGCCACAAATGGTTTTCATCAAGGTGCTTTTGCCTTTTCCATTGGCGCCTAGCAAACAAGTCATTTCACCCTTCATCAATGAAGCGCACAAATCACTGGCGACCTCTTTGCGGTGCCCGGCCTGGGTATAACCAATGTTTAGATTTTCTAGTTCAAGTATCTTTCCCATTTAGCTATCTCCCAATTGTTCTTTTCTACGATTCCAAATCACCGATATTACCACAGGTGCACCCACAAATGCAGTGACCGAGTTAATAGGTAAGGCTGTATCTATTCCTGGTAAACGGGCAATTAAATTACAAAAGAGTGCTGTGGCTGCTCCCAAAATGCCAGCATTTAAAATGAGTACGAAATGATTAGATGTTCGTGAGATTATTTTTGCCAGATGTGGTACTGCCATACCGATAAAAACAATTGGTCCGCAAAAGGCTGTAACCAATGCCGTAAGCAAACCCGACATCATAATTATTATCATTCGCGAACGCTTAATCCGTAAGCCCAGATTCTTGGCATAATTATCTCCCAATGACAATAAATTAAGCCATTTAGAAAGAAATAAACATCCCAGTGATGGTATTATAATTAGCATCAAAAACAACTGAGCACGCTCAAGAGGTAAACGAGAGAAACTACCCAATCCCCATATTACATAGGTATGTACATCTTCTTCGAGGCTATAGTATTTCATTATTCCAACGAGCGAATTACTTAGATAGCCTATCATTACACCCATGATCAACACAGACAAGGTTCCGCCTACTTTTTGTGACACCAATAGAATAATGAGTAATATACCTAAGGATCCAGCCAATGCGGCAAATAATAATGAAACATCGCCAAATAAACCAAGCTGACTAAAGGATATGCCAAATAACTGACCTGCCACAAGAATTACAAAAGCCACACCTAAACTAGCTCCTGAAGAAATACCCAACACAGATGGACCCGCCAAGGGGTTTCGAAATAGAGTTTGCATAAGTAATCCAGCTATACCCAAGGCCATTCCAGCACCTAAAGCCACCATGGCTTGTGGCAGTCGCGATTGTAACATGATGTTGTGCCAAACCACATTATCCGTATCGCCACCTGTCAATAACTGCCAAACAGCTTCAAGAGGAATGGAAACAGAACCAAACATCAAATTAAAAACAAATAGTACACTCACCAATAATATGGCGAGCATACTAAATGTACCACTCATTCGAATAGGTAGGTTATCTGGTTTATTTTCATTCATTTATTCGTTTCCAGTAAGTTGGTTGGTAATTGGGTAATAAGTCGGGATGAAAATGTGATATGTAATCTGCCAACAAAACATTAGGCTTAATGCACGACTCCTCCCGGTAAGGCACTTCTCGCAAATTACATGTTAAAACATTACCCGTTTCAAAGGCCTTAAAAACAGTATAGCGATGATCTTCAGCAGCCAAAGCTTTTTTATTAAAACCCGAAGGCGAACTGGTTAATAATCGCCAATAATCAGCATCATGCGCAATATTGTACAGGCTTTCATAGTCCATTGGGATAGCCCCAACTCTATCATCTTTTATGACATAATCGGCACCAGCATCTCTAAAGTAATGGGCAAAAAAACTATTACCTCCTGCCACATACCAAGCGCCTCCTTTCATTTTTCCACTAAACACACTTGGTCGATACGCTACATCTTTGGTCAATTGCCTTAATTGATTGTAATCGTTTCTTATATAATTATATATTGAATCAGCCTTTTGGTTATGACCTGTAAAAAGTGCCATTGCCTTTATCCACTCAGCTCTGCCCAAGGGTGAATTTTCGGCATAAGCTGCAATCGGTACCAGTGGAATATTAAGATTTCGCAAAGCATCGTAGCCTCCTGTTTTAAATGGTGATACAAAAATAACGTCAGGTTGCAGAGCAATGATTTTTTCGATATCAAAAACACCTTCCTTACCAACCTGAAGAACTTTACCTTCTTCTATTTCTGTTTTGATATTGGTATTGAATAAATGCCGACTGCTGTTAATACCAACCACATTATCCAAGGCATCCAATTCTATTAGGTATGCTAACTGAGTTGAACTTAAACAAATAATACGCTGGCAAGGCACCTTAATTTCGTTGGTAGTCAAGGGTTCATTGTGACTTTGAGGAAGCAAAACGAAATGAGCTAACTCATTTAAGGAGTCCTTAAGGTTATAAATGGTCAAAGCCGATTTATTTCCGCAGGTATCAATGGAAAAGCCCTTCGCATCTAACAATTGAACTGGCGCTCCATCTTTCAGTCTACTGGTTTGATTTTGATTTGCTGTGCAAGCTCCTAGCAAGCAACAAAAGGCAAGACAAAAACATAACAATATTAATTTATACCCACTCATTTAATAACTCTTTTAAACCATTTAACACCAAGAACTACGCTACTAATACTTAGAAACAAACCACCTAACAAGGCCAATATCAGGAGACTAATCCGAAGCTTATTTTGCGATTTCAAAACAGGAAAATCAAACTTATGCAAGGCTTTAGCTAACCATCGTCTACTGCGTTTATTATTATCCAGATAATACACTGCTTTACCTGAATTAGGATTTACAAACAAGCAAGTATTATAAAGATTGTTTAACTCTATTTTAAATGCTGGAATTGGACGATGAAACATACCTTGTGCTTCGTAGTAGTAATCATAGTCATTTTGAACACTAAGGCTAATTTCTGAACCAAACAAAGATTTAGCATAATTCATCACCTCATCTTTTCCAAGCTGAATTGGCTCAAGTAGCTCTTTATCGTTGAATCTGTATACAATAGGATTTTTATAATCCTGATAATATACTTCAACCACATTTGTATTCATGTACGATGCCCAGGCAATCTTACGCACTCCATCTTGATTACGAAGTTGGTTCCAAATGATATGAGGTGCAATTCTAGGGGCTGATTTAATTCCTTTATTCCACTCACGAAGAGGAGATTTTGGAGTATTCTCAACCATCCAATCGGGAACACCTGTAGTATAGAAAATACCACTCAATATAAAGGTGCTCATAACAATACCAAAAACAAAACCACTGATATGATGCCACTTGTACCACCACTTTTTATAAACAGTAATGCCGCTTATAACTTGCTTATCATTTCTTTTTAATCGATAAATGCCAAACCACAATCCACTAATGCATGCAATCAAACTAAGGATACCTAACCAAACCACCACCTGTTTGCGCAATTGAGCTTTAGTATGTAATTGTTTAAAATAAATCCAATGTGGGATAGCACCAATTCGTCCCATCCACCTACTAATTTGATCGGTCTTTTGAACAACCAGTCCACTCACCGAGGATACATAAACCACAGTTCTAGCTTCATCGTTCATGTAGCATTTATAAAACGGCAATAAGGGCTCGTAATATCGCCAAGGAATCCACGAGTCCAATTCTACCATTGAATCCACTTTTTGAACCGAACTATTGGCGAAGCTCTCTGCCATTTTTATGGCATCATTCCTATTAAATACTGAAATAGCTTCCAGCGTTTGGGCATTATAAACCTTCTGTGCCTTTTTACCTTTGTAAACGCGATACACCATTGTGTTGGGATACTTTTCCAATTCAACCTTCCCTGTTATGGCGGCAGGTAAAGGTTGAATTTTGGAAAAATCAGCAGACCTGATATAATCAAGGTGTTCAAATCGTTGTTGCCGTGAGGCATGCGGAAAACCAACATATATAAGCACAATACCCGAAACACACCACATTACAAATAAAAGGCTCAGAAATGAACCTGTTATTTTGTGAATTTGTAACAGTATCTTCCTAAAAAGGCTCATATGCTTGGCTACCATCTTATTATAAGGTGAAATAAATATTTAAACCAGCAAAAAAGGTACGGCCAGGCGTAATGGTGCCATAGTAAGTACCAAATGGTGCATCATCTACGTAATCAAAAACATTGTCAATACCAGCAGTTGCACTTAGATTAAAACTCCCAAAGGATGCAAATTTATGAACCGTAGTTAGTTTCCACAGATTATATCCTTTTGCGCTATTATTGTATGCATTGTACTTTTCATCCTGAATTCGCCCCAACACTTGAACATTCAATTGATAGTTGTTCCAATCATGAAAATAGCCTGCTCTCACATTGGCATAGTTGTGGGCCACATATGATAAGCGCTCTCCTGTTGTTTCATTACGCGCATCTACATAGCTGTAACCACCACCCAGAGTGAAATTATGAGGTAAGCGAATGTCAAACATAAAGTCAACACCTTTAGTCCTAGCCTGCTCTACATTGTAATGTTGCTTAGTGCGCTTTATTCCATTGGCTGCATCAGCCGCACTGGTTTCAATTTCCTCATAGGCAATTAATCCATCCACATCGTTTTGGTAAGCACTAATACTTGTTGATAACCAGTTTTTGTTGAAATCAACACCAGCACTATAATAGTTGGATGTTTGCGGATCAAGGTTTGTATTGCCCAAATATAAGCTACCCCTCTTCTCATAACGGTAATACAACTCCTTCATGGTAGGTGCCTTGAAACCTCTTGAGTACGTAGCGCGCAAATTAAATGCATTCAACTTATAAAGAGCTGAAAGTTTTGGTGTAACTACCATACCAAATTGATTGTGCTTGACAACACGAAGGCCGGCAGTAAGCATTAAATGGCTGAATATAGTCATTTCATCCTGCGCATAAAGCGAAAAAGTATTGGCGGTAGCCTTGCCATTTACCACTCTTCCTTCGGAGCGGTAAATCTCTTCTACATACTCGCTACCCAAAGATAGTACATGCTTATCGTTAAATTTCTTAACCCATTTAAGATTATAATCCTTACGCTGTTGATCATTGTTTAAACTCAGCTCACCAGTTGTATAATCCTTATAATCCTGATTGTACTTATAATAGTAGGTAAAGCGATCAGAGGTATAATCAAAACTAAGTGTTGATGTGGGCGAAAAGATATAGTTTGCTCCGAGGCTATAATTAAAATCCTCAAAGAAATAGCCATAGTTTTTCACCTCAACCGGTACCGAAATATCATTGTTGTAATGCGCTACATTGCCATATAAACTAAGACTTTTTGTGAGCTTGTATTCCAACAACTGACTTATATTTTTATTGATGTAAGCATTTTGAGTCATGGCTTTAGTTTCAACAAGATCATCACCGTCAATTTCGTAAGCGCTATTTTGCCACCCATCGCTTTGCTTTAGCGAGAATAGAGTTCGACCACTCAATTTACCAGCTGTAAAATCAATGTTGTTATTCTGCTGAAGCGTATTAAATGAACCATATTGGGTTTGATTACCAACTTCAAATTTACGATTCGACTTCTTGGTGATGATATTGATTACACCAGCAATGGCATCCGAGCCATAAAGCGATGAGGATGCTCCCTTTACCACTTCAATACGTTCAATCATGGCTGGGTTAATACGACTTAAATCATTCATTCCACCCACATCGCCATACATACGCTTGCCATCAAGCAATATCACAATAAAATCGTTACCTAAACCATTCAACATCATATTCGAACCCATGGTATTTGGGCTAAAATCAAAGGATGGACTAACAGCTCCCATTAAGGTTCCAAAATCAGGAGCTGCCGTATTTTCAATCATTTTCTTCGTTAATAGTTCGGTTGGCACAGGCGCAGTTTTTAAGTGATGTGGTGTACCTGTTCCTGTTACCACTACTTCTCCTAAATTTCCTTTTGATTGTTCCAATCGAAGAACCAGATCTGTTTTATCAGTAGTGGCATCTATGGCCATTCTAAGCCTTTTATATCCTGAATAGGAAACACACAACTGATACTGGTTAAGTGCAATGTTTTTTAAAATGAATTCTCCATTTTTATTTGTAGCTGTTCCGTAGGTTGTACCATTAATATAAACGTTGGCTCCTATTAAAGCTTGATTGTTTTCATCAAGTACTTTACCTGAAATAATAACCTCTTGTTGTGCCGATGCTGTCCAAACAATTAACATCGCCAAAATAGACATGCAAAACTTCTGCATAATACAAATATCTTTAAAATGGCAACTACATTTAAATAATGTAAATACCTCTTATTGCTTTTTTACTAATCCAATTGTTACTTTCTTACCTCTTCAAGATGACTCATCCAAATGGCATTGATTTCGGAATAATCACCCAAACCATTCATATTGGCATTTACGGTATAACCTTTAGCCTCCAGTTGCTCTCTCCAGCTTTGTTCGGCAGGATCGGTTTCGCCAGTATCAGCGTTTAAATCGTTACAGGCATGATCGCCTGCTACCGACATCAATGGAGTAATACAAAGCGTTGTGGCTTTAGTAGTACATTGATCTAATCTTGAAATAATACTTCCTATGGCTAATGAGCCATCTTCAAATCCAATGCCTTCAACAGTACCTACATAAAAGTCGCTATTGATTTTCTGTAGCTCGTCATGTAGCTTGGTATATTTGGCGTCTGCTTCATGAGGCGTACCGTGGCCCATAAATAGTACAGGACCTTGTTTAATTTCTTCACTAAATTTATTAGCCAGTACATGTGCCACTTCCTTAATATCCTTTTCAGAAGTCAACAAAGGTGTTCCTATCACAATATCAACATCTTGATATCTATTTTCAACTAATTTAGTGGCCTCCAACAACTCATCATACTCCTCACCTGGAATGATGTGAAGTGACTGCACATAAATTTTTCGATAGCCCTCTTTTATCAATTGCTCCAAAGTTTCAGCTGGTGTGTAAATACGAATCTCTTTACCATTCAAGCTGCCCTGTCCCCTTCCTTCGCGCAACTTTTTTATGATGAAATTGGATGTGTAAGCCCAGCGAATTTCTTGATTTGGGAAATGCTCATGAGCACATTTATTAATAGTCTTAAATGTTGCTTGCGGATTTTCGTACGAGGAGCCAAAGGTGGCAAGTACAATGGCTTCTTTTGTTTGTACTTGTTTCTTTTCTTTTTCTGAGAAAGAACAGGAAGTACAGAATAATGAACTTATACTTATGAATAGTAGTGCTTGCTTAAATAAATTCATCTTAAAATAATTTGGGATAGATTAAAAATGTGATTTGAGAAATACGAGGACTTGGGCATTTTTATACCGGGAGGTACAAAGGCCTTTCTTACAATTGATAAGGTGCATTCCAATCTACTTTTTACAGCAAATATATTTAGCTGCAAAATGCGAACAGAAACACACCATTGCAATACTGCAACAATACAAAACCGTGTCATTAAAATATGTATTCAAATAAAATACTGCGTGTTGTAAAATCTTAACCCGAAATTGTTTACGCCACAATAGTTTTCGTTTTGCAGGTCTTCTGACTTACTCCTGTTTAATGCACCTTCCCGTTATAAATAACAGTGGTTTGTAGTATTAAACATTTTTGTGGAGCTTACAGCTGCGGGTACAGTTTCGGATTTGCACCGAATTCCCTTTATTGACAAGTGCGATACTCGTCAAACACAAAACTGCCGCGAATGTATAATTAATTATTTAATTATATAAACAAAAGTGTAATTTTAATTAAATCCACACTAAATAATCAGATATATAACTCTAGGTTGTGCTTATTTAATAAACTTCAAAAACAGCATTATCCTTAACCAGTAAACTGTTCTCGAATACGCCCTTAGCCTCCTTAAGTAGTGGCTGTAGATCGCGATAACGGCTTGAGAAATGACCTAGCAGTAATTGCTTAACTCCCGCATCTCGCGCAATGGTAGCAGCTTGTTTGGCGGTGGTATGCATCGATGACTTAGCGAGCGCTTTCAAATCGTGCATAAAAGTGGCTTCGTGGTAGAGTAAATCAACCCCTTGAATGTGAGAAATTAACTTCCGATAATACTTTGTATCAGAACAATACGCATAACTTCGTGGTTTGGGAGCAGGAATAATGAGTTCTTCTTCAGGCACCACTCTACCCTGATCATCAGTAAAAGGTTCACCATTTTTTATGGCTACTATTTCTCGAACCTGAAGATCGTACTTAAAAATAGCTGGCTTACGTATGTTAGCTTCTTTAGGCTGTTCGGTAAACTTAAAGCCACAGGTTGGTATGCGATGCGATAAAGGAAAAGATTCAACCTTTACTTTTTTATCTTCATAGATGAGCACCTTCTCATCATATGTCAAATCACTGAATTCGATAACATACGGCAAATCAGCACAAAAATAATCGAGCTGCGGTTGTAAGATGCCCTTTAAATCGGAATGTGCATGGATGTGTAATTTAGCAGTACGGCCCAGTAATCCAAAAGTAGAGATCAATCCCATTAAACCAAATACATGATCTCCATGAAGATGAGATAAGAAAATATGGTGAATCTTGGAGAAGTTTACTTTATTCCTTCGCAATTGCATCTGCGTTCCTTCACCACAATCAATCAAAAAAAAGCGCTCAGACACATTAAGTATCTGAGCGCTTGGATATCTATCTGATGTTGGTAATGCTGAATTACTTCCGAGTATGGTTACCGAAAAGTTATTCATCAATATCTACGATTCAATTGCTTTACGAATCATTTCAATACCATCATCAAGTGCAGGTGCAATGTTTAAAACAGAATCGAGCTGCGAAACCGAGATCAAACGTTCTACGGCTGGCTGAAGGCCTGCTAACACAAATGCACCATCGGCATTTTTACACAATCGGTTGGCAACAAGAATTGCACTTAAACCCGATGAATCACAATAATTACATTTACCCAGATCAAGTAAAATATTCTTTTCACCATTACCAGATAAGAGTACCAGTTCTGATTTTAAAGTTGGAGCCACATGTGTATCCAACTTTTCTTTCAGCACCTGAACTACAGTAAATTCATCTAACTTATCAATCTTGAAGTCCATTCCTATTATTTTAACTTATTTTTTATCTTCTTTTGGTGATTTCTCGCTAGCTTCTAACTGATCTTTCAGTGCAGCTAAATCAGAAATATCTCCTAAAGTAGTTTTTTCTAAGTTATCATTCAACTTCTTCACGCCTTTTTTCGTTGTTTTGGCTTGAGCTTTCTTAGCTGCTACCTCTTCACCCTTCTTACCATCTTCGAATACACGAGAGTGAGAAAGAATGATACGCTTAGCTGCTTTATTGAACTCAATCACTTTGAAATCAAGCTTTTCGTCAACTTTAGAAGCTGATCCATCTTCTTTCACTAAATGACGAGGAGTAGCAAATCCTTCAACACCATACTGCAATGCAATTACAGCACCTTTGTCGAAGATGTCAACGATAGTACCTTCGTGAACTGAATCAACTGTAAAGATAGTTTCGAATACATCCCATGGATTCTCTTCCAATTGCTTGTGACCTAAGCTTAAACGACGGTTTTCTTTGTCGATTTCAAGTACAACCACTTCAACTTGCTCTGCAATAGCAGTAAATTCAGCTGGGTGCTTGATTTTCTTAGTCCAAGAAAGATCAGAGATGTGGATTAATCCGTCAATACCTTCTTCAATCTCAACAAATACACCGAAGTTAGTGAAGTTACGCACGGTTGCACTGTGCTTGCTTCCAACAGCATATTTCTCTTCGATTTTCTCCCATGGATCAGCTTTTAATTGCTTAATACCAAGAGACATCTTACGCTCGTCGCGATCCAATGTTAATACCATAGCCTCTACCTCGTCGCCTACTTTCAAGAAATCTTGAGCGCTACGTAAGTGTTGTGACCATGACATTTCAGAAACGTGGATAAGACCTTCAACACCAGCAGCGATTTCAACAAACGCGCCGTAGTCAGCCATAACAACCACTTTTCCTTTAACAACATCACCAACTTTCATCTCAGTATCTAACGAATCCCAAGGATGAGCTGTTAATTGTTTTAATCCAAGTGCAATTCTCTTCTTCTCATCATCAAAGTCAAGAATTACTACATTTAATTTCTGATCCAACTGAACGATTTCTTCTGGATGCGAAACGCGTCCCCAAGAAAGGTCAGTAATGTGAATCAATCCATCAACACCACCAAGGTCAATGAAGACACCGTATGATGTAATATTTTTAACTGTTCCCTCAAGAACCTGACCTTTTTCAAGCTTAGAAATAATATCTTTCTTCTGCTGCTCAAGTTCAGCTTCAATAAGAGCTTTATGAGATACAACTACGTTTTTGAATTCTGGGTTAATTTTAACCACTTTGAATTCCATAGTTTTACCTACATACATATCGTAATCGCGAATAGGCTTCACATCAATTTGAGATCCTGGCAAGAAAGCCTCGATTCCAAATACGTCAACGATCATACCACCTTTAGTACGACATTTGATGTAACCTTTGATAACTTCATCGTTATCCAACGCTTCATTAACTCTATCCCATGAGCGAAGAGCTCTGGCTTTCTTATGAGAAAGAACCAACTGTCCTTTTTTGTCTTCCTGGCTTTCAACGTATACTTCAACAGTATCGCCAACAGCTAATTCAGGATTGTAACGAAATTCGTTACGACTTACAATACCATCAGATTTGAAACCGATGTTGATAACAACTTCGCGTTTAGTTAAAGTGATAACCTGACCTTCGATTACTTCTTTTTCAGAAATAGTAGAAAGAGTTTCGTCATACATTTTAGCTAAATCATCTTTAGCCATACCACCACCAACAACATCGCCAGCTTCGTATGCATCCCAATCGAAATCTTCTGCAGGAGCTGCAGCTACAGGCTCGTTGGCAACCGGAGTTTCCTTTACTTCGGGAGTAGCTTCATTCTGCTCCTGAACATTTTCTTTTTCTTCTGTCATCTTAATAAATTGTTACTTAACTAGTAGTTAGACATTATATATGTAAAAAATCGCTGCAAAAGTAGACATTTTTTACCATCTTAAAAAACTATCTTAGTAATTAATCAACACAGGAAACCCACAATTCGGCACCCTTTGCCTCTTTTAACTTTATTTAACTATCAAAAATCTCAATCCAGACCTATTATATTTAAAACAATTATTAATTGATCTTAATCAGGAATAATTAGATCTAATTAATAATTTAAAATTTGCGATTAATTTTTACTTTTGAATGATTAAGATTAAGTAACTTGATTAATGAACTAAAACGAACAGCTAATATATATTATATGAAGATTTCTATTGTCGGAACAGGTTATGTTGGATTGGTAACAGGTACATGTTTTGCAGACACTGGCGTCAATGTCACTTGTGTTGATATTGATGAAGATAAAATAGCTAAACTAAAACAAGGTATTATACCTATTTATGAGCCTGGCTTAGACCGAATGGTTGTTTCAAACGTTGAAAAAGAACGATTACACTTTACAACTGACCTAAAAGATAGCCTTGATCAAACCGAAGCAATTTTCATCGCTGTGGGCACACCTCCTGGAGAAGATGGCAGTGCTGATCTGAGTCACGTCCTTGAAGTTGCGCGTCAAATTGGTCGACACATGAACCACCACATGGTGATTATAACTAAGAGCACCGTACCTATTGGAACAGCTCAAAAAGTAAAAGCTGCCGTACAAGACGAAATTGAAAAAAGAGGTGCTAGCATCGATTTTGATGTGGCATCAAATCCTGAATTTCTAAAGGAAGGAAATGCCATTGAAGATTTCTTAAAGCCGGACAGAATAGTGGTTGGCGTGGAGTCTGAAAAAGCAGAAAAGATTATGCGTCGTCTATATAAGCCATTTGTATTAAACGGGCATCCAATTTTATTTATGGACGTACCATCGGCTGAAATGACAAAATACGCGGCCAACGCCATGTTAGCAACCAAAATTAGTTTCATGAATGATATCGCAAACTTATGCGAAATTGTTGGAGCTGATGCAGCTAACGTAAGACGAGGCATAGGATCAGACTCGCGTATTGGAAATAAGTTCATATACCCTGGTGCTGGTTATGGTGGTTCATGTTTTCCGAAAGATGTAAAAGCTATAATCAAAACAGCTCAGCAGAATAATTATAATCTACGTATACTTGAATCGGTAGAAGAGGTAAATGAGGATCAGAAAAAAGTGTTGGTAAAGAAGGTGAAAAAACATTTCCCTGACATAAAAGGATTAACCTTTGGTGTTTGGGGTTTGTCTTTTAAGCCACAAACTGATGACATGCGCGAAGCGCCATCTCTGGTAATAATTGAAGCCTTGTTGGAAGCTGGTGCTAAGGTAAAGGCCTATGATCCTGTTGCTACTGAGGAAGCAAAGAAATCACTTGGCGACAGAATCGAGTATGGAAAAGATCAATACGACGCATTAATTGATGCCGATGCCTTAATCCTGATTACGGAGTGGCCGGAATTCCGCCTACCAAACTTTAAGGTGATGAAAAAATTAATGAATAATAATGTCATTTTTGATGGGCGTAACATTTATGATGCTAACGAAATGAAGGAAAACGACTTTACGTATTATAGTATTGGTCGTCAAACAGAATTATTATAAGCTACAATTACAAATAAGAAAGCCTGAATACTTATAGCATTCAGGCTTTCTTATTTAAAAGTACTTCACCGTTTTCATCATTATATGGAAGTAGTTTATCAAAAAGACTAAGTGAAGTAGATTAGTTTTGTATTTTTGGGATTTAAAAATAATGTATATTGCCATTTTGTGGTCGACACAAATTCGCAATAAAGCTTTATCGTAGCTTATTAAAAGAAAAAAAATGAATAAAAGAATATTGATTACTGGAGGTGCCGGCTTTATTGGTTCACACTTATGTGAACGTTTAATTAAGGAAGGTAACGAGGTTATTTGCTTAGATAATTATTTCACCGGTTCCAAAAGCAACATTGTACACCTTCTGGATAATCCATACTTCGAATTAATTCGTCACGATGTAACACACCCATATTTTATTGAGGTTGATGAAATATACAATCTGGCTTGTCCGGCTTCACCCGTTCATTACCAATACAACTCCATTAAAACGATAAAAACATCGGTAATGGGAGCCATTAACATGCTTGGTCTTGCAAAGCGTACTAAAGCGAAAATCCTGCAAGCCTCAACAAGTGAGGTGTATGGCGATCCCCTAATTCACCCCCAACCAGAATCATACTGGGGAAATGTAAACCCAATTGGTATTCGCTCATGTTATGATGAAGGAAAACGTTGTGCTGAGAGTTTATTCATTAACTATCACGAACAAAATGATGTTGCCATTAAAATCATTCGCATCTTCAATACGTATGGACCAAGGATGAACCCGGAAGATGGTAGAGTAGTATCAAATTTTATAATGCAGGCATTATTAAACGAAGACATAACCATTTTTGGAGATGGTAAACAAACTAGGTCTTTTCAGTATGTAGATGATCTGGTAGAAGGAATGATACGTATGATGGGTTCAAGAGACGATTTTTATGGTCCTGTTAATATCGGCAACCCAAATGAATTTTCGATGCTTGAATTAGCCGAAGCCGTAATCCGACTAACTAATTCTAAATCAAAAATCACATACATGCCTCTTCCAGCAGATGACCCAACACAGAGGCAACCTGATATTTCTTTAGCGAAAAAAGAACTCAACAACTGGGAGCCTAAAATTCAGTTAGAACAAGGTCTACAAAATACAATCAACTATTTCGACAATTTGCTAAAACAAGGTTGGACAAGAAAATAATACCAAA
Organism: Carboxylicivirga fragile; assembly: GCA_025499625.1. Taxonomy (GTDB): domain Bacteria; phylum Bacteroidota; class Bacteroidia; order Bacteroidales; family Marinilabiliaceae; genus Carboxylicivirga; species Carboxylicivirga fragile. The sequence continues at coordinate 54,418 of JAFMVD010000017.1, read as the reverse complement.
ACTAAATACCTAAAAAAAACAAATCATGACAAAAAGAAAAGGCATTATATTAGCAGGAGGCTCAGGCACCCGTTTATACCCAGTTACTAAAAGTATTTCGAAACAGATCATTCCTGTTTATGACAAGCCAATGATATATTATCCTCTATCAGTATTAATGTTAGCTGGTATCAGAGATATATTAATAATAAGCACACCACATGATTTACCCCTCTATAAACATTTATTTGGAGACGGAAGTGATTTAGGTTTACAAATTACCTATGCTGAACAACCATCACCTGATGGATTGGCACAAGCCTTCATTATTGGAGAAGAGTTTATAGGTGATGACAATGTAGCTCTAGTACTAGGTGACAATATTTATTATGGTTTTGAATTTAGTAAAACACTTGAAACCGCAACTAAAATAGAGGATAACGCTGTTGTATTCGGATATTACGTAAATGACCCGGAACGATATGGGGTAGCTGAATTTGATAAAAATGGACACGTTATTTCATTGGAAGAAAAACCAACTGAACCTAAATCAAACTATGCAGTTACCGGATTGTATTTCTACCCAAACGATGTGATTAGCAAGGCTAAATCGTTAAAACCATCTAAACGTGGTGAGCTGGAAATAACAGATCTAAATCGTTTGTACCTGGAGGAAGATAAATTAACATTAACCAGACTAGGTCGTGGCACTGCCTGGCTTGACACAGGAACCCATGACAGTTTACTTCAAGCCAGCAATTTTATCTCAACCATTGAAAATAGACAAGGTTTAAAAGTAGCTTGTCTCGAAGAAATTGCTTACAACAAAGGATACATATCCAGAGAGCAACTACTTAAATTAGCCGAACCTTTAAGCAAAAATGAATATGGTCAGTATTTAGTAAAGATAGCTGACCATCAATAAGCTAAAAGAAAAAAAAGCTTATTTCATCTGTTTATATTTTTGTTTTTTAAGGTCAGATGGAACTCCCAAAAGATAACCATCCTCGTGTATGAGAACTTTTTCTCATGGGTCGTTTCATGTAATTGGAATAAGCTTTTGTTTCTTATAATATTCAAGCGTAATACTTATATTTGCGCTAGATTAATAAACCTGATTTTTGAAATACTATAAATCACAACTATAGTTGACTTTACCCAATAATAACATCAACCAATATACATGAAAGTAATTGAGACCAAAATACAAGATTTGCTAATCATTGAACCGCAACTTTTTAAGGATGACAGAGGTTACTTCTATGAAAGTTACAACCACAGTCGATTCAATGAGCATAAGATCAAAGATTCTTTCGTTCAAGATAATATTTCAAAATCATGCTATGGAACGGTGAGAGGTCTGCACTACCAGCTTGCCCCTTATTCTCAATCAAAATTAGTTCAAGTACTTGAAGGAACAGTTTTAGACGTAGCGGTTGATTTGCGTAAAAAATCACCAACTTTTGGTCAACATGTATCAATCGAACTGTCTGCAGAAAATAAAAAGCAGTTCTATATTCCTGAAGGTTTTGCTCATGGTTTTTCAGTATTAACTGAAACAGCAACCTTCATGTATAAATGTAACAATTATTACAATCGAGAGTCGGAAAGAGGAATTGCCTTCAATGATGCTGAACTTGCAATTGATTGGCAAATTCCAAATGAAAAAATAATCATTTCTCACAAAGACAGTGCTCTTCCTTCGTTCAAAGAGGCTGAATATAATTTCCTTTAATAAATGACAAAGGTATTAGTTATAGGCTCAGAAGGTCAGTTGGGGCAGGATATTAAATCTTCTCACACAGTTATAAACAACTGCAATTTTCACTTTACTAGCATTGAATCCCTCAATGTAACTGACCAACAAGCAATAAAAAACACCATTGAGGCTGATAATTATGATTACATCATCAATTGCACAGCTTATACAGCAGTGGATAAGGCAGAAGAAGAAACTATACTCGCCAATGAAATTAATCATATAGCTCTTAAAATAATTGGGGAAGTTAGTGCAAGCACTAACTCAAAAGTAATTCATGTCTCTACGGATTATGTATTTGATGGAAAACAACATCGTCCTTATATTGAATCAGATGACACTTGCCCAAATTCAGTATATGGCAAAACTAAACTACAAGGGGAACAAGAATTATTAAACAGTAATTCTAATTCAATTATTGTCCGTACGTCATGGCTATATTCAATTTATGGTAATAACTTCGTAAAAACAATGATACGTTTAGGGACAGAGCGTGAACAATTGGGTGTAATTTTTGATCAAGTTGGAACCCCAACTTTTTCAAACGATCTTGCCAATGTGATACTACATATTATCAATTGCGACATTGATCAAAGCATACCTTTTTCAAGTGGTATATATCATTACAGTAACGAAGGCGTTTGCTCGTGGTACGATTTCACATTGGCGATCCACCAATTAAATAATATCAGCTGTAAAGTTCTTCCAATCGAAACGAAAGATTACCCAACAGCTGCCCCTCGCCCGCATTATAGCGTTTTAAACAAAGGAAAGATTAAAGACATATATAAGATACAGATACCATACTGGAAAGACAGTTTAAAGAAATGTATCAAAGAATTAAATAGCTAATATCAACACACCAACAAGTATTCTAAAATGCAAAATCAAGACGTATTAACAGAGGTTATCGAAAAGGCACAATCGTGGCTCGATGGCGCATACGACGAGGCAACGAAAGATGCCATCCGTGATTTAATGAACAACGATGACAAAACAGCACTTATTGATTCATTTTATAAAGACCTGGAATTTGGAACCGGTGGTTTAAGAGGAATCATGGGGCCAGGTTCAAACCGCATGAACCGCTATACGGTAGGAGCAGCTACACAAGGGCTGGCAAATTACATTAATAAAGAATTTGCTAACGTTTCAGAAAAAGGTGCAGTGATAGGTTACGACTGTAGAAACAATAGCCGCTTATTTGCCGAAGTGGTGGCTGATATCTTCAGCGCAAATGGGATTAAAGCCTACTTATTTGAGGATTTACGCCCAACTCCTGAAATATCTTATGCTATCCGACAATTGGGTTGTCAAACAGGTGTAATCATCACAGCTTCACATAACCCCAAAGCCTACAATGGTTACAAAGCTTATTGGAATGATGGGGCTCAATTAACTGCACCACATGACACTAATGTAATTGACGAAGTAAACAACATCACTTCGGTTCAGGATATTAAATTCGACGGAAACAAAAGCCTAATTGAAGAATTGGGTGAGGATATGGACAAGCAATTCCTTGACCAAGTAGAATCGTTGGTTTTAGATGCTAATCTCATTAAACGCAACAAAGATCTTAAAATAGTTTATTCACCAATACATGGTACTGGTGTAAAGATGATTCCTGCTGCTCTTCGTCAATGCGGATTTGAGAACGTAATAAACGTACCAGAACAAGACGTAGTTAGTGGCGAATTTCCAACTGTTGTTTCTCCAAATCCGGAAGAGCCAGCAGCACTTGAGATGGCGCTAAATAAAGCACGCGAAACAGATGCTGATATTGTAATGGCATCTGATCCAGATTCTGATCGCTTAGGTATTGCTGTTAAAAATGAAAAAGGTGAATTTATCCTTGTTAATGGTAATCAAACGGCAACACTATTAACTTGGTACATTATAAAGAAATGGAAAGAAACTGGAAAATTAACCGGGAAGGAATACATTGTTAAAACCATTGTAACTACCGAATTAATTAAAGAAATAGCCGTTAAAAACGATGTTGAATATTTTGATGTTTACACCGGTTTTAAATGGATTGCTAAAGTTATTCGTGAGTTAGAAGGAAAGAAGAAATACATTTGTGGTGGCGAAGAATCATACGGATTCCTTCCTGGCGATTACGTACGCGACAAGGATGCAGTGGCTGCTATAACTATCACTGCAGAAATAGCAGCGTGGGCCAAAGATCAAGGTAAAACGTTATTCGATGTTCTTCAAGACATCTATATGGAGTATGGTTTCTCAAAAGAGAAAATGATCTATATTGTTCGCGAAGGAAAAACTGGTGCAGATGAAATTAAGCAATTGATGCAAAATTTCAGAAGTACACCGCCTGTTACTTTAGCTGGAGACAAAATAAAAGTCATTAAAGATTATTCAGTGCTTAAGGCTAAGGATGTACTCAACAAAACGGAAGAAGCAATTGATTTACCAGAAGAATCAAATGTTCTTCAATTCTTCACCGAAAAAGGATATAAAGTTTCGGTTCGACCATCTGGTACAGAGCCTAAAATTAAATTCTATTTTGAAGTTCAGGTACCAATGAATAGTAAAGAAGAATATTATCCTGCCAATGACGAGGCTGATAAAATTATTGATAGCATTGTTAAGGATTTAGGAATTTAATTCGATTTTTCATTAAAATATAAAGGTACACTCGACATAATGAGTGTACCTTTTTTATTTTTGTCAATTCTTTCATGATTTTTTAATCCTGAAAAAACTCATCTTTAAAGTTCACTAAATAAACACGCTCTGTGGCACGAGTAATTGCGGTGTACAACCACCTTAAATAACTTCTTCCCATTTGGTCTTCGGGCACATAACCCTGATCGATAAAAACAGCCTTCCATTGACCACCTTGCGACTTATGGCATGTCATTGCGTAAGCATATTTAACCTGCAGAGCATTGTAATACGGATTCTCTTTTACTTTTTCATATTGTTTTCTCCGCGATTTTTCATCTTGATAATCCTCCATTACCTTATTAAAAAACGTTTCCTGTTCTTCTTTTGAAAAACCTGCGGTATCTGTATGAAGTGCATCCAATACAATTTTAGTATCTATCTCTAGCAATTTATAGTCAGACAAACGTAAAGTAACATTAGCAAAACGACGATCATACAATTCCTCATAACCATTAATTCTAACAACTTCAGCAATATCACCATTAGCAATAAAATCGGCTTCTTTACTATCCTTTAGCCAATGGTAATTATTCTTCATTATCAACAAATGATCCGTCGAGGTTAATTCCTCCTCTCGAAAAAGAACACTGTTTCGAATACCCTGATTAAATAAATTAGCTCTTTTATTCGACCGACAAACGACCAATGTTTCATCTAAACCATAATTATCCTGACACCAGGTTAACTCATCAATTAACTCCTCACCTGTAATGCGTCGAAAATCAGGATATCCTTCGGCTTCTAGATCAGGAAAAACAGGTTCACTTAACTGCTCATCAAGTAAGAACCTTAGTTTAGTCGCATTATAAAGTATTCCACTATCTTCTTCTTGTCTTACAACCTCACTTAAAAAATAGTCAATCACATTAAGCCCCAAACTTCTCAAATTATCCTTATCCAGAGCAGGACTATCATCGAAACCAACTGGTGGCAACTGAGCCACATCTCCTATAATAACAAGCTTGCATTTGCCTTTGCCGAAAACAAAATTTAATAAATCCTCAAGTAGGCGGCCCGAACCAAACATAGTATAATCCAAGCTACTATTCGAAATCATCGACGCTTCATCCACAATAAAAATGGCATCTTTTGATTTATTGTAATTTAAATGAAAATTTGAAAAATCATTATTTGATGCTTCTCGTCGATAAATCTGTTTATGGATGGTAAAAGCTGATTTTTGAGTATAAGCACTTAAAACTTTAGCTGCCCTACCTGTAGGTGCCATCATCTGAAATGGAATATCCATATCATCCAACACATCCGTAAAAGCTTTCATTAAGGATGTTTTACCTGTACCAGCATATCCTTTAATCAAACAAACAGAATCTGATTCTTCACTCATCACAAAATTTCCTAAGCCATCAATTAAATTTGCTTGAGAAAATGTTGGTTCGAAACTAAATTTGTCCCTAATTAAGCTTGATATATGATTATTTAGCATTTTTAATGTAGATAAAGCATTTTAGAAAATCATAATTTGATTTTTTTTTTAAATTTGTGCATTCAAACTAAAACAAAATTCCAAAGATAATGAAAACAGTTATTCAGATTGTCCTTGTTGTTGCTATAATTGCCTTAGGCTATTTGTGCGTTGAAAGTATTAACAAACCAATTCGTTTTCAGGAGCAGCACGCTCTTAGAAAAGAAGCTAATGTGGAAAAATTGATGTATACCCGTGACGCTCAGGTAGCGTACAAATCGGTACACAACAAATACACAGGTAGCTTTGACACCTTAATCAACTTTATTTTAAGCGATTCTTTACCATTGGTTAAGAAAGAAGGAAGTCTTACTGACAGTATGTTAGAAGCAGGTATTACAGAGATTAAAGCCTTGGCACTTGGTATCATCAAAAGGGATACAATTAGAGTAAGTGTGAAAGATTCTCTTTTCCCGGCAAATTATGCTGTAGATTCTTTAGCTTTCATTCCATTTGTTGATGGTGACGAGAAATTTGTAATGGGATCAGGTGTTGTTGTTACCGGTTCTGGTGTTAAAGTTCAGGTTTTCGAAGCTAAAGTTCACAACAATGTATACTTAAAAGGACTTGAAGCACAAGAAGTAATTAACCTTAATGACAAGACACAAAAATTAGAAAGATATCCAGGACTTAAAGTTGGTTCTTTAGAAGCAGCAAACAATAACGCTGGTAACTGGGAGTAAGACCATGTCAAATACATACGTTGTTGACCAGTCGTTTGACGAAAGTATAACAACATCTTATTTTTTGTCCATCCGAAGCAGTTCGGATGGACTTTCTTTTTCTGTACTGGATCCTGTAGTAAATAATTACATCGCTTTTGTTCACCTTCCATTTAACGATCAGAGTAAAGAGGGAATAAAAACACAAGAGGCCTTGTTAACCGAAAAGCTACTACAATTCTCATACAAAAAAGTGCTATTTATGCTGGATAGTAATAAAGCTACACTTGTTCCTACGGCTTTATACGATCCTGCGAAAAAAGGTGATCTATTTAAATTGAATCATAATATTGAACTGGAAGATGTTGAATTGCAAGTTCAAAAAATAAAAATGGCTGATGCCTGGAATATTTTTAGCGTTCCAAAATTCCTATACCATTTAGCCAAAACACAATTCGAATCTATTTCGTTTTACCAGCACTATTCCCCGTTCGTTGAAACCTGTTTGCTATCGAGTTTAAACAATAAACAGAAAAGCATCATTCACATAGGAATACATGCTGACTTCTTTGATATTGTAGTATTAGAATCTCGCAAACTCAAACTGTGCAATTCATTTAAATACAACAATGTCAACGACTTTATCTATTTTGTTCTCTATACCTTTGAGCAACTCGAACTAGCATCAAACAGTACTACTGTTCTAATGCATGGTATAAACGACCGACAAAATACCTTATATCAAAATTTGAAAAAATATTTACGCCAAACACAAATAGCTCCCCTTTCCTACCATTTCAATTACAGTTCTGGTTTAAAAATTTCAGAAAGTGATAAACAGATTGAACACAACCTATTTAATCTAGCCATATGCGTGTAATAAGCGGAAAACTCAAAGGAAGACGATTTTCACCACCAAAAAGCTTTAAGGCAAGACCAACAACTGACATTGCACGCGAAAGCCTTTTTAATATCCTTAATAATCGTATTAGCTTTGATGAATTAAAGGTGCTTGACCTATTTGGTGGAACCGGAAGCATATCCTATGAATTTGCGTCTCGAGGCTGTGAGAACATCACTACGGTTGAAATGAACTACAAGCATTATAGCTTTATTAAATCTACCTGCAATGAGTTTGAGCTCGATAAACAAATTAAGGTGTTTAAAGCGGACGTATTTAAGTTTATTTCAAAATGCACAGAGCAGTTCGACCTGGTTTTTGCCGATCCGCCATTCGATATGCATAATTTCGAAGCGATTCCTGATATCTTTTTTAAATATGATCTACTTAAGTCTGATGCAATTTTCATTCTCGAACATTCTGATAAAATGAGCTTTGAGAACCACCTGAATTTTATGGAAGTAAAGAAATATGGCAAAGTGCATTTTAGCTTTTTCAGCAAAGAAAAATAGCTTATTAAAGAATATGAATATTTTTTATGGCTTTAAAATATTGAATTCAAACCTCCTACCTGAAACAAGCTTAAAAATACGATACTCAAATTAAAATTGGTATTGCATAATAAAAAAGAAGCACTATCTTTGCATCGCTTTCAGAAAGAGCAAGGACTTGATTTAATTCAAAAGCTTGCCAGCATTGAGTTGTAGAGAGCAAAAATGTAAATTTAAACGTCGAATTTACAAAGCAATTTTTACTGATATGAAATCTAAACTGGTCTGGTAGTTCAGTTGGTTAGAATGCCGGCCTGTCACGCCGGAGGTCGCGGGTTCGAGTCCCGTCCAGACCGCATTGTTTAGTTTCATTATATAGATTCAAAAACTGGTCTGGTAGTTCAGTTGGTTAGAATGCCGGCCTGTCACGCCGGAGGTCGCGGGTTCGAGTCCCGTCCAGACCGCTTTTTTTTGAATCACTACCGGGTCTGGTAGTTCAGTTGGTTAGAATGCCGGCCTGTCACGCCGGAGGTCGCGGGTTCGAGTCCCGTCCAGACCGCATTAAGGGAGCAATAGCTCCCTTTTTTGTTTTTACACATTTCCTAACTTAAACAAGTTGGATACCCCACCACAAAAAAGGATACAAAAAAGCCGGCTTAACAACCGGCTCTTTGACATTATCATGTTTACTTATCAAATCTACTCATTCTCGACCTTCTTAAGTAAATCTTTTACAGTAATAATTTCCAAATAAGTAGTACCTCCACCTATTCCAAAACTACCACCTAAATAGGCCACTAAATCATCTTCACCTAGTATATCCTTCTTTTTAAGCTTTTTTAATGTCTTCTTAAGGATTTCTTTCTTGTTAGATCCTTCTTCCATTAAACGAGGAAAAACACCATATGAAAGAGCTAATTGGCGCCCAACGTTTTGATTGTAAGACAAAGCATAAACCGGACATCCACCCCTAAAGGCAGCTAAGTAACGTGCTGTTTTACCAGTTAAGCTATCAGTTAATACAGCTTTCACATCCAACAAGCGACTTGCTTTTACAGCTGTATCAGCCAAATATGCAGTTACATCTTTTTCGCCCTTTGGCACAGGAATATCATTTCGCGAATCTTTCGATGCCTCTACCTCTTTTGCTATTTTAGCCATCGTCTGCACAGCCTCAACCGGATAGCTACCATAAGCTGTTTCTCCACTTAACATGATAGCATCAGTACGATAATAAATAGCATTTGCCACATCTGTAACTTCTGCACGTGTCGGACGCGGGTTTTTAATCATCGAATGCAACATCTGAGTAGCAACAATAACCGGCTTTTTAGCTTCAACACATCTACGAATCATTTGACGCTGTAAACCTGGAATTTTTTCCTGAGCGATTTCAATACCTAAATCACCACGAGCTACCATTACACCGTGTACATGCTCAAGTATTTCATCCAAATTCTCAACACCTTCCTCGTTTTCAATCTTAGCAATAATTTTCATTGGGCTCTCCATCTCATTTAAGATTTGTTGAACCTCAATTACGTCTTCCTTATTACGAACAAAGGAATGAGCAACAAAGTCAATATTATTCTCCGCTGCAAATCGAATGAAATTTTTATCCTTATCGGTAACCGATGGCAAACTAATTCGAACACCAGGAACATTTACACTTTTTCTACTTCCAAGCGCTCCATCATTTAATACTGTGCACACCAATGCATCATCCTCTTTGGAATCAACTACCATATCAATCTCACCATCATCAATCAACATATGACCACCCACTGGCATATCTCTAACAAAATGCTCGTAACTCACACAGATACAATCCTTGGTCGATATGCCTTCAATATCACCCTTAACCCTAACAACATCGCCAGTTTTTAATTCGATATCATCCTCACACTTTGTTGTACGAATCTCAGGCCCCTTGGTATCAATCAATACTGCAATTTTATCAGAGACGGCACGCACATTATCAATCACCTTCTTTACTCCTTCAAAATCTTGATGCGCAGTATTTAAGCGAACAACATTCATTCCCGACTTATACAACTTTTTTAAAAAATCAACTTCACAATGTCGATCTGAAATTGTAGCAACAATTTTCGTAAACTTCTTCATAACTTAATTTTTCTTGGTGGTATGCAACAATATACCATCATTTGAAACAGCCCTTCCCCAGCTTAATCCAAATGAGTGAACACGTTTATTTAATTATTATTTATTTGATTTTATTATAGCTTCAATTGCTAAACGATAAGAGTCTAAGCCAAATCCGGAAATACTACCCAGGCAAACCGGACTAATAAAAGAATGATGTCTTACGGCCTCTCGTTTAAAAACATTACTTATATGCACTTCTACTACATGAGTTTGAACCGCCGATATAGCATCTGCAATAGCCAATGACGTATGAGTGAAGGCACCAGCATTAAGTACAATACCATCAATATCAAAACCCACTGAGTGTATTTTGTCTAAAATATCTCCCTCATGATTAGATTGATAATATGACAAATTAAGGCTTTTGTAATTCTGGCTTAACTCTTCGAAATAATCTTCAAATGTTTGGCTTCCATAAATAGAAGGCTCTCGCTTGCCCAACAAATTCAGATTAGGACCATTAATTATTAAGATATTCATACAGTCGTTTAGAATAAATCCTGCTGCAAAATTACGATTGTTTTATCGAATAAAAAACAAAACGCAGACACAAATGTGACAGAAATCACCTTTATAGTAATAATTTTTAGTAAAATCCTTGATCGTTATGAATGTAATATTTATTTTTACTGATACTATAATTATCGGGAAATATAGTTAAACGCAAAAATTATGAATTGGGAATCAGAAATTAGCGAGTTCCGAAATTACCTAAAAATTGAAAAGGGTTTATCAGAAAACTCTATTCATGCTTACGTAACGGACCTTACAAAACTAGTTACCTTTCTAGAAGACAAAGGTAAGAAAAAGGGACCAGAAGATGTTATTCTTGCTGACCTTAAGGAAATGATGGAGTGGATTGGACATAGGGGGATAAGTCCACGCACTCAAGCCAGAGTTATAAGTGGGATTAAATCGTTCTACAAATTCTTATTAATTGAAGAAAAAGTAGACAGAGATCCAACAGCTCTTCTTGAATCGCCAAAAATTGGCCGCAAGCTACCGGATATTTTAACGGTTGAAGAAATTGACACAATCATCAATGCTGTAGACATTAAAAAACCAGAAGGTCAAAGAAACAAGGCCATTTTGGAAACACTATACAGCTGTGGACTTCGTGTCTCAGAGTTGATCGAGTTAAAGATCTCCAACCTTTTCTTCGAATCAGGCTTTATTAAAATTGAGGGCAAAGGCAACAAAGAACGCCTAGTTCCAATCAGCACAAAGGCCATTAAGGAAATAAACTTATATTTAAGCGAATATCGCCGAAACTTGAACATCTTTAAAGATGATGAAGATGTATTGTTTTTGAATCGTAGAGGAAAAAAACTTTCTCGCGTAATGATATTCACTATTATTAAGAACTTGACGAAACGTTTAGGCTTTACTAAAAACATAAGCCCGCATACCTTCCGTCATTCATTCGCTACACATTTAATTGATGGTGGAGCTAACTTAAGAGCTGTTCAAGAAATGTTAGGTCACGAATCAATTATTACGACTGAAATTTACACTCATTTGGATAAGGAGTATTTAAAAAACACTTTAATACAGTTCCATCCAAGGTCGTAAATCAATAAATTACAAGCAAAAGAAAACGCATCGTGAAAACGGTGCGTTTTTTTTTATACCTTAACTACATGTTATCAATCACCACCAACTACAACATGACAAAAACCCAATAATACCCTATTATTTTTATATATCACAAATCGCAAACCGCTCTAAATCATATTGTTAACAGCATTTCTATCTATCAATCCGTAAGTGGTTTTATGATTTTTGTCACAATTGATTTTTTATCACTCTAATAATCAGGACAATACAAGGATAAAAATAAGAAAGTTCGAAAAAGAGTTGTTTTTCGCTAAACTATTAACAAATATTAGCGGTTATATTAGTCAACGTAAAAACGATAAACAACTGTATTAAAGAACTTTTTCCTCAATACTAGTTGTTTCTTTTTTTTAATTAAAGTTTAAAATTGTTAATAAAATATTAGTAATTGATAAAATAAACACAACAAACATCAATATTAACTTTCAATTCATAAGTAAACCTCTTACAAACTCTCAAGAATGGAAGCAATTAAATCTATGGTCAACCTAGAAAAGTATGGTATCACTGATGTCGCAGATACTATTTACAACCCTACGTACGACTTTTTGTACAACGAAGAGATAAACCCAAATCTTCAAGGTTATGAGAAAGGTCAAATCTCAGAACTTGGTGCAATCAATGTAATGACTGGAGAATTCACTGGTCGTTCACCAAAGGACAAATACATTGTAGAAGACAACATTACAAAATCTACAATTTGGTGGACTTCTGAAAAAGCAAAGAACGACAATAAGCCTTTGTCGCAAGAAACTTGGAATGATCTTAAAACTACTGTAACAAAATCACTTAGTGGGAAATCACTTTTTGTGGTTGACACATTTTGCGGTGCGAATGAAAATACGCGCCTTAAAGTCCGATTTATTACTGAAGTTGCATGGCAAGCCCACTTTGTTAAAAACATGTTTATCAGACCCAATGAAGAAGAACTAGAAAGATATGGCGAACCAGATTTTGTTGTACTTAACGCCTCAAAGGCAAGCAATGAAAAATGGAAAGAACATGGAATGAATTCTGAAGTTTTCACCGTATTTAATCTAAGTGAAAAAATGCAGATCATCGGTGGCACCTGGTATGGTGGCGAGATGAAAAAGGGTTTGTTTGCCATGATGAATTACTATTTGCCCTTAAATGGCATATCATCTATGCATTGCTCAGCAAACAAAGGAAAAAATGGCGATGTGGCCATTTTCTTTGGCTTATCCGGAACCGGAAAAACAACCCTTTCTACTGATCCTAAAAGAGAGCTGATAGGTGATGATGAACACGGATGGGATGATGATGGCGTATTCAACTTCGAAGGTGGATGTTATGCAAAAACCATCAATCTTAGTGCAGAAAATGAGCCCGACATATACCAAGCTATCAGAAGAGATGCACTATTGGAAAATGTTACACTCGACAGCAATGGAAAAATAGATTTTAGTGATAATTCAATTACTGAGAATACACGTGTTTCCTATCCTATTCATCACATCGAAAACATAGTTAGGCCTGTTTCAAAAGCTGGTCACGCTAATAAAGTTATTTTTCTTACAGCTGATGCCTTTGGTGTGATGCCACCGGTATCAAAACTTACACCTGAACAAACCAAATATCATTTTCTTTCAGGATTTACTGCCAAACTCGCGGGTACAGAAAGAGGCATAACAGAACCTAAGCCAACCTTTTCAGCTTGTTTTGGAGAAGCCTTTCTTTCGCTTCATCCAACAAAATATGGAAAAGAATTAGTAAGAAAAATGAAAGCTCATAATGCAACAGCCTATTTGGTAAATACCGGATGGAATGGAACAGGTAACCGCATCTCAATAAAAGATACCAGAGCAATAATTGATGCCATACTTGATGGATCAATTGAAAAGGCCGAAACTAAAACGATTCCAATTTTCAACCTGGAAGTACCAACAGCCTTACACGATGTAGATACGAATATTCTTGACCCTCGTAGTACCTATGACAATAGAAGTGAATGGTATAAACGTTCTGAAAATCTTGCCAATAAGTTTATCCAAAATTTCGACAAATACACTGATAATGAAGAAGGAAAAGCTTTAGTAAAGGCAGGACCTCAATTATAAATCAAAAAAAAACGCAAACCTGATTTAATAAAATAGAGTGCTAAAACAGTGCTCTATTTTAATAAATCATCCAATACCGATTCGATGTTTGGATAGGCGAAATGGAAATCATCTTTTAACATACGATCAGGTATAACTTTCTGACCTGAAAGCAGCATCACTGCACCTTCGCCCACAAGTTTTTTAAGCAGCCATTCCGAAACCTTCAGCTTAACAGACTTTTTCGTTTTAATAGCTATAGCATCGCATAACTCTTTGTTGGAAATCATTTGTGGCGCAACAAAATTATAAATACCACCCGAAGCCTCACGCTTTAGTAAGTACCACATACCACTTAAAACATCTTTGATATGTATAAATGGGAAAACCTGATGCCCATCTCCTAGTACAGCTCCTAAGCCAAGCTTAAAAGGCTTTACTAACTCGGTAAAAGCACCACCTTCTGAACCAAGCACAACTCCTAAGCGAACAATACATAAACGCACTCCCTCAATGGATTGTGCACTATAAGCTTCCCTCTCCCACTTTTGGCAAACCTTACTTAAAAAATCATTGGAGTAATTTGTTGAAAACTCATCATGTACCTCAAATGAATCATAAATCCCCACAGCCGATGCTGAAATAAAAAGACCAGGTTTACATTCCATTAAACGCATAGCTGCTACAATTTTTTGAGTAAGCTCTATCCGACTGTCAAGTATTTCTTTCTTATAATTGTCGGTCCATCTTTTGCCAATAGATGCACCTGCCAAATTTATTATGCTTTCGCACCCCTCCAATTCATTGGCCAACTTATCAGGTGAATATCCCAAAACTCTTCGCGTCAGAGAAACCACTTCGAACCCGTTGTGCTGTAAAAACGATTTCAGCTTACGGCCAATAAAACCCGTCACACCGCTAATGGCAATTTTATTTGAATTCTTACTGTTAAGCATTATATAATTTCATTACTTTTCCGCTAATTATCAAGTCTTGCGTGTCTATACTTTATCCAACAACTCCTGCAGCTCTTCCGGACTTACCCCCATCTCCATCTGCCCCTTACTAAAAAAGGATATACGGCCTGTTTCCTCTGATACAACAATAGCAACTGCATTAGTTGTTTCGGTAATCCCCATGGCCGCACGATGTCGTAATCCAACTTTCTTTGGTAAATCTCTATTTTGCGAAACAGGCAAGATGCAACCTGCAGCCTTTATCTTATTTCGTGTAATTATGACAGCGCCATCATGCAATGGACTGTTCTTAAAAAAAATATTCTCCAATAATTGAGTTGATATTACCCCATTAATCAACTCACCCGTTTGCACATAATCGATTAATTCAGAATCTTTTGAGATAACAATTAACGCTCCTGTTTTCGTTTTTGTTAAAGCAGAACACGCCCTCACAACCGGCTTATTATAAATATCCATCATCCCTTTGGACTCACTCATAAAAACCTTATCCAACGAAAATCGAGTAGTAAGATTATATTTCGATCCTAACAGCAGCAAAAATCGCCTGATTTCCTGCTGAAAAACAACTATAAATGCTATTACACCAACATTCACAAAATTATCCATGATGCTTGATGACAATTGCATATTAAATGCCTTTATCAATAACCAAAACAGAACAAAAGCGAATATTCCAATCAAAATATTCAAGGCAACCGTCCCTTTTATGAGCTTATAAACTCTAAACATTAGGTAGGCCACAAGAACAATATCGACCAGATCAATTAAGCGAATATCCAGAAAAGTCATCTAGTAATTTTAGGCTTTTAAAAGTTGCTGCACTAATTTAACACATTCTACGGCTTCTTTAACATCATGCACCCTTAAAATATTTGCTCCATTTAAAAGAGCAATGGTATTTAAAGCTGTAGTGCCATTAAGTGCATCTTTAGGATTAATATCCAAACCCCTACATATCATTGATTTACGAGATACACCAGCTAATATTGGCACATCAAATAATTCAAATTGTTTTAAGGCCGATAAAAGTTGATAATTATGCTCTAAGGTTTTCCCAAAGCCAAAACCAGGATCAAGAATAATGTCTTTTTGCCCCAAGGCTCTTAATTTCATAATCTGCTGAGAGAAAAACAAAGAAACTTCCTTCACCACATTTTTGTAAGAAGGATCTTTCTGCATATCCTTTGGTGTACCTTTCATATGCATTAAAACATACGGTACAGAAAGAGAAGACACTGTTTCAAACATTTTTTCGTCACCTAAGCCTCCCGAAATATCATTAATGATATCGACATTAAAATTTCTGACAACTTCTTCTGCAACCGATGCCCTAAAAGTATCAACGGAAATTACAATATTCGGATGCTTTTTGCGAATTATCTCAAGTGCCCGCACTAATCGATTTAATTCCTCTTTTTCTTCAACATCATCAGCACCAGGCCTGGATGAATAGGCACCTACATCAATAATATCAGCACCTTCCACAATCAATTGTTCACAGCGCTGTTCTATATCTCGTGCTATCTGATAATTACCCCCATCGTAAAACGAATCAGGTGTAATATTAAGTATACCCATAACCTTGGGCGTATCAAATGACACTAAATCACCCTTAATATTAATGGTCAATTTACTCGACGAAGTATTCATGTTTGAATTCAAAAAATTACTGATGTATTATAAAAACGATTGCGTCAAGCACAAAAGTACAATTTTAGATACAACTTCAGTAATTTCTTGAATTGGTAGTACTTTTAAACTATATAAGATTTTGCTCTATCCCTTGTAATGTGGACAGCTTCTTATAATATCCACTTTCCATTGACAATAACTCTTCATGTTTACCTTGCTCAACGATCGTGCCTTTATCCATTACAAATATTTGATCTGCACTTTTTATGGTTGATAAACGATGCGCTATAACAATAGTTGTTCGACCTTTCATAAGCGTTTTAAGCGCTTCTTGAACTAATTTTTCAGAATTAGAATCCAGAGCTGAGGTCGCCTCATCAAGAATGAGAATTCGCGGATTACGAAGTAAAGCACGGGCAATAGCAATGCGTTGGCGCTGTCCCCCTGACAGTTGAGTTCCGCGTTCGCCTACAATGGTATCCAACCCTTCTTCAAATCCTTCGATAAACTCCATGGCATTGGCGCTCTGTGCTGCACTTATTATTTCCTCTTCATTGGCACTTGATCGACCATAGGCTATATTTTCACGAATTGTTCCTCCAAACAGAAAAATATCTTGCGGAACCAATGCCATTTGATACCTAAGAATCGACAGTTCCATTTCACTGGAAGGCCTATCATCAAATAATATTTGCCCTTTCGACAATTCATGTAAGCGATAAAGCAAAGCAGTAATAGTCGTTTTTCCAGCACCACTAGCTCCTACAAAAGCCACCATTTGATCACGCTCAACCTTTAAATTAATATCATTTAAGACGTTTGTATCTGGTCTTGACGGATAGGCAAAAGACAAGTTCTTAATTTCTATCGTCCCTTTTAACACATCGTTTGCAGGCAACTCTACAACTTCCTTTAAATCTTCTTCCTTTTCTCTGGATATATCAAACAAATCCTCAATCGCACCTAAAAAATGTTGAATGCGCGTAAAGACACTAGCCATTCCGCCAATTGTTCCTCCAATAATTCCAGAATACATTACAAATGAAATTAAATTACCAGAATCCATTTCACCTGAAGACAATAAAGAGGCTGCTCTCCAAACCACAGCCACAAGGGAACCAAATAATCCAAAAACCAAGAATGAACCAAATGCACCACGGTAAACACCTCCTTTTATACCAATTTTCGCAATCTCTTGCACCTTATTCTTATATCGTGCCATCTCAAAGAATTCATTGGTATAAGATTTAACACTCTGAATGCCTTGCAAGGTTTCTTCTACAATGGTATTTGATTCTGCCACCTCTGCTTGAGCTTTTTTAGAATACCTTCTAATAAATCGCCCAAACACAACAGCCAAAACGACAACAGCAGGAATAATTGCCAGCATAAACAAGGTTAGCTTTGGAAACACATATAACATATAGGCTATACCACCAATTATTATTATTAATTGCCTAACAACCTCTGCCAACGTTGTTGTTAATGTTTCCTGCAACAATGATACATCTGCTGAAATTCTACTATTCAACTCACCTACTCTACGCTTCTCAAAAAAGAATAGTGGTAATTTGATTAAATGATTATAGGTAAATTGACGTAGGTCAGCCAAAGTTTTCTCAGTAACTCGAACAAATAGAAACGTTCGGAAATAGGAAAAGAATGATTGAAACAATAGAAGCACTCCTAAAAGAAGTGCTATACTATTTATTTTTTCAGCTAATAAACCACTACTACCTGCACTCACTAAGTCGCCTAATAGTTTGGGAAACATTAAGGTTGTTACACTAGAACCTACAAGTGCAACCATTCCTAAATAAAACTCAATACGGTAAGGTTTTATAAAACGATACAACTGAACAGCCTCTTTTAAACTGCTCTTGCTTATTTTTTTCTTCTTTATTTCTGCCATAATTATTTATTACTTGTAATGTAACAAACCACAGGCAAAATGTTTCGCAATATCAACAAATACATTAAAAACTAATCCAAGGATTTAAAACTGCTTTCGATTTCTTTAGAAATGCGACCAAACACTTCATCAAACGAAGCCATACCGTCTACAACCGACACATCATGCACTTCTTTATACTTCTCAATAACAGGTAAGGTCTTATCTTTATGCTCCTGAAGGCGTTTTACAATTTTTTCGGTGCTCGAATCATAAGGCATTCGTTCTCCCGTTTTACTACGCTGATTTAAGCGACGAATCAGCTCAAGGGTATCCACATCTAAATCAATAATCTTATTAATGAAAGAATCGTGTTTCTTAAGTATTCCATCTAGTATATACGACTGAACAAGGGTTCGAGGATAACCTTTAAATATAAAACCTTTGGCATTTTTCGATTGCTCAATCTTTTTCTCAATTAGTCGAATCACAATCTCATCAGGTACCAACTGACCATTTTCATAAAGCTCTTTTACACGCTTTCCTATTTCTGTTTTCTTTTCAATTTCCTCGTCAAGCATAGTACCCGTGGAAATAAACTCCAACTTGTATTTCTCTGCTATTGCACGTCCAAGAGAACCGCGCCCCGATCCGGGGTAACCAAATAATACTATATTCAAATGCTTCTTACTCAAAACATTATTAACATGCTTTTTAATAGCTGAGGTTACCTTTTTTATTGGTCGTAAACCATCAACTGCCTCGTAGTTACCTCGTTCTTTGTAAAAATTAAGAACAGGCAGAGTTTTCTCATCATATTCTTTCAAACGATTACGAATCACTTCTTCATTATCGTCCATCCGTCCGGAAGTTTCGCCTCTAGCAAGTAAGCGCTTAATCGACTCCTCTTGTGGCACTTCAATACTAATAAGCTTATCCAAAGTAGTGTTCAACTTAATCATTAAACCCTCCAGAATATATGCCTGAACAAAAGTTCTTGGGAAACCATCAAATAAAAAGCCATGAACATCCGGATTGCTCTTAATAGTTTTCTCAATAATTTGAACAATTATTTCATCGGAGACTAAACCACCCTCGGCAATAATACTCTTAGCTTCCAGCCCTAATTTGGTTTCTTCTTTTAATTCTTTTCGAAGAATATCTCCGGTGGAGATGTAAAACAAATTATACTTCTTAATAAGAAATTCAGATTGTGTGCCTTTACCAGCACCTGGAGGACCAAAAAGAGCAATGTTTAACATGGTGATTTGGTTTATGTACGTTATTAAAATTGAGTTAGTTGAAAATATCAAAAATAAATGGCTAAACCAAACAACAACTCCTACTCTTCCTTACTTTACCAACTTTCTTGACCTTAAACCCATATCATGACAAAAAAAGAGCACCTATAGCCGTTGCTACAAGTGCTCAATTGTTAGGAAATTATAATTTAAGCAATTTTACTTCTAATTTTTCTCTTCGTACTTTTTTTATTTATTGAAATAATTTGGGTTTCGTGAAACTCGTAAGCAGAAACCAAATTACTTAAGCTTTTGGCTGTAGACAACAGTTGCTCCGAAGTGGCACTTAACTCCTCTGAAGAGGCTGCATTCTCCTGCACCACACCATTTAACTCTTGAATAGCCGAGTTAATTTGATTGGCGCCAATATTCATTTCATCTGAAGCTGCAGCCACTTCCTGTATTAAAGCAGATGATTTTTTGGTTTGATTTACCAACTCTGTAATCTCTTTGAGAACATTATTAACTTGCTCAACACCTTCCTGCGTCATTTGAGTAATTTGATTTGCCGCAACAGTAGATTGTTCTGCCAATGAACGAACCTCTTTCGCAACAACTGCAAAACCTCTTCCAGCATCTCCAGCCTTAGCAGCCTCAATAGCTGCATTAAGAGCTAGTATATTGGTTTGGGAAGCGATCTGACTCACCAAAACAGTGTGTTCATCAATTTTCTTCATTAAACTAACTGCATCAACCACCTTGTTATAAGATACATCTAAAGATTTTTGCGCATCACTACTAATGTTTTTTGATTTATTAGCATTTTCTGAATTAGTCATGATATTAGCCGTCATTTCCTCAACAGATGTGGAAATCTCTTCAATACCACTAGCTTGTTCAGAAGCTCCCGAGCTTATACTACCAGAACTAGCATTAATATTTGAACTCGAGCTCAAAAGCACAGTAGAATTTTCATCTAACTGCTTCATCATAGCACGATTTGTAGTCACCAATTTATCAACAGCAATCGCAACATCTTTAATCTCATATTGCTCATTCAAGAATCGCTTTTCAACATTTAATGTCAAATCTTTATTACTCATCTTTTGTAATAATGCTGTAAGATGTTGGATAGGAACCTTTACCTTTCGTGCCAAAATGTAATAGGAAGAAAGGATGGCTACAATCGCAATCGGCACCGCCCAAGCTAAATGAATCAACCCTTTGTTACCAACCACAAAGCCAAAGCATGCCACCATGTCAATCACACCTAAAAACACTGTACCAATCAATAGTACAAATGATTTTTTAAAAGCCATGTAAACAAAAACCCAACATAAAGCTCCCGCTAATACAATTAAAATGATACCTAAAGTAAAAATATCCATGATTCTAATTTTTAATGAACTGATAAGGCTGTTCCAAATGCAACCAAAAATTGTGGATGTATATCTTTTTCGGGTGTAATTAACTTAAACCCTCTTTGCACAAATACTTCTTTTAAGGTTTGATGACTTTCAACTCCTCCAGTAAGATAAACTTCATACCCATTTTGTAATTCTGGTGGTAATAATTTGATTGCCTGAGTTGCTACATAATCATATAACCCTCGTAATATGGCTCTACGTCTTCGTTCAGACGCTTGTACCAAAGCTGAAACCACATTGGTAACGGCAAAAATCCCACAGGTTGTATTAATAATTTCACTCTCCTCAGCCTCCAATGCTAATTTATCCAGCGTGTCGTAAGTAAAATTTGGCATCGTTTGCTTCCATCGTTCTAATATTTGAACCAAAACCATTCCGGTGCCTGCCCCGCAACTTTTGTTCGTATTAATCCAGGGTGCATCATCCATATTGTTGAAATGTAAAATTTTTACATCCTGTGTACCTATATCTATTACTAATAAATTATCGCGTCGTTTAAATAATTGACGACAGGAACCAATTAGCGCATTTATCTCAGTTGTTTGCTTTTGAACCAAATTTTTAAATACAGGATTATCACTTCCAATACCCGCCACAGCAAGTTTTACGGGCCCATCCAAAGCCAATTTGCGAGTAATATCATTCAACAACCCTGGATAATCAATACCTGATGACACAATTCCACTTTTCATCACATCAAGCTTTTCATCAAGCAACATAAATTTACTGAAACCACTTCCAAAATCAACACCTAAGCGATAACCGGCCTCCACCATGTTTTCATTAATAGGCAACAATGATTTAAAATCAGTTTGCTTCACTGCAACATTTGTAATAGATGATAAAAAAGTTCGCAAGCGGAAATTAGTCGGCCCTTTTGGCATACCGAGAATACAGTCACCACCAAGGGAAACTACCTTTAGATTAATTTTTGTTGCTTCATTTTCCATTTCATGAAGTCGAGGTGCCAACAGCTGACAGTGCTCATGAGATATAATCATCATACCTTTGGCACCCATCTGCTTCGCTTCCTTCATGAAAAATTCAGATTTTTCAATAATATTCCCACCACGCATTGGAACATTAATCAGGTTCTTGGCAAGGTTTTCAAACAACTCATCGATTGAGAAATCATCAAAATTGGTGCTATCTAACAACTCAAAGTCACCTAAGAAATTAACGCCTTCAAAGGCCATGTAAGCCTTATTTTCATTCAATACACTCCACATTTCGGTGCGTCCGTATGGTATCAAACCAAAAAATGCAATTGGTACAGCATCTTCATCTAGCGTTTGATTTTGTGCATATTCTATAAATTCATTTTTTAATCGTTCACAAATACCTGCCGCTTTCTCGTCGCCCCACATAGGCAGAAACTGCATATGCCAGTGAAGAGGCTCCAAACCAAGATCTACTGGTCCATGTTCATGCCTAAACTGCCACAATTCCATAAATTGCTTACGCGCAATGGTACTTTGGTACATTACTTTCCTGAAATTATCGTGCGCTTCGGCGATATCCATCCCTAACTTAGCAGCCATTTGACCAAACAAACTTTTCATTTGCTGCGCCAAGTCTATATATGAATTCTCGTCGGTATAAACTGGTAAATCAATATGGTAGTGATCTGTGCCAAATTCCTGACGAAAATCTTCAAATACATAACTCACTCCTTCACAATACGCCGATGAACTAACCATTAAATCGGGACGAGGAATCAAATTTTCGAGAAGCGCTCCCTTTACTGAATTAATAAAACTACAACGCGGAGCAGTTAAACTTCCTTTGTTAGAAAGATCAATTATTTTAGAGTGCGACGCAAGCAAACTACTAAACATCTCTAAATTTAGCGGCACACAATTTAATGCCCATGCCAACTCAGAAGGAACCAAAAGAGATGTGGCCATTACATTCACATCTGGTTTAAACGATTCACGCAACAAGGTAGTTCGTCGAGTTATCAAACTTCGAGTTGATTTTAATTGAATCGGAGATGCCGAACTTAATGTTTCGCCACTTTGAGCTGAATCTTTGTAAAAACTTCTAAAAGATTCGAACGCCTTACCTCTTAGGTAAGCTTTCTTCTGGTCTGTTGTGTAGATATATTATCAATTTACGCGTAAAAGATTGCAATCGGGTGTTAATACCAGAAGTCATAAATCGTAACACTATTTTTTTGTGTTTTTTCCAAAAATATTTCAAACACCACCTTAAAACACCTATAAAGAGGGAGTTACACCACAAATAATTTCATTAAAAAATTAGCCTTTTCATAACCGATGTTAAATAGAAAAGACGATCGACAATTATTCATGATATTTTTCTACTATTACTCACGCCACCCCTGTGATATTAATTTTTAAAGAATAATTTTTCATTTATCACAAAATAAAATACCCAATTATTACCAATCCTGTTCTAAAACATACGACTTTTAATTTTTTACCCTATATCGATGATTTTTCTCATCTTTTAAATTTGGAGCAATCTCCATCTTGCAGCCATTATTAAAAGCTAAAACAACCATGATGGATAATTCAATAAAATTTAATCCAAATCCACTTGTTCAATACCTTAAAAAGCCAGCAAGTGACTTTAATAAAGAAGATATCATTGAATATATGGAAGTCAATGATATTAGAATGCTTAACTTCCGGTATGTAGCAGAAGATGGACGCTTGAAAACTCTGAATTTCATGATTTCAAGTCGCGATCATCTAGATGCTGTATTATCAGCTGGTGAGCGCGTTGACGGTTCAAGTTTGTTCTCATTTATGGAAGCCGGTAGTAGCGATTTATATGTAGTTCCACGATATAGAACTGCCTTTTTAAATCCTTTTACCGAAGTACCTTCATTGGAGATTCTTTGTTCGTTCTACGACCACAAGGGACAAGCATTAGAGTCGGCACCAGAAAATATATTAAGAAAAGCCATCAACCATTTCCGTCAGACAACGGGAAAGAATATGAAATTCTTAGGCGAGCTCGAATATTACGTAAACAGCGAACGCAGCAGTAATTTTCCAGCTTCTGATCAGAAAGGTTATCACGAATCAGAACCATTTGCAAAATTTGAAGGCATGCGTAAAGAAGCCCTCAAACTTATTGCTGAATGTGGCGGACAAATAAAGTATGGCCATTCTGAAGTTGGTACTTTCACTAACGGCAACGAAGCATATGAACAACATGAAATTGAGTTCCTACCAACCGATCCTGAACAAGCAGCTGATGGATTAATAATAGGTAAATGGGTACTTCGCATGCTTGCCGAAAAATTAAATGTTGAAATCAGTTTTGCACCAAAGATTACTGTAGGCAAAGCGGGTAGCGGATTACACTTCCACATGCTGGTTGAAGAGAATGGCAAAAATTTAATGCTTGACGAAAACGGCCTAAGCGATATTTCAAAAAAGGTAATGGCTGGTATTTTAGATGTTGCCGATGCTTTAACAGCCTTCGGAAATACCATTCCAACATCATACCTTCGTTTGGTACCACACCAAGAAGCACCAACAAATATTTGCTGGGGTGATCGCAACCGTTCTGCATTAGTTCGTGTTCCACTTGGCTGGACAGGCGGCGTTGAAAGAATGATTTTTGATGCTAATCCAAATCAGGACATCAAACCTTTTGATACTGGAAGCAAACAAACTGTTGAGTTCCGTGCACCGGATGGATCTGCTAATATTCATTTAATGATTGCAGGTCTAATAGTAGCTGCTGAGCATGGTTTAAAAATGGACAATGCACTTGAGGTTGCTGAAAAACTATACGTTGATCGAAATATTTTCAAAGACATGCCAGCAGGTGGTCTTGAGCAACTGCCCGCTTCTTGTTTCGAATCGGCTGAATGCCTTGATAAAAAACGAGAATTATTTGAAAACAATAGTGTATTTCCTGCTAATGTTATAACACATACAATCGATAAACTGAAGGCCTTTGATGACAAAGGCTTAAGCGAAAAATTATACGGAAAGAATGATGCTTTACGCGATTTAGTGAAGCAATACATTCACTGTCAATAATTCTTCAACACAACTAAACCTCAATGGGGAAGAGATTAAGAACTCTTCCCCATTTTTCGTTTCGCTCACATTAATTCATAACTTATTCTTTTTGACTATATTTGTGTTATAAAACTTCAATCAACATGGCTATATCAGGAACGGTAAAAACACTTATCAAACAATGTGATAAGTTGAAATTTTATAAGGCTCTTCAATACCTTCAAGCCACTAACCTAAATGAAATGTTTAAACAGGTTAGTGATGATACCCCATTAGTGGTTGAAATTGATCAAAAATCGATATTTGCCATTTTTCAAAGCTACGAAACCAAAGAATTGAGCGAGGCAAAAATGGAAGGTCACAGGAAATATATCGACATACAGTATATTCATTCTGGTGTTGAGCAAATATTAGTTTCACCATTATCTCGTATTATAAAAGATGCCCCGTACGATGAGGAGAAAGATCTATTTTTTCCTAAAGTGGCTGATTATTCAAACATACGTTTAAGCGCCGGTATGGGATGCATACTATATCCTGAAGACCTACATGCTCCATGCATTAGTATAGATGCACCTTCTCATGTTGAAAAAATTGTTATTAAAGTCGCTGTCGACTAACTCCAAATAAAAAGCCACCCAATACAAAGTACCGGGCGGCTTCTGAGCTTACTGATAATACAATCAATCTATTTCTTTATCCAAGGCACTTGTTTGGAAGCATAATAATCGACACCACGCTTTTCGAGTAGTGGCACCTGTTTACCCAAACGTACTTTGTAATCATCCCAATTTAAATGCTCAACTGGTGACCATCCGATTTCGGCATGCCCAATGATTCGAGGAAATACCATGTATTCTATTTCATCCATAGTTGAAATGGTTTCTGTCCACAATGGCGACTCTATTCCAACAATATTTTCTCTATTAATTCCTTCAACTAATTCCAAAGGTTTCCACATATAGGAGCTGTCAATTTCGATGTAGGCTGCCCAATGTTGTCCAAGGTGAGTCAATGAATCGTACTGCATATCAAGGTATACTTTTGTAGAAGGAGATAGAATTACTTTCGCACCCTTCTCTACACCCATACTTGCATTTTCACCCTTCGCCCAATAATGTACAATGGCTTCAGAATCAATGTCAGCATGGGCAATTTCATCCCAACCAACCATTATCTTATTGTATTTCTTAACAATATCCTGAGTACGATTAATGAAATACACATAATCATCAAGCTCCGTTACATGCGATTCATCGCCACCAATATGAATATATGGTCCATCCGTTATTTCTGCTAATTCACGTACCACATCATCAACAAATTGATAGGTTATTTCTTTGTCTGTACACAAAGTACTAAAACCAACCTTCATACCTTTATACAATTCAGGTGCCTTACCGTTACAGTTCAATTCAGCATACGATGCCAAAGCCGCATTGGTATGTCCAGGAATATCAATTTCTGGAATAATTGTTATGAATCGCTCTTTGGCGTACTTTACAATCTCTTTATAATCCTCTTGCGTATAGAAACCTCCGTCACCAAGCATACTAGTACTACCTCCAATAGTTGTTAATTTTGGCCAAGATTTAATTTCAATTCGCCACCCTTGATCATCCGTTAAATGCAAGTGCAATACATTTAACTTATAATAAACCAATAAATCGATAAAACGCTTTACATCATCAACTTCAAAGAAATTGCGCGCTACATCCAACATAGCTCCTCGGAAACCATATTGCGGATAATCATTAATCTGTCCACTGGCTACAATCCAAACATCCTTTTCTGTTGATTTATGCGCCTGTATGGCTTGAACAAAAGTTTGAACCCCAAATAGAACACCTGCTCCAGATGCGCCCGATATTTTAACCTGATCTTCATTTATTATTAACGCGTAAGCTTCTTTATTCTCTTCGTTAATAGTAGCATCAACACCAAGGTTAATACCGTTTTTTCCAAAAGAAGATACCTCATTAACAACTAAATCATTCCCGGTAAATAATTTTACTTCATCTTTTAACAATTGAGCAATCAAAGCTAAATCCTCGTCACCTTTTAAAATGTTAATTGAAGTATTTTTCGAGATCTCAAAAGAACTACCTGTTGCTAATAGTTCAACGGGTTGCGGAATAAAACTAACTTTCCCTAAATCGGCAGGAACACTCTTCTTACATGATATTGACATAACAAGTAATCCGAGAACAAAAACGACTAATAATGATCTTTTCATTTTGGCTTAAGCTATATGAATTTATTAAAATCTAATTATACCTTTCAAAAATAATAAAGATCGTAAGACTTCGAAACTAATAATCGTTAATTAATAAGAAAAGAAAGCAAGCTTAACACATCTTATTCTACAAAGCCTGCATCGAATGACGAACTACAAGGACTTTTGTAATAAAAAAATGGCTACTGAGAAAAACCCAGCAGCCATTTTTATAAATTGATACTTTATTACAGCTCTGCAAAAAAGTCGTTTCCTTTATCATCAACAATAATGAAAGCAGGGAAGTTTTCAATTCGTATTTTACGAACAGCTTCCATTCCCAATTCTTCAAAATCAACTACCTCAACTGATTTGATGGAATCTTTAGCTAATATAGCTGCTGGCCCACCAATCGAACCTAAATAGAAACCGCCATTATCCTTACAGGCATCAGTAACCGCTTGTGAGCGATTTCCCTTGGCGACCATAATCATTGAGCCACCATTTTTTTGAAACAAATCAACGTATGGATCCATTCGCCCAGCTGTTGTAGGTCCAAAACTACCCGAGGCCATTCCCTTAGGAGTCTTAGCAGGCCCCGCGTAATACACCGGGTGATTCTTGAAATAATCAGGCATTGGTTTACCTTCATCCAACATTTGTTTGATGCGCGCATGAGCTATGTCACGAGCCACAATTAAGGTTCCTCGCAAGTTCAAACGTGTTTTTATCGGATACTTAGACAGTTCTTTACGCACCTCATCCATTGGACGATCCAGATCAATATCAATAGCTGGAGCTAAATGTGGAGCACGCTCAGGAACAAATTTAGATGGATTCTTTTCCAAGGCTTCCAAGAAAATTCCCTCTTCGGTTATTTTACCCTTCACATTACGATCGGCACTACAACTTACTCCCATTCCAACCGGGCAAGAAGCAGCATGGCGAGGCAGGCGAATAACACGAACATCATGCACAAAATATTTACCTCCAAACTGCGCACCTATGGTACTTTCCTGACAAATCTTTTGAACTTTCTCTTCCCACTCTAAATCACGAAATGCCTGACCGCCTTCGTTCCCCTCTGTTGGCAAATGATCAAAATAACCAGCCGAAGCTTTCTTTACTGTAGCTAAAGTAGCCTCAGCCGAAGTTCCACCAATTACTAATGCCAAATGATAAGGAGGGCAAGCTGAAGTTCCCAGATCTTTAATTTTCTCTTGAACAAACTTTGTTAAATTCTCTTCGTTTAACAAAGCTTTGGTTTGCTGATATAGGAATGTTTTATTACCAGAACCACCGCCTTTAGTCATAAATAAGAATTCATAACTATTACCTTGCTCAGCATAAATATCGATTTGCGCCGGAAGGTTAGTTCCCGTATTCTTCTCCTCAACCATATTAAAAGGCACAACCTGAGAGAAACGTAAATTACGCTCCTTATAAGTTTCAAAAATACCTTTCGATAATGATTCAGCATCGTTTGAACCAGTGTACACATCTTCACCCTTCTTTGCCATTACAATGGCTGTTCCGGTATCCTGACAGGTTGGTAATTCTCCTTCAGAAGTAACAACCTGATTCATCAGCATGGTATGTGCTACAAATCTATCATTATCCGATGCTTCATCATCCTTTAATATATTTGCTAACTTTTGAAGATGCGTTGGTCGTAAATAAAAAGACACATCTGAAAAAGCCTCTTTTGAAAGCAGCTCCAGTCCCTTTGGATCTACCTTTAAAATCTTGCGCCCATCAACTTCAACAGTACTCACATAATCCTTTGTTAACAAACGATACGGTGTTGTATCCTTTGTAATAGGAAATGGTTTCTGATATTTAAAATCACCCATGATTTATTGTATTTATTAAAGCAAAATTTGTTTAATTCTATATGTAAATGCAAAACTAAGATATTTGACTCTTTATTGAAATATTTGAACTATAATTAGGAATAATTATCTTTCCGTAATGGAACAGATCGAAAACTTGATTATAAGATTTAGTGAATTCATTTGGGGCACACCACTTTTAATACTTCTATTAGGTGGTGGTTTCTTTTTCATGATGTACAGCAAACTAATGCCTTTTAGATACATTGGGCATGCTGTTGATATACTCAGAGGCAAATACGACGACCCAAATGAAGCTGGTCAGATCAATCATTTTCAGGCCTTGTCCACTGCTCTAGCCGCTACTGTGGGTATGGGAAATATAAGTGGAGTAGCCGTTGCTATTACAGCTGGTGGTCCAGGTGCCATATTTTGGATGTGGGTGAGCGCTGTAATAGGTATTACCACAAAGTTTTTCACAGGTACGCTAGCGGTAATGTTTCGAGCGAAAGATGATAGTGGTGAAATACAAGGCGGCCCAATGTATATTATTACTGAGGGGCTTGGTAAAAAATGGAAACCATTGGCCGTGTTTTTTGCGGTGGCTGCTATGTTTGCTGTTTTTCCAGTATTTCAAAGCAATCAGCTTACACAGGTATTTCGTGATGTTATATTAGAACCAAATGGTGTAGAAACTGGCTTTACCAGTGATTTAATAACTGGAATTATTATAGCCATAATCATGTCAGTAGTCATTTTTGGTGGTATAAAACGAATTGGTAAAGTAACCTCACGCATAGTACCATTAATGGTGCTGCTCTATATTTTGGTTGTGTTTTACATCATCTTCTCTCACCCCGATCAACTATGGGGAGCCATCAAACTCATCTTCACTGATGCCTTTGAGGCTGAAGCAGTGCTGGGAGGCGCCATAGGAACCATTATAATTACAGGAATCAAACGTGCGGCTTTTTCGAATGAAGCAGGTATTGGTACTGCTCCCCTTGCACATGGTGCAGCAAAGACTAATGAACCTGTTCGTGAAGGTTTGGTTGCAATGCTTGGCCCCATCGTTGACACATTAATAGTATGTACCTTAACAGCATTAGCGATTCTGGTCACAGGTGTTTGGCAAACGAGCGATGCTGATGGAATTACACTTACAGCACAAGCCTTTAACATTGCCATACCTACTTATGGTCCCTACCTACTGATACTCTGTGTCATATTTTTCGCCTTATCTACATTGTTTGCCTTCCCTTATTACGGTAATAAATGTTCGTCCTACCTATTTGGAACAAGGTCAAAAAAACCATATAACATTATCAGTGTTCTTAGTGCTGTAGTAGCAGCTGTTGTTTCAATAGATGTAGTTATTGCATTTATCGACTCGGCCTATGCGTTAATGGCCTTTCCAAATATGATAGCTGCTATTTTATTAGCGCCACATGTTGTGAGATCATCGAAGGATTATTTCAAACGTATGAAAAACAAGTCCAGTTAATAATCTGTTTTGTAACTTATAGAGATAGATAAGCGTCATATAAATTGAACTAACAATTATTCACATGAAACGACCATGCTAATTTGATTATCCAAATTTACACACTGTAGGATGATCAAATTTCATTGGGAGTTACATCTGACAAATGAAAATAAATTTAAACAGATGAAAAAGTATTTCGGCACACTACTATTAATAAGCTTGATATCTTTAGGTTTCAATACCATTCAGGCACAAGAAAAAGAAAATAGAACCATTGGTGATTTCACTAAAATTGAGGTTTCATCAGGCATCAACCTTTATATAACTCAGGGAGATGAAATTGATCTGCTTGTAGAATCTGAAAAAAGTGAATTACATAAAATAATAACAAAAGTAGATAACGGCACCCTTCGTATCTACAACAAAAACAGCTATAACTGGGGTATGAAAAAAGCACCTAAGGTGCGCCTGACATTTAAGGAAATTAGCAGTATTTCATGCAATGGAGGTGCAGATGTCTATTCTCAAAATACGATCAAAGCAGAAAACCTAAGAGTTACTACAAGTGGTGGTGCAGATGCCTACCTAGATGTAGTATGCAATGATGTATCTTTAAAAACAAGTGGTGGTTCTGACATTAAAATTAAAGGAACAACCAAAAACTTAAAAGCATCGGCAAGCGGTGGCTCTGATATTCACGCCAATGATTTAAAAGCTCTTGTTGTTGAAGTAAATACATCAGGTGGGGCCGACGCTAGTGTTTGGGCTGTTGAAAGCATTAGTGCAAAAGCTTCTGGTGGTGGCGACATCGATTACCATGGAAATCCAAAAGTAAAAAACATCACAGAATCAGGCGGTGGAGACATTACTCAAAAATAAACTCCAAAAAGAGGCTGTCTCAAAAGTCAAAGAAGAATCTTTGAAACTTATAATTTGAAACTAGCTTAAATATATGTTACCCCTAATTGGCTTTGCCGATCTTCGATTCCCCTGAAGGGGACTAAGCCTCCACTTTAGGGGAGGTTTGGAGGGGTAGAAATAAAGGTTAAGTTTTAATCTACATGTTGTCTGGATTTTAAATTCACTTTTGAGACAGCCCCTTTTTTATTGATTGCTACTTTTATAATATTTATCAAAAAACTAAAAACACATGAACTACATTACATAAAAGTTATCTATCTTCAAAACAAAAATGCCCAGACCCATTACCCTAATCATTACCTTTCTTTCACTTACCATCTCATTACTAGCACAAACAGATCATTGTGTTGTAAATAACTACAATACTTTAGTAACCATAAGTGGTAAAAAAATTATTCATCAAGTTGAGATTGAATTACAAATTAACAATGGGGTTGGCAATAAGTACACCGAAATAAACATACCTTACTCTGGTAATAATAAGATCAACAATATTGAAGCTCACATTGAAACCATCAATGGTGAAATTGTACGTGAGTTGAAAAGAAAAAACATCACCTACTCAAATGCTTACTTAAACTCCACCTTCCATAGTGACTTTAAAGTAGCTACATTTTCCTTAGTTCATAATCGTTACCCATATATTCTTAAATATTCCTACGAACAAGAATTTGATAATTTCATTAGCTTAATTAATTGGGATCCTTTCATTGAGAAAGATTTAAGAGTAAAAAAAGCCAGCCTGACAGCCGAATTACCAAAAAATCTCAAAACAAGGAATATTGAAACCCATGTGAAATCCGCACAGACTTCGCACACCGAAACCAGCGACATCTATAAATGGGAAGTATCGAATGCATCTTTTCCAGAAAGAGAATACTATGGCCCATCGTTAAGCACGCTTGTACCAAATGTTGAAATAGTTCCCTTCGACTTCTTCTATGGCATTAAAGGAAACAGCGAAACATGGCTAAGCTATGGCAATTGGATTCACTTGTTAAGCCAAGGTCTGGATGAACTAACTGAAAGTGAAAAAATCAAAGTACATGAGTTATGCGACAATCTTAGTTCAGATAAAGAAAAGATTAAGGCACTTTACAACTACATGCAGCAGAACACGCGTTACATCAATGTATCATTGGAACTTGGAGGCTTGTTACCTCACCCGGCATCATATGTTTGCAATAACAAATATGGTGACTGCAAAGCTTTAAGCAACTACATGATGGCCATGCTGAAAGAAGTCGGGATTAATTCCTTATGTGCCGATGTTTATGCAGGTTATAATCCTGTTAAGATTAATAGCCAATACCCATCACAGCAATTTAACCACGTAATATTATGCGTTCCGCAAGAAAAGGATTCAATCTGGCTAGAGTGTACAAGTTCATCAGCGCCCATTAATTACCTAGGCGCTTTCACTCAAAATCGTCAAGTTTTACTCATAGAAAAAGACAAGAGCCGACTTGTTACAACACCTACTCTATTACCCCACCAATGCGCTGAAAATTATTACTCTCAGCTAAAAGTTAATAGTCAAGGAAATGCCGATATTGAAGTTAGAGCTCAACTCCAAGGCCAGGCTTTTGATTACTTCGAGAGTTTTAACGATGGTATTTCAAAGGATAAACACGCCGATATTTTGGATGAAATTGGTTTCCTAAGAGGCGTAGACATACAAGCCATTGAATTTGACAGACCCAATAAGGACTCAGCGCTTATTACGCTCGATATAAATGCTAGCATTCCCAATTTGGCAGAAAAGATGGGAAATAAACTTTTAATAAAACCCATTAAAAGATTCGGAATAAAACTTGAAAAACCTGAGAAACGAACACAAGAAGTGATTATCAACTATCCAATTTTAAAAACAGATTCGATTTGCATACAACTACCTCAAAACATTACAAAGGTGGCTGGCTTGCGCGAAACTTCATTCAAAACAGCGCATGGCAAATACCATAGAAAATATTGGATTAATGGCAATCAACTTATTGTAAAACGTGAAGTACAAATATATGCCGCTAAATACGCTTTGGAGCAATACCAGGGATTTTATGATTTCACGCGGAAAATTAACGGCAATGAAAATCAAAAAATACTAGTAAGCTATTAAAACCTTACACTTTAATAAACCTAAGTTATGAAATCAAAAGTTACAATATTATTGTTGATGGTTGTATCGATTTGTCATGCAATAGAACATGAGCGAA
This sequence comes from Carboxylicivirga fragile, assembly GCA_025499625.1. Lineage (GTDB taxonomy): Bacteria > Bacteroidota > Bacteroidia > Bacteroidales > Marinilabiliaceae > Carboxylicivirga > Carboxylicivirga fragile. The sequence continues at coordinate 20,767 of JAFMVD010000017.1, read as the reverse complement.
AATTCGGTTTACTAACGCCAGAAGAACTAGCCTTAAAGGCTTGCGAATTTGAAAAAGATGCTCCAGCAGTTGTTTTATTCGATAAGGCAGAAGCTACTTTTAGAGAAGAGGAAGGCGAAGGCTTTGTTATTTCAATGAAACGACATGTTAGAATTAAGATATTTGATGAAGCAGGATTTGATCAGTCAGAGATTGAAATACGACTTGCAATTAATGGCGATAGCAGGGAAAAGATTCGCGACATTAAAGCCATCTCTTACAATCATAAGAACAATCAATTAACAAAAACACCATTAGAGAAATCACAAATTTTTACCGAAAAGCTAAATAAGTATTGGTACCAAAAGAAATTTGCTTTACCCGAAATTCAGGAAGGAACCATAATTGAATATACCTACACCCTAACATCTCCTTTCATTACACACTTTACGGATTGGGAGTTCCAAACAGATATTCCAACACTTTATAGCGAGTTTAAGGCCGCTATGATACCTTTCTATAGTTATCGCTACCGACTCCAAGGAACAAATCGTTTAGACCATAAAAAAAACTACGAGAAAAATGGAATAGAACGAAGCTTTAACGGTGTAAGATACAACGATATGGTGTACGAGTTTGGGCTTAAAAATATTCCATCGTTTAAAGATGAAAGTTTTATCTCCTCGCGCAACGATTACATCCTAAAGTTAGATTTTCAGTTGGTTGAAATTAACCATCCGTCAGGTTACAGCAAGAAGTTTATGGATACATGGCCAAGCCTGGCTAATGAATTACTGGATAGTGATAGTTTTGGAAAATATCTGAAAAAGGCCGAAAAATGGGCTGATAAAAATGCAAACCATTTTATTGATTTACCCGAAGAGAAACGTTACAGTGAAATACTTAATTATGTAAAAAACAACTACCAATGGAATGAGTACAATGGCAAATTAGCACAACATAGCTTAAAAGATTTGAATAAAAAACTTAGTGGTAACATAGCAAATCTTAACTTACTGGCAATTGGCATCATGCGCAGCAATGGTTTAAATGCTGAGCCAATTATAATTAGTACCCGAAACCATGGTAAAGTTAGCGACCAATTTCCCTATTCTGATCTTTTTAACTACGTATTGATATTGAGCGAATCAGAAGGTAAATACAGATTATTGGATGCCACTTTAGCGAATTGTCCTAATGCATTAATTCCATCCAGATGTATAAATGGTAAAGGGTTTATCGTGAAAGAAGACAGTGAAAGCTGGATAAACATAAACACCAGTCACCCATCAACACAAGTAACCGCAATTGATTACTCAATTGATGTAGACAATTACGAGATGGTGGGTAGCTGTCAAACTAAGTGTACTGGTTACATTGCTTTAGATAAAAGAAGTAGCTATGTTGTTAATCCACAAAAATTTGAAGAAGGTCTGGAACGGTATGGCAAAGAAGAAGATTCAGAATTAGAAGTAAAGCATCTTGAAGAAAAAGAAAAACCACTTACTTACTCCTACGATTTTAAAGAATCAATTGATATCATTGATGAGCAAATTATCATCTCACCCTTTGCCAATTTTGCTCCCAAGAATAACCCATTTAAACAAGAGAAGAGAGCATTGCCCATTGACCTTGTCAACAAGAAAGGCTATCAATACATTGCAGCCATTACCATTCCTAAAGGTTATAAAATAGATGTTCTGCCAATGGCAAGAAAAATGGAATCAGATAATGTTGAGTTTAACTTTAAAGCGCAAGCTGTAGGAACTAATAAGATTCAGATTGTTGCATTGTATAAATATAAAAAATCAAGCTATTCAGCTAAGTCATACAATGAATTGAAGCAATTTATGAATACGGTTACCGACAAGATGAATTCAAAAATTGTATTGGTAAAAGAAGATTTACTGAGTCAGAAGTAAAGGATGTAATCAACGTTTCAAACGTAAAAAAAATAAAGTTTTAGAATAAAATCAAAAGGTTGGCACATGTCAACCTTTTTACTTGTTCGCATAATTTTCCAATTAGGCTTAATGTCTATAAACCTTATTAAGGGCAATTCACTTCCTTTTAAATAAAAAGTTGGTATATTAATATCTGAATTATATTATCAACAATGGGAAAATTCTCTTTAAAACAGTTGTCAACCAAACTATCAAAACTAGGACCAGGAAGCCTTGTTACAGCTGCGTTTATAGGCCCAGGCACAATAACCACCTGTTCGTTAGCAGGTGCAGGGTTTGGTATGGCATTGTTATGGGGATTAACATTTTCGGTAATTGCCACCATTGTTTTACAAGAAATGTCAGCACGACTAGGTATTATCACGCAAAAAGGCTTGGGTGAATCCATTCGTTTACAACTCTCATCTCCTACTTCAAGAGTACTTGCTGCCATTCTAATCATATCTGCCATAGCAATAGGTAATGCAGCTTATGAAACAGGTAACCTTCTTGGTTCAGCCATGGGACTCAGCACCATTATCAACTATAACAACACCTCCCACATTTCAATTATAATAGGCTTAATTGCCTTTGTATTGCTTGCCATTGGTAATTATCGAATGCTTGAAAAAGCACTCATTGGCCTGGTATTAATAATGAGTATTGTTTTTATATCCACAGCTTTTATCATTGGTCCCAACACAGTAGAAATTCTAAAAGGTATGTTTATCCCAAGCCTACCTGATAATTCGGCCTTAATGGTAATTGGATTAATAGGTACAACAGTGGTTCCTTATAACCTTTTTTTACACGCTTCTGCTGTTCAGGAACGTTGGAAAAAACCAGAACACCTTGGCGAAGCACGCTTTGATCTGGTCTTTTCAATTATAATGGGTGGCATCATTTCAATGACAATAATTATTACATCAGCCATGGCCTTTTACAGCACACGAATATCCATTTCTGGAGCCGCTGATTTAGCCGTTCAACTTGAACCTGTTTTGGGAACATGGGCTAAATACTTTTTGGCTTTAGGTTTGTTTGCTGCAGGTATTTCATCTTCAATAACAGCACCTTTAGCAGCGGCATATGCAACATGTGGTATATTGGGCTGGAAGAAAGATTTAAAGAGCCTACGTTTCAAATTAATTTGGATGATCATTTTAGGCATAGGTGTTATTTTTGCTGGCTTTGGTTACAAACCGCTTAAAGCCATTTTGTTTGCACAAGTCACCAATGGTGTGCTGCTACCAGTAATAGCAATCTTTCTGGTAGTTGTAATGAATAACAAAAGTTTACTTGGCCAATATGCCAATGGACGGCTGTCAAATATTCTGGGTATCCTAATCGTACTTGTTGCCATTGGCCTAGGCTTAAAAAGTATTTTATCTGTATTTGGTTTAATCTGATATGTATGTGTAAAATAGATTTAAATAGCGACCTGGGTGAGAGTTTCGGGAAATACAATTGTGGAAATGACAATGAAATTCTCAAACTTATTAGTTCAGCAAATATTGCCTGTGGCTTTCATGCGGGCGATCCCAGCGTAATACAAAAAACGATAGAGCAAGCACTTAGTAACAATGTATCCATTGGAGCCCACCCAGGTTTTCCCGATCTTCAAGGATTTGGAAGAAGAAACATGAACCTGAGCGAAGGTGAATTATTTAGCTGCGTACTATATCAGGTATCCGCTTTAAAATCGATGACGGAAGCATTGGGCGGAAAACTTGAACATGTTAAACCGCACGGTGCCATGTATAACATGGCAGCCAATGACTATACCATGGCACATTGCATTGCTAAAGCAGTACAAAAAATAGACGACTCCCTCCTCTTTGTTGGCTTGGCCAATTCTCAACACATCAAAGCTGCATCCGATATTGGCTTGCAAAGTATTTCGGAAGCATTTGCCGATAGACGGTACAATAATCAAGGTTTTCTTGTTGCCCGTTCAATTCCAAATGCGGTAATAGAAAATAACGATCAAAGCATCAAACAAGTGCTAAATATTTTGGAGAACAAAACTGTTGAAACCATAGAAGGTGAGAAAATTAACCTGAATGCTCAAAGTGTATGTGTTCATGGTGATAACAAAGATGCCCTAACACTCACTCAAAAATTACACAAAGCAATAACAGACAAAGCTTATGAAATCTGTTCTATGAAAAGTATGATATGATTAAACCTACATTTCATATAGCTGGTGATCAAGCATTCATCTTACGATTTGGACAAGAGATACATCCAGAAGTACATAAGCACGTTATAAGTTATTACCATGCCATATTGGCAATGGATCTAAAGGGTGTAACGCTAATATTACCAACCTATTGCGAGATCACTATACATTATGATCCTCTAGTTATAAACCACAATACATTACTAAAGCACTTAAAGGCAATAGATTTAAAGAACTTGGACGATACTGACTCTGTGGCTAAATTAATACATATCCCTGTGTTATATGGCGGATTGAATGGCCCCGACTTGGAAATTGTAGCTAGGCAAAATAAGCTAAGCACAACAGAGGTTATAAATAAACATACTGAACCCAAATACTTAGTATATATGCTAGGGTTCACCCCTGGTTTTGTTTATTTAGGAGGATTAAATAAACAAATTTCAACGCCTCGGAAAGCCATTCCCAGGCCTCTGATTAAAGAAGGTTCTGTTGGAATAGCCGGATCACAAACTGGCATATACCCTATCGATAGTCCCGGTGGATGGCAAATCATCGGTGAAACGCCATTCAAATTATTCGATGTGAATCGTCAACCAGAAGTGCTTATTAATGCTGGAGATTATATCCAGTTTAATGCCATCAATGAAAGTACGTTTAATAGCATAAAAACTGAAGTTGATAGCGGAAACTATAATATTGAAGTTGAAACCATACTCCTCTCTCATGAATAAAATCACAGTTATTAATCCCGGTTTATTCAGTACTTTTCAGGATGAAGGTAGAGAGAACCACCAACACATTGGCATGCCAGTTGGTGGGGCAATGGATAAATACGCATTACAACTTGCTAATTATCTGGTTTCAAACCAAACAAACGAAGCCTGTTTAGAAATGACATTAACAGGAGCCACCTTACGGTTTAATTTTGATACCAACATTGCGATAACCGGGGGCAAATGTGTTGTGTTACTTAATGGCAAGCAGGCTAAGAGTCATCGAACTTTAGTAATAAAAACCAACGACCAAATAGATATTCAGAACATTACAGAGGGTGCAAGGTCATATCTGGCAATTGCTGGAGGTTTTAATCTGCCAATTATTATGGCTAGCAAGTCAACATACATTAAGGGTAAGCTAGGTGGCTTTAAGGGCAGAGCATTGATGGTAGGAGATGAAATTGAGATCAATAAAATAAGTAAGAAATGCAAAAGACGAAGAATTAGCAGAAAGCATATTCCCCAATACCCTCAGCATGTTGAGTTAAGAATTATACCAGGTCCTGAGAAAGATCGGTTTGAATGGGAAGGGATTAAACATTTCTTGTGTTCCGATTATGAATTAAGTCCCCAATGCGATAGAATGGGTTACCGCTTGAATGGACCTAAAATAGGACAAATAAATAATAACGCTGATATTATTTCATCGGCCATTAGTTTTGGAACCATTCAGGTGCCTAGCGATGGAAAGCCAATCATAATGATGGCAGATCGGCAAACAACAGGCGGTTATACAAGAATTGCCCAAGTGGTTAGTGCCGACCATCACATCTTAGCCCAATTAAAACCAGGAGATAAGATTCGTTTCAAAGAAGTTACTCTCAACGAAGCTCATCAACTTTATAAAAAAATGAAGGACATATTGAATAAATACCAATAGTCGATTAAGAGATATAAAAAAACAGCCTTAGATAAACATAGATCAGTACATTAATCTAAACCTCGTTTTATTATCAAATAGAAGCCGTTTTTTATTTGTAAAGCTTGATTAGTTTTAGGAGTTTTGTGGGCTCAATAAACAAGGCTCAGTATATGCATTTAACCGACGAACAACAGCAAATTATAGAAACGGAAGGAGACCTGAAAGTAAATGCTGTTGCTGGTTCTGGTAAAACCACAACTATACTTGAATACGCACAACGTAGGACGAGTCAACCAATATTATATTTAGCCTTTAATAAATCGGTAAAACAAGAAGCAGAACACAAACTGCAAGCTTTGGGACTCGACAATGTGCAAGTTGAAACAGCCCATTCACTGGCATTCAAATATGTAATGCCCAGGTCTGGCTACAAGCTACGTTATTCGTATCAAGCACATGAGGTAGTAAGCATACTTAATATACCTCAAAAAACAGGAGACCTATTGCACCTAAAGTTGGCCAACCATGTGCTTCGCTTTGTTAGTTATTTTTGCAATAGTTCGGCCTATAAGGTAATACAGCTTAATTATGGCGATACCATTCACGAGCCGGAAAGTAAAACATTTGTCAGTCAATATTACGATGCAATAGAGTTTTATACCCGACAATTTCTTGGTAAGATGTACAATGGTGAAATTGAAATCACGCATGATTTTTACCTCAAACAATTTCAACTAGCCAACATTCAGCTTCCACATCGCTACATCCTTTTTGATGAGGGACAAGATGCATCACCGGCTATGTTGCACACCTTTTTGAATCAACAAGCTAATAAAATTATCATAGGCGATCAGCATCAGCAGATTTATAGCTGGCGATATGCTACAAACGCACTTCAGGTGGTTGATTTCGATACTCAATTTCTAAGTAAGAGTTTTCGATTCAACCCCGAAGTAGCCACTTTGGCCTCTTCCATCTTAAATTTAAAATCACACATTGGTTTAGACGGTTCAGCACGAATTAGCGGCAGAGGTCAGCACAAAACCATTAATAATCGTTTAACCCTTGCCCGCTCCAACAGTAGCTTACTATCAAGAGCCATTGAACTTTTGGTTCAACAACGAGAGCTCAGTAAAATTTACTTTGAAGGCCAACTGAACTCCTATACTTTCTCGGACGAAGGAGGCTCAATTTACGACATACTTAATCTGTACAATGGCAATCGCCACCTTATTAAAGATGCTCAAATTGCTGTTATGCCGGGCTTTGAAGAGCTCAAACATTACATTAACGAAACAGGTGGTTCGAATCTTAAACCTTTAATTGATCTAGTTGAAAAATACCACAAAGATCTCCCCTATTATTTAAAACGTATTAAGGATTGCCAAGTTGACGTATCGCAAAAACATGAAGCTGATATGGTCTTCTCAACCGTTCATAAATGCAAAGGCCTTGAATTTGATGAAGTATTTCTTCAGGAAGATTTCATTAATGAACAAAGTATAATGGATGCCAAGTCAGGAATAAAAGCAGGTGAAATAGATGTGGCTAAAATTGAAGAGGAAATCAATATATTATATGTAGCAGTCACTCGAACCAAAAGTCAACTACATATCCCTTCAGGTTTGCTACCTACTAGCTTTTACATTTCTGATATGAAAACTATTAGCACCGACTCCGCACTGCAAATGAAAAAGCAAAGTGGTCAATCTCAATCCTCGAACAGAAATGCTCGTTGGTCGCGTGCTGAAGAAGTTGAATTAACCCAACTATTTGTATCGGGTAAACCACTCCCTCATATTTCGCATCTACTTGGCCGCAGCCAATCTGCAGTGCGAGCCAGAATTGAAAAACTAAACCTTTGGGATCGGTATTAAAAAAGGTTTATGCTTGATTAAACTTTGAATGACTTTGTACATTTTCTATCTTTGTTAATACCAAAACATTATCAACATAAACGCTTAACATGAATCATGTAGCAATATTCTTAGCCGATGGTTTCGAAGAAATAGAGGCACTAACACCAGTAGATGTGCTGCGTAGAGCTAATATAAAAGTAAGCACCATCTCCATATCAGATAAACTCGAAGTAGAAGGCTCTCACAACATTAAAGTTGTTGCTGATAAATTTTTTGAAGATGTTGACTATACCAATGTCACATGTTTAGTATTACCTGGCGGCCTGCCTGGTGCTGAAAAATTGCAAAAACATAAAGCACTCAACCAATTATTAATAAACTTCGCGAAAGAAGGTAAATTAATCGGAGCCATATGCGCGGCACCAATGATATTGGGTACACTAGGCATTACTGATAATAAAAATACAACCTGTTACCCTGGTTTTGAAAAACATTTAGGCAAAAGCAATCATAGTGATGAATTAACGATTAAAGATACTAATCTATTAACAGGAAAGGCTGCCGGGGCTTCCATGCGATTTTCCTTACAATTGGTTGAAATGCTCACTGATAAGGCTACGGCCAATGAGCTAGCCGATAAAATGTTTGTGGAGGGCTTGAAATAAAAAAGGAACTAAGCCGTTGCTTAATCCCTTTTTCTAACCTAACCCAAATCTATGAAAAAAAATCTGACAGGTATATTCCAAGTATTGTGCCAAAGCTCGGTTGCATTTAGTTAGGAAAAGTTAAAAATCCTATCACATAGTTAATATTGAAATCGAATAATAAAACATGACCTGCTATTTTAGAAACCTTTTGGGTAACTTCACGTTTAAAACTATGGTCAACAATAGTTACTCGCTCACTTATTCTATAAACATGCTATTGCCAATTAAAAATTTCGCATGCAACTAAGGTACATATACGTATTCTTCATCATATTACTTTCTATAGGAAAGATACATGCATCTTCCATTAAATTTCAATCGTATAATCTGGATGATGGTCTTGGCAACAGCACCATAAATGATATTTATAAAGATAGAAATGGTTTGCTATGGCTTGGCACAATTCGTGGGGTAAATCTGTTTACAGGAGAAGAATTTATTCCGCTCAATCATTTTATAAGCGATACAATTCATCGTACCTATTCGTCGGCTAATGTTATTAGTGAATTAAAACCTAATCAACTGTGGGTAGGAACATGGGGCGATGGCCTGTATAGTGTTGACATTGAATCAGGCGAATACCAACACTATCGAGTACACGGAAATTATACCCCAAATACCATTACAGATAATTACATTAATTGTTTACATTCACAACATGACGATCGCCTATGGATTGGCGCTGTCTATGGATTAAATGTAACAAACGGGGATGGTACATTCGAGCACTTTGTATTTGAGGAAGTATTAACCAAAGGAGAGCCGGACATTAGAGCGATTATTCAAAAATATGAGACCTTACTTATATTATTTACCAATGATGGCGAAATAATCCAAATGAATACCGAAACAGGTGTTTATAAAAAGGTTGCTGAGGTAAACCTTCCTTTCGCCGATATGACTGATGTGGTCGTAGATAAAAAGGGAAATTTTTGGATAGGCTCAGAGCAAGGTGGGCTAATTTTATTAGATAAAAACTATCAGCAAATATCTCTTCCTACTGAATTACAAGAACATGATGGAGCACATGTTGCTGACATGCATTTAGATGAGAAAGGCAATCTAATAATAGCAACTGATGGAAACGGTTTGCTTCATATTAACACGGACGATTTTAAGTCTAGTCATTACTTGCACAATACTCATAATCCGTATTCATTAATAAATAATCAGCTACAAAGTCTATACTACGATGAAAACGGAATATTATGGTTAGGCTACTTTAAAGGTGGCTTAAGCAAAGCGGTGCTTAAGGAGGATGGAATTGAGCATTTTTACAAAGATGCTGAAACCACCAATGAACTTCCAAACAATATTGTAAATGGCTTTACCGAGGATAAAAATGGCTATATATGGATTGGAACAGAGAATGGTATTGGCGTGTTTAACCGCAATGAAAAATCATACCAAGCCATACCGCCAGAATACAGAAAATACATTAATCAAATAGGCTCGAATCCAATAACTGCCATCAACTACAACCATAGCGAAAATAAAGTAATGGTTGGTACATTTAATAAAGGCTTATTCATTATTGATATTGAAAATGACAACATTACCAATTTCAACACAGACAATAGTGAACTATTTTCAAACTTTATTCGCAGTGTTATTTTTGACGATGGAACCTATTATGTTGCAACGGTTGGTGGTGGATTCTATACTTTAAAGAACAATGAATTCTCAAGTATTTATATTTATCATCAAAACAACTATGAGCTAAAAGATTTCTTTCATGTAACCAAGATTGATGGTGCATTATGGCTATCGAGTGCAGGAGGAGGAACAATACGCATTGATAGTTCTGAATTTACGGGGGAGATGTTTGATAACATCAACACACGCATTAGTTACACCACTGCAGTTACTGCAGACTCGTCAATTTACATTGGTACCGACAATGGCCTTTACCTATTTGATGAAGTTGAAAACGATTTTAAACACATAGACATAGTAAATATTGGAACTGATGTCTATGGAATATTAGAAGATTACGAACTGAACCTATGGTTGAGTACCTCGCATGGACTATTCCGATATAATCCATCAAACCAAAAGCTGACTACTATTAGTAGTATAAATATACAGGAGAAAGAATATCAACCTGGCTCTTATGCCCAACTATCTGACAATAAATTAATATTTGGTGGCATAAATGGCTTTAACATTATTGATGCCGAAAAATTCATTTCGCCGAGCATAGACCAAAACCTCTTCATTAATCGCTTCACCGTGTTTAATCGTATTATAAAAACCGGAGATACCTACGCTAAAAAATACCAATTAAAAAAGCAGATTAACTATCTCAATAAAATCACCTTACCACATCATGTTAACTTTTTTAGTTTTGGCGTGAGTGTTATTAACTACCAAATAAATCAAAGAGATTTAATCGCTTATACCATTAAAAACAATGGTATCACATCTGATATGTATATTACCAATAAAGAAATATCTTTTCATAATTTACCTGCTGGAACCTATGAGTTAAACATTTATCCGGTAAACAAATTAGATGGTTCGGCTCAACTCACAAGAGGAAAAACAATTACTGTTGTGAAAGAAAGAGCCTGGTGGCAAACAAAATGGTTCTTTATTGGCTTAGGGCTTTTCGTATTAATTACAGTTGTTGTTCAGTACAGAATGAGACTTAACAAATACAAGCAAAACAAAATTCTGCTTGAGAAAACTGTATCAGAGAAAACCATCGACCTTGAACACAAAAAGAATGAATTAATTAAACAGCGTGATGAGTTAAAGAAAACCTTAACGAAAAATCAGCAGTTAGAGCGATTCAAAGAATCACTGATCAGTATGATTGTTCACGATTTAAAAAATCCGTTAAACTCAATCATAGGCCTATCTTCCCTCAACGATGCATTGTTCCTCGAACACATACACAGTGCAAGCAGGCAAATGTTATACATGGTTGAGAACATACTTGACGTTCGAAAATATGAAAATAGTTCGCTTCAGTTATTTTACAGAAAAGTCAACATAAAGGAACATACTGACGAGGCAATAGAAGAAGTACGATTCTTACTCAACAAAGACAACAATATTAAAATCATTAATAATACGGAAGCCATTACGATTAATCTCGATCCTGAAATCATTAAGCGAGTTTATATTAATTTATTGACAAATGCCATAAAATACAGTCCCACTAATGGCGAGATAACCATCAGTGGCAAACCAGATAAAAACACCATCATCCTCTCGATTAGCGATCAAGGCAACGGCATTCCTGAAGAACAACATGATTCTGTTTTTGATTTATACAAACAGCTTGATGCCCAAAAATCAGGTATATCTAATTCTACCGGTTTAGGTTTAAGTTTCTGTAAAATTGCAATTGAAGAACATAAGGGACAAATTTGGGTAGAATCAAACAAAAATAATGGTACAATATTTAACTTCAGGTTGCCACTATAATATCAAAATACTTACTTTTGCACCATAAACAATTACTCAGGAAGTGTGTTTTAACTTACAGATCTTGAGTAAAAATTTAATGGCCCTTTATTTTATTAGATAGGTTATTTTACCTGATTAAAAACTAATAATCAAATGTTCCATTTATTTCCAAAAGCAATTAATTAAAAGATGAAAAAACAATTAATCGTATTATTCTGTGCAATGCTAAGCATTGGAGCAATAGCTCAAACCAACGAACATGCATTAGGACTACGTCTTGGTGGTGGTAACTATTTTGGAGCTGAGGTTTCGTATCAAAGAGGATTATCAAATACAAACCGATTAGAAGCGGATTTAGGTTTGAGCTCATATTCAAATGGATCTGGTTTTAACCTAGCTGGTATTTACCATTGGGTGTGGAATATTGAAGGTGGATTTAATTGGTATGCTGGACCAGGAGCTCAAATTGGCTCATGGTCGTACAAGAGTGGTAAAGACGGAGATCGTTCTTCAGGTGTTTACCTTGGTCTTGGTGGTCAAGTGGGTGTTGAATATAACTTTGAAGAAATCCCTTTAAATCTAAGTGTTGATACCAGACCTATGTTTGGAATAGGTAATACATATAATGATTTTAATTTTGGAATTTCCTTTGGTTTGAGATACGTATTTTAAACTTAACACGATTCAAAAGATAGAGCCAGCAACAAATGTTGCTGGTTTTTTTTTGGCAAAACATGGCTTAAACACTGCCAAAAATCATACAATTAGGACTAACCTTTACTTTTTTACGCTTTAAACATCGAACAATTTAATATTTTTTTAACTTGCAGCAGTTAAAAAGATTTGATGAGCTCAATTGTAACAAATAAAACCAGGTTTTATTCAAGTTGTGGAACTACTTCCACTACTAGCTCATGTCATTACATTATCCACAACAATCTCTATGGCCGATATGGCATGGGTCTTTTTGAGTGTTGGATTTATTGATACTCCCCGTTTTACTTTCAAACGTTCTATGGTAGGCACTAAATAGGTGCAAATCCGAATAACATACAATCGTTATTTGATTAAAATGTGCATAAATTGTACATTCATCAAGAAGCATAACCTTAATTCTCAATTGTTTTTAAATAAGCGATCGAGAAGCAACCAGATTAATTATCGAACAAAAACAATTCATGAAAATGAAAACTAACATTATCTTTTTATTGGGATTATTAAGTTTAAGCATGCTTAAAGCCCAAGTTACCGAAGAAGATTATCAACGCGCCGAAGCCTTTATCTCTTCTAACCTAAGTAAGCATTACTACAATTCATGGGTAGTGGCAAACTGGGGTAAAAATACTTCATCAGTTTGGTACACGACTAATTCGCGCAAAGGAACAGAATACATTAAATATGACCTAGTTAAATTTCAACGCGACTCATTATTTAGTCAATACCAATTGGCTCAACAGCTTAGTAAAAAATTAGATAAAGAAGTTAAACCGTATGCTTTACCACTTAAACAAGTAAAGTACATCGATAGCCTCAATGTTCTGCAGTTTAAGGCCGACACCTTCCATTTAAAATTTGATATTAAGGCAAATACCCTAAGCAAGCTTGAAGAAAAAAGTAAAGGTCTACCCTTAAGTAGTAAATCACCTAATAAGCAACATACTATTTTTGTAAAAGACTACAACTTATGGCTTAGTAATAGCAATGGTGAAACACAAATAACCAAAGATGGTAACAAAGCATACGGCTACGGTGTTTCACCATCGTGGTACTCCACTCTAAATATTGAAAGTGAAGCTGATCATGATTTAAACACCGATTTTGATTGGAGCCCCGATGGCCGTTATGTGATTGTTGGAAAATATGATCGTCGTCAAGCACGAAATTTGTATTTGTATAAAACATTACCCGAAACCGGCGACCGTTCTGAGGTATATTCTTATGAACGTCCCTTGGCTGGCGATTCAATCACAGCTACAGTGGAATATGTTATTATTGACACACAAAACAATAGCGTTAAACAATTGGATATCTCGCCATCTGCTCCATTTTTATCCTATGGGTTTAAATGGACCAAGGATAGTAAAAGTGCCTATCATTTAAGATATAAACGCGGTTACCAATCATGCGAAATATTACATATAGATCCTGCTAATGCAAGCAGCAAACCAATTTTTAATGAGGAAGCTGCAACTTATGTTGACCCACAAAATGGAGATTTCATTCTACTTGATTCAGAGAATGAATTCTTATGGTTATCAGAACAAGATAATTATAACCACATTTACCGTCATAGCTTAAAAGATGGCCAGCTAGTTAAACAAGTAACCAAGGGCAACTATGTGATTAGAAGCATCGAACACGTTGATAGTAAAAACAAGAAAATATATTTCACAGCCAGTGGTAAAGAAGATTGCGATCCTTATTATCCTATGCTTTATGTAGTCAATTTCAATGGGAAACAATTGAAACTCTTAACGCCTGAAAAAGCATTTCACACCGTTAAATTATCACCCGATAACAAATTCTTTGTTGATAACTATTCAACCATTGAAGAGCCAAACAAGGCGGTTCTACGACGCTTAAGCGATGGTAAAGCATTATCAGCACTAGAAAATGGCGACATCAAAGACCTGCTAGCAATGGGCTGGCAAAAACCTGAAGCCTTCGTATGCAAAGGGCGCGATGGTGTTACCGATATATATGGTGTAGTGTTTAAACCCTACAATTTAGATCCTAATAAATCGTACCCAATTATTGAAGGCACCTATAGTGGCCCGCAAACAATTCGCGCACCAAAAACTTTTTATCGTGGATTAAATAACGATGATACACCTTTAACACAGCTTGGTTTTGTACTGGTTAATATTGATGGAATGGGTTCGGCCTTTCGTTCAAAATCGTTCCACGATGTTTCGTATAAAAACCTTGGCGACATTGGTGGGCCAGACAAAATACTTGCCATGAAAGCTTTGGCTAAGAAATATACTTGGATGGACACCACACGAGTAGGTATTTTTGGTCATTCGGCAGGTGGATATGATGCGGCCAGAGCATTATTAGCTTATCCACATTGGTACAAAGTTGGTGTTGCAACCGCAGGTAATCACGATCACCGCTCAGCAAAAGCCTGGTGGCCGGAGTTGTACATGGGCTACCCGGTTAAGGAACATTACAACGAGCAATCAAACTATTATCAGGCACATAAATTGGAGGGTAAATTACTTTTACTACATGGCGACTTAGATCAGAATGTAAACCCAACAGCCTCTACCCGTTTTGCAGCCGAACTTATTAAGGCCAATAAGGATTTTGAAATAATTCTAATTCCTAATAAAGATCATGGTCAGGTTTATTACGACAAATACCTAATACGCAAGCGTTGGGACTTTTTTGTGAAACACTTACATGGAATTAATCCTCCGGCACAATACAAAATCAAATAATATAAATCTCTAAAAACCAATTACCATGTTTAAAAAAGAAACATATATAAAAAGACGCCAGCAACTGGCCAAAGATGTCGACAAGGGAATCGTAATTTTCATAGGAAACGATGAAAGCCCAATGAATTATGCCGATAACACTTTTAAGTACCGCCAGGATAGTTCTTTCCTTTACTTCTTCGGCATTAGTCATCCTGAATTAGTTGGTGCTATTGATGTTGAATCGGGTGAAGAAACTATTTATGGTGATGATTATACAATCGATAGCATTGTTTGGATGGGTAACCAGCCAAACATTAAACAACGGGGTGAAAGTTGCGGGGTGAAAAACACGGCTAGTATTGTTCAACTATCGCTAGATCTGTCAGAGGCACAACGCCAAGGTCGACCAATCCATTTCTTGCCTGTCTATCGTGGCGAGAGTAAGATCAAACTATTTGAATGGTTAGGTATTTTACCAAATGAAGTAAAACAAAAATCTTCGCTAGAATTAGTTAAAGCAGTCATCAAACAACGTAACTATAAATCAGACGAGGAGATTGTTGAAATTGAAAAGGCCGTAAACACAACGGTTGAGATGCATTTGGCAGCTATGCGCATGGCTCGCCCTGGTATGACAGAGGCAGAAGTTGCTGCTGAAGTTGAACGCATTGCCATTGCCCAAAACGGTTATATTTCCTTCCCTGTAATTGCCACAATTAACGGCCAGACATTGCACAACCATTACCACGGCAATACTTTAAAAGATGGCCAGTTATTTCTTTTAGATGCAGGAGCTGAAACGTCAATGGGTTACGCCGGCGATATGTCAAGCACCTTTCCTGTTGGAAAGCAATTTACAAGCAGACAAAAAGAGATTTACCAAGTAGCTCTTAACTCGCACAACCGCGCTATCGAAATGCTTAAACCTGGAGTTGCCTTTAAAGAGGTATACTTTGAATCGGCTCGCGAAATTATGCGCGGAATGAAAGACCTTGATTTTGTAAAAGGTGATATTGACGAAGCAATTGCTGAAGGGGCGCATGCCATATTCTTCCCTTGTGGTTTAGGTCATATGATGGGACTTGATGTGCATGACATGGAAGACCTTGGCGAACAGCACGTAGGCTACGATAATGAAGCTAAAAGCACGCAGTTTGGATTAAAGTCCTTGCGCTTGGGACGTAAACTTGAGCCGGGATTCGTACTGACCATTGAGCCGGGTATCTACTTCATTCCCCAATTGATTGATTTATGGAAAAATGACAAACGTTTTCAAAAACACCTTAACTTCACTAAATTAGAAGAATATAAAGATTTTGGTGGTTGCCGTAACGAAGAAGATTTCTTGATTACTGAGAATGGCTATCGTTTACTGGGTAAAGAACTACCTAAGTCAATTGAAGATGTTGAAAACGAACGCTTAAAAGCCTTCTAAAAACCAAGAGTAATGCGCATATTATCGTCGAACCAGATTGAAAAAGCAGCATCGCCACATCATTGGATTGATGCCATGGAAGTAGCATTAAGAACAGTTCAGGATGAAGATTACTTCACGCCTGACAGAATGCATGTTGATATTAATGATAACACCTTGCTTTTAATGCCATCCATAGGGCCAGATTTATATTCAACTAAACTGGTTTCTGTTTTCCCAAATAATATTCAGCACAAAATGCCAGCAATTAATGGTACTTTGGTATTGAATGATGGTTCGAATGGCGAAACAGTAGCGGTAATGAATGGAGCTAAAATCACTGCCATGCGTACCGCTGCAGTTGCATGCGTTGGCTTGCGTCACTTGTCCGATCCTACTGTTCAGTTTTTGGGCATTATTGGCGCAGGCATACAAGGCCGACACATTGCCTGGTTGGCTAGTCACGAGCGTGACATACAACGTGTTTATGTGTTTGACCCTTCGCATGCCAATATCAATGAATTCATGAAATTCATGGCCGAGCATTGTCCTGATGTGGAAGTGGCACCCTGCGAAGATGCCCAGCAAGTAATTATAAATAGTGAAGTGATAGCTACGGCTACCACTTCACCTATTCCGGTTATTCCGAATTTGGAAGACTTACTACTTGGTAAAACCTTTATTGGCGTTGGCTCATACAAACCCGATATGCAGGAATTACCCGAAGCCCTTTTCCGCTTAATCGACACCATCTGGATTGATGCGGAACATGGAAAAACAGAAAGCGGTGACATCATACAAGCCATTGAAAACAAATGGCTAAGAGATAACTGCATTAAGCATATCTCAGACCTAATAACTGACCCCAGCGAACTTGGTTTTAAAGAAACGCGCCTATTTAAAACAGTTGGTCTAGGCATTTTTGACCTTTTTGCGGCTAAGCTTGTTTATGAAAGTGCTTGCCAAAATAAGATAGGTACAATAGTTGATTTTTAAGTAGATACAATGATACAACTTAATAAATGGGAGTGGCAACCACCAAGCAACTGGTTAAAAATAAAAACCGTTGATTTACATACAGGAGGCGAACCTCTTCGTGTACTTTACGGTGGACT
Source organism: Carboxylicivirga fragile (assembly GCA_025499625.1). Lineage (GTDB taxonomy): Bacteria > Bacteroidota > Bacteroidia > Bacteroidales > Marinilabiliaceae > Carboxylicivirga > Carboxylicivirga fragile. The sequence continues at coordinate 3,085 of JAFMVD010000017.1, read as the reverse complement.
ACCAGAAGTAAAAGGAAATACCATCCTGGAAAAACGCCGCTATTTTAGAGATCAGCTCGATCATATCCGAACCGGTACCATGTTTGAACCACGTGGCCACGCCGATATGTACGGTGCACTCATTACAGAGCCAATTACAAAAGATGCTGATTTTGGCACATTTTTCCTACATAACGAAGGCTACAGCACCATGTGTGGCCATGCCATAATTGCCTTGACAAAACTTGTTTTTGATACGGGAATGATTGAAAAATCAAGTAATGAACCATCGCTGGTAATTGATGCACCTCCAGGGTTGATTCGTTCTAAAGCATTTATTAAAGATGGCCTTGTTGAGAAAGTTTCCTTTTTGAATGTGCCTTCATTTCTCTTACATCAAGACGAAAGTATTTATGTTGATGGCATTGGTGAAGTCAATTTTGATGTAGCTTATGGCGGTGCTTTTTATGCCTTTGTTGATGCGGATAAGCTAGGCCTTGGCATGGAAGAAAAAGACTACAACCAGTTGATTGATTGGGGTCGAAAAATAAAATATGCCGTCATGGATAAATACCCAATCACACATCCTTTCGAACCGGATTTGAGTTTTCTCTATGGTACTATCTTTTCAGGCAAAGCCCATAATCCAAAGCATCACAGTAGGAATGTTTGCATTTTTGCCGAAGGTGAAGTAGATCGCTCATCAACAGGCTCAGGCGTGAGTGCCAGAGCAGCTCTACATTATGCAAAAGGCGAACTGGCGCTGGGTGAAGAAATTCGAATAGAAAGTATTTTAGGTACATGCATGGACGTGATGGTGAGTGAAACCTGCACCTATGGCCCTCATGATGCTGTTATTCCACAAGTAAGCGGTACGGCTGCCTTAAGCGGCAAAAACGAGTTTTGGTTCGACCCTAGTGATCCATTAAAAGATGGCTTTATTTTTAGATAAAACGTTAAAAACACAGATTATGAAAACAATATTAGTTTCATTATTCACACTATTAATATTTAATTGGAACAGTAATGCTTGTACCGTAATTGCTGTTGGTAAAAAAGCTTCGACCGATGGTTCGGTTATAGTATCGCACACGGATGCAGGCCCCGATTGTCGCATTAATTTTGTTCCAGGTCAATCCTTTAAAAAAGGTGACAAGGCGCCTGTATTTTGGGGTATGATTGAATCTGGTCGCCCCCTGGGAGATTATGGTAAGGTTATAGGAAACATCCCGCAAATTGAACAAACCAATAGCTACTTTCAAACGGCCTACCCTCAGGTAAATGCCAATCAATTAGCCATTGGCGAAAGTACACTTAGTCAGCGCGACGAGTTAAAGGTGGATCGTAGCATTTGCAAACAAATAATGACGATTGAGCAGGCTCAGGCCTTTGCTTTACAACGCTGCACAACTGCTGAGCAAGCTTTAAAACTCATTACTGAATTACTCGAAACCTATGGTTTTTTACCTTCATGTGTTGACGAAAGCGAATCCTTAGTCATCGCCGATGTGAATGAAATTTGGGTACTTGAAGTATTCAGTGTTGGAAATGAATGGAAGCCTGAAAGCAAAAAACCAGGTTGCATTTGGGCAGCTCAACGCGTGCCTGATGATCATGTTATGATTATTCCTAACTGGAGTGTTATTAAACAAATTAATCTAAAGGACAAAGCAAACTATAGAGCTTCATCTAACTACAAACAAGAGGCAATAGATCGTGGATGGTACAATCCGAAATCGGGAAAGCCATTTATCTGGCAAGAGGCTTATGCACCTATACCACGCGAATGGGCAACTTCACGCTTTTGGCAGTTTTATGCCATGTACGCACCCAACTACGCCAACTGGCCTGATCGTTTTACCACTTCACCATGGGATGGCGATAATCAGTACACACAGTTTGTTGAGCCCCTATCGCTTTACCCTTTTTCGGTTAAACCAGAAAAAAAGATGTCAGTACAGGATATCATGGCCTTTCAGCGCTCAACCTTCACAGGAACAATTTACGACAAGGAAAATGCACCCGCCTGGTTTTATCCTAGCAAGGATGGCGAAATTGTTAAGAGTGCCTTTGCAACACCATTCCCAACTGAGGAGATGCGCAAGGTATTAAACATTAATCGTCGTAGGAATGTGGCCCGTGCACGCGGTGAATATGGTATGATTACCCAACTTAGAGGCTGGCTTCCTAACGAGGTTGGTGGTATATATTGGTTCTTTGTTGATAATGCTTACACGAGTGCTTATGTACCAATATACACAGGAGTAACAGATGTTGCCGAATGTTACAAAGTATATGATCCAGCCTATTTTCAAGAAAACAGCATCAGGTGGTGTGTTGATTTTGTTGATAACCTAATGTACCTGCGCTGGCAAGACGCTGTTAAGGTATTGCACGAAAAACGTGATCCAATGGAAGCTGAATTTTTCAGCGAACAGGATGAGATCGATAAAAAAGCGCAAGAATTATTAAAAGAAAGTCCGGAAAAAGCAAGCGAGTATTTGACTAAAATAACTATTGAGCGAATGGAGAAAGTTCATAAATTATTTCAAGATTTAAGAACAGACATCATTTCTGAATTCACTAACAACAAACAAGGCATTTAGGGCATTTGGAGAGTTGCGTGAATATCTGTATTTTGTATTGTACTAAAATTCATAGACATGGAATTACTTTACATTATCTTAATTGGATTAGTAGCTGGCTTTTTAGCTGGCAAAATCATGAAAGGTGCTGGCTTTGGCATCCTCATTAATATTCTTCTTGGTATTGCAGGTGCCTTCATTGGCGGATGGCTACTAGGTGTATTAGGAATAAGTTGGGGAGGATTAATCGGGCAATTGGTAACCGCGTTAATCGGAGCTATCGTAATTCTCTGGGTAGCTAGTTTATTCAGAAAATAGTTATAAATAAAGCATTATTTAAAGAGGGTGTCCAAAAACGCTGAAAGCATCCGTTCACTGAGCGAAGTCGAAGTGATTATTAGTTGATAATCAGCATTAATAAAATTTCATCTCGACTACGCTATTAGATTAGCAATTCTAATATTATTCTTAAATTTTAGATTAATTTCTGAAAACCAGAAGAGTTGAGGTGAACTATCTCG
>JAFMVD010000016.1 GCA_025499625.1 Carboxylicivirga fragile | reverse complement strand
GATAAAAAAATCAATCTGTGCTTTTGTATCGGCATTAACCATTGTAATTAGCAAAATGATTTATCAATCATTTTGGAATACAATTGGTATAATTGTATCACATACAAACTTTAGGGCATAAAAAAAGTAAAGAACCCAAAATGAGGATTCTTTACTTTTAATATTATGAAGCTTAAATAATTAAGCTTTATGTCTTTTTTCACAAGAAACAGTAAGTTTCTTACGACCTTTTGCTCTTCTTGCAGCTAATGTTTTACGTCCAGCGGCTGATGCCATCTTGTCACGAAATCCGTGCTTGTTGCGTCTCTTTCTATTAGAGGGTTGAAATGTTCTTTTCATCGTTATGCTTTTTTATCTTTCGATTATTGCCTTATCTTCCTTTTTCGGACTGCAAAAATAAGCGTTTTTTTTGTCTTCCAAAAAAAATAAACTACTTTTTTAAATAATGTTTCCGATTGGTAGTTATCTAACTACTACATCGAAAGGTGAATTAATTTTTTAGTATCAAAAAAATCTTCTTCAAAGTAGCTTGATAGCGGAGTTATAGAGGCATTCTTTGAAAATGGTTTTAATTCTTCCGAAAAATCGCCACCTTTTAAATATAGGATGCCATTACTGATGGCATTGTGTTGTTTTACTAATATTCTACCCTTGCATAGTTTTACGAAAGCAGGAAATGCGGTTACTGCTCTGCTTATTATGAAGTCGTACTGTTCAGGATGATTCTCAACGCGAATTTGTTTGGCACTGACGTTACTCAGTCCAAGTTCTTCAGCTACGGCATTCACCACTTTTATTTTTTTGCCGATTGAATCAACTAATTGAAATTGGCATTTGGGGAACATTATGGCTAACGGAATTCCAGGGAATCCACCGCCTGTACCCACATCCAGTATTTTGGTGTTGTCACTAAATTGTATGAATTCGGCTATGGCTAATGAGTGCAAGACATGTCGCTCATAAAAGTGTTCCATATCTTTGCGTGAAATGACATTGATGTTTGCATTCCAATGCGCATATATATCGCCTAGTTTCCCAAGTCTTTCTTCTGCGAGGGGATCTAGATGTTTAAAATACTTCTTTATTATGTCCATTTGTTGATGGCAAGTATATACTGATTTATAATAAAAAAGGCTGTTGTCAAATCAGCCCGTCTTAATATCAGAATTTTTTAAGGTGTTGAAAAGTAATTCTCGTGCTCGGAATAATTGCGCTTTAACTGTTCCCAAAGGCAAGTCTAATTCCTCAGCAATTTCTTCGTACGAAAACTCTTTGAAATAACGCAATTCAATTAATATGCGATAGCGTGGTTTAAGCTTTTTAACCACAGTACGCATCAAAACTTTTTTCTGTTGTTTGATCAGAAATTCCTCTGGATCAGGTGTTTCGTCCTTCAGGTGTATTGGTTGATCGTTTTCCTTATCTTCCGTAATGCCGCCGTCGATTGAAACAATGTTATTTCGTTTTTTGCGAAGAAAATCAATGCAATTGTTTGAGGCGATTTTAAAAAGCCAGGTACTAAATGCGTAATTAGGCGAGTACTGATGGATGTTCTTAAAGGCTTTGCCAAAGGCTTCAATGGTTAAATCTTCAGCGTCACTTTTATTGCTGACCATTTTTAAAAGCATAAAGTAGATGGCATCTCTGTACCTTCCCATCAACTCCGCAAATGCTTTTTGATCACCACTTATCGCCCCATCCACGAGGTCTAAATCATATTTTGCCTTATCCGATAGATTTGGATTTATTTCCATTTCTTATTTTTTCCACTAAAAATATTAATAAGCCAAATGCTTCCTATTATGATGGGTATTATGGCGTCAAACAAAAGTGATGCGAGATATAATTTCTCTTCACCCATTTTCTTAGCTGCTTTGGCTAAAACAATATATTGAATGGCTGTTTTGACGATAAATAAACCCAAGCCAATTAATGCAAAAGTAGGAAAAAAAAGTGAACAAATGGTTAGCCCCCAAAATAATTGGCGTGTAAGCGCTTCAAAAAACAAAAGACTTTTAATCTTAAAAGTGTAGTGTGGCGCTGTAGTTAGATGACGTGCTTTGCGAGTTGTCCAATCACTAAAGTTTTTTGGAGCAATTGATTCTGTTTGTGCTTCGGGCTTAATGCAAATGGCTGTATTGGTTGCCGTAGCGCACGATCGCATAAATAAGTCATCGTCTCCTGATGCAACGTTTAAAAAACGTTTAAACACATCGGATTTAAGGAATAGCGATTTATTGTAAGCCATATTTCGGCCAACGGCCATAAATGGAAGGCCTCGAAGTGCAAATCCCATATATTGAACCGCATTCCAGAAAGTTTCGTAGCGTAAAAATAAATTGAATAAACTTGTCTTCTTCGTAAAACGACCATGTCCAATTACAATTTCTTTTTCGTTTACAAAAGAAGCTGAGATATGCCTAAGCCATTTATCAGATGTTGGTTGGCAATCGGCATCGGTAAGAATTAATCGTTCATGTTTGGCAGCTTTCACACCTAAGGTCAGTGCTAGTTTTTTGCCTTGGTAAAATTTCTTATCGTTGGGAATATTGGTGTAGTATAGCTGCTCATACTTGCTTTTTAAGTGGGCAAGCACCATATCTGTATCGTCAGTTGAGCAGTCGTTTACTACCACTACCTGGAAATCTGGGTAATCTTGTTCAAGTATTTTAGGAAGATGCTTTTTTAGGTTGCTAGCTTCGTTTTTGGCACAGATGACAACTGATAATGCTTGATCAGAAGAACTGCTGTCAATCTTTGCTTCGCTGGATGTTTTAAGCATAAACCATAGGTAATAATACACTTGAAAGCACCACGATGCAGCATATATTCCTATGAAGATGTAAATTATTTCAATAGTCACTGGCCTTATTTTTTGTCAAAATTGCAATATTTTATTTACAATCGCTTGATTCAGTGTTTTGAATTTTTCATAAAAACGCAATTGTTGTTACAATAGTGTTGATATTACTAATTAAAATACACTTACTGGAAATTAGTACTTCGATGTTTCGAGTTTATATGTATTTAGATGTTTTTAGTTGGTAGCTTGAGTAATTTATTTTTCTGGCAAACAGAGAAGTGTTATTTTAGAGCTATATTCTGGATTAATACATAGCACAATACACTTAACTAAAAATCAATATACTATCATGAAGAGTTGGATGCCTGTTGTTTTAAGCTTATCGTTTTTATTTGTTTTGATGCCATGTAAGGCACAACAAAATATATTCATTAATCAAGCTGGATATTTACCGTCTTCTCAAAAGCATGTGTATGTGGATTATCAAGCTGAAAGTTTTTCGATCATTAACAGAGAAACTGCCAAGCCTGTTTTTACTGGTGAGCTTACAATACGATCTGAAAAAGATGTAAATACTGGTTTAAGCATTTACGAAGGCGATTTCTCAACTTTAACAGAGCCAGGTGATTATCTGGTGAAAATTAAATCATCGCTCAATAGCGGAATAACGTCTTATCCCTTTAAAATTTCTACTTCACCCTATGCCAATCTTATTGAAAAAGCTAATAAATCACTTTTTTTGCAGCGCTGTGGAATGGATTTATTGGAAGAATATGCAGGTGAACACCATCGTTGTAAATGTCATTTGGATGACGCGAAATACCATCCAACAGCAGCTCTCGAAGGTAATAAAGATGTGACTGGTGGTTGGCATGATGCGGGCGATTATGGCAAATACATTGCAGCAGGATCAGTAACATCGGCCTATTTATTATTGGCGTATGAGTTGGCTCCTGTAAAGCATTATAGTGATAGCTGGGGCATACCAGAAAGTGGAAACGGAATTTCTGATTTATTGGATGAAATAAAATATGAGGTGGATTGGATGCTTAAAATGCAACGAGAAGACGGTGCAGTGCATGAAAAGGTACATACTAAATTATATGCTGATTTTATGATGCCTGGTGAGTCCAAAACTCAGCGATATATTTATGAAGTCTCGTCAACAGCTACAGCCGATTTTGTTGCCATAATGGCTCGTGTGTCAAGAGTGTATGAGAGTATTGATCAAAATTTTTCAGACCGTTGTAAAAAGGCAGCTCTTAAATCATATGCTTATTTGCAAAAGCATCCAGATATTTTTCCGGAAGGTGGATTTAAAAATCCTGCAGATACAAAGGCGGGTGGTTATTCCGATGCCTACGATAAAGATGAACGTCTGTGGGCTGCAACTGAACTTTTTATTCTTACTGGCAAAAAAAAATACTATCATGACTATCAATTATTGAAAGAAGTTGTTGGGAGCTCTTTTTCAGAAGCGAGCTGGGCCAACCCTTCAACATTGGCTTATTATACTATGCTTTTCTCTGACAATGCTAAAATAGATGAAGTTGAGAAGAAGGCATTGAAGGCTAGCCTCATTGAATACTGTGATCGACATGTTGCCATTGCTGAAAAGGATGGTTTCAGAACAGGGATGTTGGCCAATGATTTTGTTTGGGGTTCTACCAGTTCGGTTTTGAAGAAAGCGATTAACCTAATTTATGGATATGAGCTGACCGGGAATGAGGCCTACAAAAATCTAGCAATTAGTCATATGGATTACATTGTGGGTGTAAATGTGCACAAAATTAGCTTTGTAACAGGTGTTGGAACCAAGCGTATTTTGCATTTGCACCATGCGCCTTCCATAGCCGATATGCATGCAGAGCCTATTCCTGGTATTCTTAGCGGTGGTCCAAATAAGTTTTTGAACGACGCTGCTCTTCAGAATGCTTTTGATGAAAATACACCGCCAGCCAAGTGTTTTGTTGATGATGTTGAAAGTTATGCATCCAACGAGAACACCATTTCGGGGCATTCTGTTTTATATTTTGTAGCTACTTATATTGATGGTTTAGAATAATTGAATTAGCCTGTACTATTTGATGTTTTATATATATCTTTTGAAATGAGTTAGGTCTCCTCTTTGGTTTTGTGAATGATTCGTATATTTGCAGCCCGAATTTAGAAAAGTACAATGTTTAATTGGGCTTGGATTAACCTTTTTTTGAGCTTATAACATCAAATAGTATATGGATTTTAAACTTCAACATACAGATATCAAGAGTAAGGCTCGCGCTGGGCTGGTTACAACGGATCACGGCACCATTGAAACGCCAATATTTATGCCCGTTGGTACGGTTGGTTCTGTTAAAGGGGTTCATTTTAGAGATTTACACGATGATGTAAAAGCTGAAATAATTTTAGGGAATACTTATCATCTCTACTTACGACCAGGATTGGATATCTTAAAGGCCGCTGGTGGTTTGCATAAATTTAATGGTTGGAACAAACCCATTCTTACTGATAGTGGCGGCTATCAGGTGTTTTCCTTAAGTGATAATCGAAAATTGACAGAAGAAGGAGCCATGTTTCGATCTCATCTGGATGGCTCAAAGCATTTGTTTACTCCCGAGAATGTAGTAGATACTCAGCGTGTAATTGGAGCTGATATTATAATGGCATTGGACGAATGTCCTCCTGGAGATTCGGATTACGCCTATGCAAAAACATCGATGGAATTAACACACCGATGGTTGAAGCGAGGCACAAAGCATTTTGATGAAACAGAACCTCTTTATGGACATTCTCAAACATTCTTCCCTATTGTACAAGGGGCTGGTTACCGTGATTTGAGAACGCAATCGGCAGAGTTTATAGCTGAGCAAGGTCGTGAGGGGAACGCTATTGGCGGATTAGCTGTAGGTGAACCTACTGAAGTGATGTACGAAATGGTGGAGTTGGTAAATGGAATTTTACCTCAGGATAAACCACGTTATTTAATGGGAGTTGGCACGCCTGCTAATTTATTAGAGAATATTGCCTTGGGTGTTGATATGTTTGATTGTGTGATGCCAACCCGAAATGGACGTAACGGAATGTTGTTTACTTCTGAGGGGATATTGAACATGCGTAACAAAAAATGGGAAAGTGATTTTTCGCCAGTTGACCCAAATGGCACTTCCTTTGTAGATAGCCATTATACAAAAGCTTATTTGCGTCATTTATATATTTCGAAAGAGATGTTAGCAGCGCAAATAGGAAGTATGCATAATCTGAGTTTTTACCTTTGGTTGGTAAAAGAGGCGCGTAAGCACATTGTTGCTGGCGATTTTGATGCATGGAAAGATATTATGGTAAAAAAGGTGACAACGCGCCTTTAAGCAATGCGTTTTTATGTCAGGTTTCAAAAGAGACTTTAATTTTATTCCAGTATTTTTTGTTCTTTTGTATTAGCAAGCACATTAGTGAAGTTTAACTAAAATGTGAAGTTTGAAAAAATTAGATCTCTATATATTAAAGAAATTCCTAGGTACTTTTTTCTTTGCCATACTTTTGATAATAAGTATTTCAGTGGTCTTTGATTTAACTGAAAAAATAGACAATTTCTTTGAGAAGGGGGCACCACTCGATGCAATTGTCTTTGATTATTATAAGAATTTTGTACCCTACTTTGCCAACTTATTTACCCCTCTTTTTGTTTTTATTGCGGTTATTTTTTTCACCTCTAAAATGGCTTATCAAACAGAGATAATAGCCATTCTATCTAGTGGTGTAAGTTTTAGGCGATTGATGTTTCCCTATTTTTTGGGGGCAGCTATTATAGGTGTTTTTTCCTTTGTTTTAAGTGGATATATAATTCCTCCTGCCAATCAAACCCGTTTAAATTTTGAAGCAACCTATGTTAAGGATGCCAAGGAGACTGGTTTGGGAAATTTACATATGCAAATTGAGCCAGGTGTTTTTGTATATTTAGGCAAATACTACTCTTTTCGTGAAGCAGGCGATCATTTTAATATGGAGAAGTATGATGGAAAACAAATTATCTCAAAATTATCGGCCCGTAATATTAAATACGATACGGCAACCGGGAAATGGAACCTTAAGCGTTATTTAATCCGTGATTTTACCAATGGTATTGAGCAAAACATAACAAAGGGAAAGGAGCTGGATACCTTGATTCCGAATATGAAGCCGAGCGACTTTAAGGAAGAGCGGAAGTATTTTGAAACGATGACCAATCCCGAGTTAAATAGATATATTGAAGAACAAACAGCACGTGGTGTTGGGAACTTAGAAGAGTTTTACATTGAAAAATACAAGCGTGTAGCTTCGCCTTTTAGTGCATTTATTTTAACATTAATTGGCGTTTCATTGGCATCTCGCAAAGTACGAGGAGGGATGGGTTTACATATTGGAGTTGGCATTGCCCTAAGTTTTTCGTATATTTTGTTCATGACTGTTTCAACTACCTTTGCAATTAATGGTAGTATGAACCCTCTGTTAGCAGTGTGGATACCTAATTTTGTATTCGCTTTAATAGCTGTGTTTTTATACCTAAGAGCTCCGAAATAATGGGCCGTTTCTAAACAAAACATTCTCTTAAAAGTGAAGAGATCAAATTATATATGATCAATTCTCTTTTGTTAAAAAAATAAAATTTGTAATTATGCACTCTGTAATTCTATTAAACAGGGTGTTGAAAATACGTCTTGGTTAATAATAGGTTAAATCAAATTATTGGATTATGTCATTGAAAAAACACATCCTAGACCTTCGTAAACGAAAGGAACAAGTGCAAAAGGGTGGTGGCGATAAAGCCATTGAAAAACAGGTTGCCAGAGGTAAACAAACCGCTCGTGCCCGTATCTTAGCGCTGGTTGATAAAGATTCGTTTACTGAGTTCGATTTATTCGTAGAACACGAAGCTCGTGATTTTGGAATGGACAAAAAACAACTGCATGGAGATGGAGTTATTATTGGAACTGGTACTATTTATGGTGCTCCAATATGTATTTTTGCCCAGGACTTTACCGTTGAAGGAGGTTCATTAGGACTGATGCATGCCCGTAAGATTACCAAAATTATGGATCACGCCTTAAAAATGCGCGTGCCATTAATTGGTATAAACGATTCAGGTGGTGCTCGTATACAAGAAGGGGTGAATGCTCTGGCTGGTTATGGAGAAATATTCTACCGTAATACAATGGCTTCAGGAGTAATTCCTCAAATATCAGTAATTCTAGGTCCATGTGCTGGTGGTGCCGTTTATTCGCCAGCATTAACCGACTTTGTTTTTGTTGTTGATAAGATCTCTAAGATGTTTATTACCGGACCAAGTGTAATTGAGTCGGTGCTTGGAGAGAAAATCTCAATGGAAGATCTTGGAGGTGCACGTGTACATGCTGAAACAACTGGTAATGCACATTTCTTCTCAGATAGTGAAGCTGAATGTTTTGACCAGATTAAAAAGTTGATCACATTTATTCCATGGAATAATTCTAAGAAAGCAAAAACTTTCCCTCCAAAACAGCCAAAATTCAAAGGAAATATTGAGGATTTAATTCCTTCTGATCCTAAGCAACCATATGATGTGCGCGATGTTATTAAAGGTATTGTTGATGATTCTGATTTCTTCGAAATTCAGGAATTGTGGGCAGCTAACATTGTTATTGGTTTTGGTCGCTTAAATGGTGAAACAGTTGGTTTCGTTGCCAATCAGCCTTTGGTATTAGCTGGTGTATTGGATTGTGATAGTTCGGATAAAGCAGCTCGTTTTATTCGTTATTGCGATGCCTTTAACATTCCGATTGTTACTTTGGAAGATATGCCGGGTTATTTACCTGGAGCAGATCAGGAGCATGCTGGTGTAATTCGTCACGGTGCGAAAGTACTATATGCATATTCCGAAGCTACTGTGCCTAAAGTTACGGTTATCTTGCGTAAAGCGTATGGTGGTGGTTACATTGCTATGAACTCACGTCACCTTGGTGCTGACTTTATGTTTGCATGGCCAATGGCTGAGATTGCGGTAATGGGTCCTGAAGGAGCGGCTAATATTATCTTTAGAAAAGACATTGAAGAAGCAGAAGACGCTGATGCAATGCGTGCTATAAAAGTACAAGAGTACAAAGATAAATTTGCTAACCCATATGTGGCGGCAGCAAAAGGTTATATCGATTCAGTTATTGAACCAAACGAAACGCGTGCATTGTTATTACATGCCATTGAGGTTTCTATCAATAAAGATGATCATAGACCTGCTAAAAAGCACGGAATTCCACCATTTTAATAGGAGGGTTTATGGCTAAGAAAAAGAAGATAGAAGGATTGGTTGATTTTGCTATACTTAGTATGAAGTATAAAACAAGATTGACTAAGAAATTCGAAAATCGAATTAAATATGAAGACCCAAATTTCGATCTTATTAAGTCCTATATTCCAGGGACTATTTTAGAGATCTATGTGAAAGAGGGAGACAAAGTAAAAGCTGGTAAATCATTATTGATTTTGGAAGCAATGAAGATGAGAAATCAAATTGCTATGCCGCGTGATGGAGTTATTAAATCCATTAATGTGGTGACGGGAGATAAGATTCCTAAGAATCATGTGATGATTGAAATAGAGTAATAAAAAAAGCTGCCTTCTGGCAGCTTTTTTTATTTTATTTCCTTTGACCAAACAAAATGGTCATCATTAAATTTTAGTTTAGGGGCTTCTTTAAAAAGTCCAAATACCGTTGATCCACTTCCCGACATGGCAGCATAATTGGCTCCTGATGAATAAAGGTTTTCTTTAATCATTTTAATGCTGGGATACTTCTTGAAAACAGAAGTCTCAAAATCATTTTTAATTACTTCTTTCCATTGTTCTATTGGTAGTAAAATGTCTTCTTTCAAGTTTCTATTTGACTTTGTTGGTTTGATTCCTGCATAAGCCACTGGTGTAGAAACATGAATGGGTGGTTTTACTAAGGCGATGTGATAGCCTTTTAAATTAAGATCAAGGGATTCGAATTGATCCCCAATACCCGCTGCAAAACAAGCTTTGTTATCAATAAAGAAAGGGCAATCTGCACCAAGTTTTGCCGCCAAGCTTTTTAACTTATCGCTTGATAAATTAAGTTCGCACATATCGTTGATGAGTTTCAGCATGAAAGCCCCATCTGCTGATCCGCCACCTAATCCGGCTCCGAAGGGTATTTTCTTTAATAAATGAATATTTAGAGTTGGTAATTCATAATCTTGAGCTAAAAGTTCAAATGCCTTAATGCAAATATTTTCTTCACCAGGTGCATCAACTTGTATGCCGGAGTTGTCCCAATGGTAAGGCTGCGAATCATCTTTCGAAACAACTGCTTCAAGTGCATCGCAAAGTGGAATGGGATAAAAAACGGTTTCAAGATTATGGTAGCCATCAGGTCGTTTCTCAACTATATTTAAACCAATGTTAATCTTGGCATTCGGAAAACAAAGCATATATTTTTATTTTAACTACAAATTAATGCTTTTTAGTTTTAAAAACCTTGGCTTATTTTTTTAGAAATTATTTAGATTTTTACCTTTCGAAGTAGGTTTAGTAAAGTTAATTAGACTGAATGGGTTAAGTCTTCAAAATAAAAAGAGAGAATTTAGCTGGGCAAATTCTATGTCTAATCTTGGTTTATTTAACAGCTAACTTCGTTGCGATTTAGTATCTTTGTTGCCCTTTGAAATTTGATTATGGCAGATAAGAATTATTCAAACAATAACAATAAGAAGTCGCAGGCCGGATTCGACCTTGGAAAATTACCACCACAGGTACTTGAATTAGAAGAGGCAGTACTAGGTGCCTTATTGTTAGAAAAGGATGCCTTTGTTCAGGTTTCAGAATTGTTAAAGCCCGATCATTTTTACAAAGAAGCTCATCAGCATATCTATCAAGCCATCATGAACCTTGAGGCCAATGAGCAACCTGTAGATATGTTGACCGTAACTCAGGAGCTAAAGAAGTTGGCTAAACTCGATGAGGTTGGAGGCGCATTTTATGTGTCACAATTAACGAGTAAAGTAGCTTCTGCTGCGCATATTGAATACCACGCCCGTATCATTTGGCAGAAGTATTTGCAGCGACAGATGATACACATATCGAGTGATTTGCAGACCAAGGCCTATGATGATGGCATTGATGTAAACGATCTGTTGGAAGAAGCTGAAAGTACTTTCTTCATGCTCTCGCAAGGAAGTATGAAACGTGAGGCGGTTCAGATTAATCCGGTTATTCAGGATGCCATTGACCGTATTAAGGTGGCAGCGGCTCGTGGTGATGGATTAAGTGGAGTTTCTTCTGGTTTTGTTGCGCTTGATCGTATTACATCAGGTTGGCAAGGCTCGGCATTGATTATTATTGCCGCTCGTCCGGCCATGGGTAAAACGGCCTTCATTCTATCGATGACGCGTCAGATGGCACTTAATCATGATATACCGGTTGCCATATTCTCGCTCGAGATGTCCAATGTTGAATTGGTGAATCGTTTGATTGTAACCGAAACAGAATTGTCGGCTGATAAAATTAAAAAGGGAAATTTGGCTCCGTTTGAGTGGGAGCAACTCGATCATAAAATTCAAAACCTAATTGATGCACCTATTTACGTAGATGATACGGCTGGTTTATCGGTTTTTGAATTACGTGCCAAGTGTCGTCGATTAAAAAAGCAGCACGATATTCAATGTGTTATCATTGATTACCTTCAGCTGATGAATGCCAGCGGAATGAGCCCTGGTAACCGTCAGGAAGAGGTGAGTATTATATCGCGTTCGTTAAAAGGACTTGCCAAGGAGCTGGATGTGCCGATTATCGCACTTTCGCAGTTGAATCGTGGTGTTGAATCGCGTGCCGGAGCGGAGGGTAAACGGCCTCAATTATCCGATTTGCGTGAATCAGGTGCCATTGAGCAGGATGCCGATATGGTATGTTTTATTCACCGTCCGGAGTATTATCGAATCACTGAAGATGAACAAGGTAACTCACTTATTGGTGTTGCCGAGTTGATCATCGCAAAACACCGTGCCGGTCCTACTGCCGATGTTCGTTTGCGCTGGCGTTCAGAATTAGCTCGTTTTCAGGATTTGGAAGATGATATGTTTGACGATGGAGGACATGGTGGTGAGCAAGCTGCTCCACAAAGCCTACCTTCAAAAATGAATGCTAACAATGGAGAAGAAGGAAATGATGCAGGACAGCATTTGCCGGATTTCCCTGATATGCAAGCTGGTTTTGATAAGGATATGCCGTTTTAAAAGAAATAGAAAAATATATAATTAGAAGGTGTTCTCAATAAGGACACCTTTTTTTATACTCCATTATTGGAAATATTCTTTTTAATTTTTTCGATATAAACTATTGACAAGAGCTTTTTAAAGTTTTAAATTTATATAGTTCATTAAAATTGAAGTTTATAATTATTGAAATAGAAATTTAGTTAGAGTGCGCGATGATTATAAAGGAGGGAATTGGATCTGTTATTACTAAACCAGATAGGGCTATTTAGGCGATCAATAATCTGGTAAGTAGAGTGTGTTATATGAAGTAACTATAAAATTTAAAGTCATGTATTTTGAAAGAAAACTCAAACCCGCACCTTTCCCTAAAGAATTGTTGGTGCCAATTACAGTTCTTCCGGGATTTTTACTTGTGCTAAAAATGGTTGGCTTTTCAGCGGCTTACCTTTTTTTACTGCCCCTTTTTGTGGTGGTTGCGATAATTAATATACTAACCTATGAGCGGACTAAAAATATTGGGTATCTGCTTATTGTAGTAGCTATGTCATTAATGACTGTGATGTCTATATTAGTTGTGATGTACGGCAGGGCAGCTCCTAAGCCTATTATGGCAGTAATAATAGTCATGTTGGTAATGACATTCCCTTTCATCTTTTATATGATGTTTACCAAAAGGTTAAAATGGCGTAAAAGAGAAATGTTAGAATTGGCAGCAAGACATGTTAATGAGGCTGACAGTGGATATACCGATCGGCCTTTTCCGGCTGGTCACATAGATTTTACGCGTGCCCAATTGGACGCTTTTGTGGATTTTTTAAGGGTAAAGATGATTGCCATACCTATATTCGAAAATGGATCTTTCCATCTTGTGATGAATACAGATTACGGATTTGTACTGGGCTTTAATAATTCTTTCATCGATAAAACACATGTTACAATTGACAGTGAAGGGAATGTTCTGGTACATATTTGCAAAGGTGATTATCTTCTTTATCGCGAAGACTTTTCCTATGATAAAATTTGTGAATCAATGGGTAAAACCATCATTGACTTTTTTGAATTCTATCACAAAGGTGAATACCAGAGGATCATTGATATTCTAAATAATATGAATTTAAATATTATAACAGAAGGTTGATATGGACTTTTCAAAAGCAGCAAAGTTGGGAACTTTCTTATCAAAAGACTATGCCGAAAACCTTTTTCGACTTTTGCTTACATATACAAGTATTTCTGCTTCGGAAGCCGCTTCAAGGTTGAACTTGCACGTAAAAACTGTTCAGGATTTCATGGAGGCTATGTGTGAGCTTGAGATATTCTCGAAAGAGGAGGTTTTTGAGAAAAAAAGACCCTACTACAGATATACACTCATGACGAGGCATATTAAGTTCGATCTGGATCTCGGATTGCTTTTCGATAATATGCAACCTCAAGGGAAATTATCCGAAAGGATTAGAGAACACCCAGATGCAGGCGCCAGATTCTCGGTGTCGCGAGATGGGAAGTATATAAGTAATGTGTACATATGGATTGGTAAAGGTAGAGAGCGAACAGAAAGAAAAATAAATCTTTCGATGCCCCAGGGAAAATTCTTGTTCTTTCTTCCTTTTCCAAGTGCTAAGTCCGAAACTATTGCTGATATTATGAAAAAAGCAGGGGTTGAACAGACTCATCTTTCTGAAATAATAGACATTATAACCGTACTAGCTGAATTCAATGTTATTGAGAGGAGCTAATACTTGTGTTAGAAATTTAAGCTAATCATTAAAAACGATACAATGGCTGCATTTAAAGATCTATTTATTGACAAAAAAGAGATTAAGCTTATTGATAATCATCGAGTTTTGTATGCGATCATAGCTTTTATCTGTTATGTAATAACTGAAATGGGTCGGTTTATTTATCGCCCATATATTTATTCTAATAATATTTCGGATTATGGGTTGGCCGATACCATAGGAAATTTGGGAGGTATAATTGTTCAAATATTCTTTATGGCAGCTGTCTTTAATTCAAAAGATAAAAAACGCTGGAATTTAATCGCTTTTCTTTGTGCAGGCTATATATTGTACGAACTGGCACAAGAATATTTACCTAAAGGCGTTTGTGATATTAAGGATATAATTGCAACATTAATCGGTGGTATTATTGCTGTTTTTATCTTTCTTATAATTAAAAAAGTACTGCCAGGTAAAAGGATTCTGTTCAAACTATAAAAGAGGGTGTCCAAAAACCCTGAAAGCATCCGTTCACTGAGTGCTTGCTGAGCTTGCCGAAGTATGTCGAAGTGATTATTAGCTGATAATCAGTATTAATAAAATTTCATCTCGACTTCCTTTCGACATGCTCAAGGGGCATCTCGATGAGCGAGCTTACTTTTTGGACATCCTCTTTTCATTGTTAGCAAAATATAAAAGCCCCCGTTTATTTCTTAATAATTCTGTGACTTGAAGAAGCATTGTCACTATCTATCTTTAATATGTAAAGACCACATTTTAGATCTGACATGTTGATGCTTTCGATATTTGAATCACTAATTGTCTGATATACTAAGCAACCGCCAACATCATATAAACTCAAGCGTTTTTCACCGTCCATTGGTAGGTCAACCTTCAATTCGTCGATTACCGGGTTCGGATATAGCTTAATGTCATTTAAAAAAATGATCTCAGTATTTGTTGGTACTTGATTGAATAGGCTTGAGATATCATCTGTAGTCAAGGCCTTATTGTATATGCGTACATCATCAATTATGCCCTTAAAATATTCACTGCCATAAGAAGCATATCCTATTGTTAGTGGACTGTTAATTTGCCCGTATGTACCACCACTTGGATTGCTAATGGATGCCAGTTGATTATTAATGTATATTTTTTGGCCTGAAGCTGGGGCATCAGCAGTAACCACTATATGATACCAATTGTCAATTGCAATAGATAAGTCATCATTTTGGGCATATGTTTGATACTCCCACTGTAATGAAGCATCACTTTTTAGACGAAGTAGATAATTAGTTGTAGATGTATAATTCGATTTTCCTAAGATCATTTTTGTACCACTTATTTCGCTTGGTTTTATCCAGCACGATATACTCATGGCTCCAGTCATATCCTGAATACCTGCATGTGGAACATCAATCTTGTCGTTACCATCAAACAGGTAAGCACTATTACTAATACCGTGTCGATCTTCCGTTAGAGTTGTCCCATCAGCGGTTCCATGGTTATTGTAATCGCTCACATCATTAGCATCACCATCAAAAGGGTAATGGGCTATGAGATGATCATCCATGGTAATCCCAACTTTCAAGAACTCTTCAGAAAGTATGGAGCTCCATTGGCCATTTGTGTCTTTAAAGCGAATGTTCAGCTGATGTAAACCTGCTTTTGTAGAAGAGAAATCCAGATCAGTCAAGAGATTGAGTGTTTCCGAAGCTGTAAGCGATACCTGTGTTGCATTGGCATGATCCTTATCCAGCCAATATTCGTAGGTCACTATCTCTTTACCTACCACTTGCTGTGCTTTCTTATAGAAAAATTGACTTACAATTGCGCTTTTTTGTTCTTTTGCATCTTCAAGTTGAAGGTGAAGTATATGTAAGCCATTACTCAAAGCATCAGTTGAAATAGAGTTACTTAGACTAATTTCAAAAGCAGGAGTAAAAGGTATTGATGTAGGATTTTCGGAACCATTATCAAACCAGTAGTTACACTTGGTTATTTCATTTCCAGTTAAGGGATTATTTGGTTTTTTATAGAAAAAACTGCTCGTAGCAGGGGAATACCTTCCATTGGTGTCCTGAAATCGAATGTGGAAGGTATGCAGTCCCTCTGATAGAGCCTCAGTGGAAAATGTTGTGTTTAAATTCAATTGATCAACTGGACTAATCGCCGCAGTTGTTAATGGCACCACAGAACCATCATCAAACCAATATTGGTACGATGTGATTTTGTTTTGGCTTTTTGCCAATGTAAGGCTGGCAAAAAGCAGTATGATTAATACAATGTGTCTCATCCTACTCATCTTGTGCAGTTACAGTAATGCTCACGTTTAATAAGCCATTCTCATCGGTAGAGCCAGCCATATTTTTGACGCTAATATGTGGTGTTGAAGGTATGGCATCTGCTTTAAAAGGAAAGATTCCTCCATAAATTCCGGCTTTCAGTCCATCTCCGTTGGTATATGTAGCAGGTGATGCTAAATGATAATCATGTGAATAGTCAAATATATTTCCACTTTGATTAACCAGGATGTTAGATGCATTTTCACCTATGATGTAATTGTTGGTAAATGTATTTGATCCCGCTGTTGGATTATGAAAGAATACATTATTGGTGAAGGTACTTGATTCGCAACCGTCCTGATAAAAGCCGTTATAATCTTTAAAAAATATATTGCTGCTAATAAGTGAATTGTCGACATCTCGTATAGGACTGTATGAGGCATTGGAGTTATTGTAATCATATAATAGTATACAGTTCAGAATGCTCATATCAGTACCATAGTATATTCGTTGATGAACAATACTGTTTGCTAATGTGCTTGATACTGCATTTGTGAAATATATTGTCTCCGTAATGATACATTCTCTAATGGTATTATTTACACAAGGGTTTGTACTGCCTTGATATTGAAGGGTACCTAACTTACAACGAACGATGTTTACATCGTCAACTTTATGGTCGCTTGTAAAGTTGATGTCATAGTTTCCCAAATCACATCCTTCAATGTGTAAATTATCTGCATTTTCGCCAATAAAAAGATCTCCGGCTAGTACGGTGGCATTGGTTGCAGTTGTTGCCGATGGGAAATGGCCCACACCAATTATTTTTATGCCTTTGTCTATCAATGTTGGAACAGTAAATCCTCCACCCGGTAAGTATATAATATCGCCATTTACTGCTGCATCATAAGCATCAATAAACGGTTGATCGCCATCAAAAACAGTTGAAGTACTTCCGCTTTCTAACATGACACGTGTTTGAGCTTGAACGAATAGGCAGGTGATAAGACCTAATGCGATAAGAACCTTTTTCATTTTTCTAGATTTAGTTTGACTCTGGTTTTAGTTTGAACTAAAGTTATTGATAAAGCAGGCTAGTAATAAGTGAAAAATAACAAGTGGTCGAATGGCATAATAAGTGGTCTGTCTATTTTTAAAACCTGGGAAGAATAATAGATTAAATACCACCTATTGGATTATTTGCCCACCTGTTACTAATTGTATTACGCATTTTAATTTTATCCTTATCTTGTTTTTTAGAATTACATTAAATGCGAAATACCCTTTGTTTCATATTGTTTTTGTTGAGTTTTCAAATAAGCCATGGACAGGAGCGTCCTTATCGTTTATATGATACGCATACTGGCTTGCCGCAAATTCAGGTGACTTGTATTTTTCAGGATGTGCATGGCTATATTTGGACGGGAACCAAGGCTGGATTAGCACAATTCAATGGGGAGCATTGGCATCAATATTTGAGTAACGAGCACATCTATAGTATCGATAACGATAAAAAAGGTAATCTGTACGTTAAGGCAAGTTCAGGCTTATATAAATATAATGGCAAATCATTTCGATTAATAAAAGCATTTCAATCAACTGTAAAGGTATTGATAAGTGATGAGTGTTATTTTATTTACTCCAAGGAGTGGGTGGAACAATATGAGCAGGATAGTCTTGTTAATGTATATAAAGTAGGAATTGATTTTCCAATTGGAGGTATTGAAACATTGGCTTATGAGCCCAAGTCGAAGGTTTTGTATTGCACCGATTTTATTTCCAATGACATTTATCGAATTCATAAGCAAAACATCACAAAGGTATTTTCTAATGCAGATGCAGAGCGTGTTTATGTGTCATCCTTATCTCATGACTGCCCTATTATAAACGTAGTATATACTGGTAATCATATTCAAGTTTTATCCTTGCCCGAAGGTGAGTCAATAATGGAATATCAAATAGTTGGCGATCATATTGAAAACCTTCAAGTACATAATATGCCTCTTAAACACTATGTGTTTTCGCATCTGTATGATTATTACCTGATTGATGGCTTAAACAATGAAGCAAAAAAAATGCAATTAGATTTTGTAAAGGGGCCTCACCCGGTTTTGATCGATCGTGATGCACAGATGTGGGTTGGTTCCGATAATGGATTGTATCAAGTTTGGAAACATCCCTTTAGTGTTTATCCTCGATCGTTTATGAATGACTTCTGGACCATCATTGAAGCAGACGATGGACAGATATATGGTGGTGCTTTTAAGCAGGGTTTGTATCGTCTGGATTTTGAAACTGAACAGAAAGAAGAAATAATTGCGCCCGGGCCATTCGGGACGAAAGAAACAGATTACTATTATGGTGCTTCAAAAGATGAGTCAGGAAATATTTACTTTCCAACGCATTATGGACTTGTGAAATTCAATGGGGGGGAGGCTGAAAAAGTCACAGATAATATTTGCCTCATCTCTAAATATGATTCGATAACGAATCAAATCGTATTTGGTCAACAATATGGCGTGGGCTTTATTGATGAAGGTGGGCAGCCTTATTACATCATTGACGAAACGCGAAATAAGGTGAAGTCCCATCCCGCATCCATTGTCTTTTCAGGTGATAGTGCCATATGGCTCGGAACCGGAAAATCCTTAGCGCTTTATGATCGCCAAAAGCAAACCTTTGTGAAGGCTTCATCACTTTATAGTAAAGCCCCTAAGAGCGGTATTATTGCCATGGCCAAAGATGAGGCGAATAATATTTGGATGGGGGGCAGAAAGGGCTTGTGGTTGTTTAATGATGAAGGTAAGAACTTTGAAAAAATAGGGCTCAATTATTCGGGTTACATCACAGCATTAATAGCACCCAATGATAGTGTTTTGTTAATTGGCACTACGCGCGAGTTGCTGGTTTTGAATGCTGCCCATTATCTCAAGGAACAGGAACTTAGGCTTAAAACATACAATTTTCGTAATGGTTTATTGGCACAAGAGATTTGTCAGAATGGATTTTTGAAACGGAATAACAAAGTGATATTTCCATCAACAACCAATACCACCGAAATAGATTTAGAAGCCATTCGATTCGAAAGTGAATCTTTTGATGTAGCCATAACCCACATTAATAATGAGCCTGTTGCCTATTCTGAAAGGAACTATGCGGGATGTTTTAATTTGCATGAGGATAAAAACGATTTGGAGTTTGTTTTTGAGACCATTGGTTTTGGACTGCCAACCAAACCATTGTATCGTTTCCGACTTGTTGGCTTGAGTGAAAAGTGGAGTGATTGGCGCGAGCAAGATTATGCCATGTTCAGTAACTTATCGTCGGGCAGATATCGTTTTGAGGTGGCTGTTAAACCCTCCTTGGTGAATGGAGTTGATGAGCAGAAGCTTGCAGTTGTATGTATTAAAGTTGATTTGCCATTTTACAAGGAGCCTCATTTTTACAAATACGCCTTCTTTATTCTTTTGCTTTTCTTCGTTGTGATTGTTTATATTTTTTGGTCGCGCAACAAGTATAAAAGTAGATCAATTGAACAGGAGCGTAAAAAGCGTTACCTGGAGGTTGCATCGCTGCAGGCCAACCTAAATCCGCATTTTATTTTTAACCTACTGGCTTCGGTACAGAACCTGATTACTCAGCACAAACCGGAAGTAGCCAACCAGTATTTAATTAAATTTTCGCGATTGATTCGCGCCTACATGGAGGCTACCATTAAGTCGTCAAAGGTAGTTGAAACCAAACAAGCCAATGAAATATCCTTAAAGGAGGAGATAGACTTACTTAAAATGTACATAGAGTTTGAGCAGGTTAAATATCGTTCCAAAGAATTCGAATATTCCATTAGGCTTGAAGACGATGATTTACTGAATAAAACCATTCCGCCAATGATTATTCAACCTTTTGTTGAAAATGCCATAAAACACGGCATTCATCCGGCTGATTCACCCTGCCATCTACTGCTCAAATTTGATCAAAAGGGCGAAGGTTTGTTATGTACCATTGTGGATAATGGTATTGGACGAGAAAAATCGGGCGAACTGAAAAGTAATTCCATTAAGGCTCACGAGTCGCGCGGTTTGGAGCTGATAAATAAGCGTGTGGATATATTAAATGAACTGGGTTATCACATCGATATCAGTATTGAAGATCCCAAAGAAGGCGGAACCAAAGTGAAAATTCTATTTAATTACTAAGCTATGTTACAAAATATTCAGGCATTAATTGTAGAGGATATTCAGGATACATCTGATTACATCAAGCAGCGAATTAAGCAGTTGTTCCCGCAGGTTTATCCTATACATCAGGCTTATGATATTGATGAGGCCTATGAACTAATTAAATTGAATGACATACAATTGGTGTTTTTAGATATCCAGCTGGCAACTGGCACTGGTTTTGATTTATTGCAGAAACTGTCGAATGAGAATCGTATTGATTTCGAAATCATATTTATTACTGGTGAGAGTGCCAAGGAATATACGCTCAGAGCTATTAAGTTTTCGGCCATCGATTATTTGTATAAGCCCTTGGATGATACCGACCTGACTTTGGCAGTTAATAAAGCTTTGGGTAAGATTACCAACAAGAATTTCAATCAGCAAATAAAACTACTGCTCGAACGTGTTGGAGGCGATGCTCAGTTACCAAGCAATAAAATGGCATTTCATCTGCATAGCGGCGTCATAGAATTTGTTAATATTTCGGATGTTGTTTATCTAAAGGCTGATGGTGTAGTGAGCTATGTTTATTTGAAGGATAATACAAAGCTAACAGCCACTCGTAACATTGGGTTTTATAAGGATATGCTGGTGGCCGAATGTCATTTTCATCCCATTAGCAATAGTTTGTTGGTGAATCAGGATTACATTAAAAAATACAATCATCGCGAATTAACGGTTGAGCTGGAGAACGGAACAGTACTTTATGCTTCCAAACGATTTGGTAAAGATTTTAAAGATCAGTTTGCCAATAAAAAGAGTCGATTCTCAGGTTTCACTGATGGTATAAAAAGTTTATTGGGCAAGGCTTAAGTTTTTTGATATCCAGATGTATAGTTTCAATTTATATTATGTAGTTTTTCATTTTCTTTACCCCTCCAACCTCCCCTAAAGTGGGAGGCTAAAGTCCCTTTCATGTGATGTGGAGTACTTAATTTTAAAGTAGTAATCTTCTGGATATTCAAAAAGCGAAATGAAGCCCTCGATTCACATAATTACTCCTTCTTAATGGCTTTCTGAATTAAACTATGCTTGGCTTGTTTTTCCTGCCATCTCTCACGTGCATATTTCTGCATATCCGTTACCGTATCGTTTTCATCTACAATTTCAAGCCCAAGTAAGGTCTCTATAACATCTTCCATGGTTACAATGCCATCTAGTCCGCCATACTCATCAACAATTAAAGCAATGTGCTCTTTTTTCTCAAGTAACCTTTCCCATAGAGTATACAAGGCAGTGGAATCGGGGAAAACCATAATTTCACGTTTGATGTCTTTTAACATCAAGTCATGTCTGTCTTCAGCTAAATTTTCTAATGCCTGTTGGCAAAGAACATAACCTGTAATGTTTTCATCATTTTCTGAATACAATGGAATTCTTGAATAATTCAGATAGTCTTTCTTATTGAGAAAATCCTGTAGTTGCATGTTTTCGTCAGCCAGTGTAACCACCACTCTGGGTGTCATTATTTCGGTGACTTTAATG
The DNA here is from genome assembly GCA_025499625.1 of Carboxylicivirga fragile. Classification (GTDB taxonomy): domain Bacteria; phylum Bacteroidota; class Bacteroidia; order Bacteroidales; family Marinilabiliaceae; genus Carboxylicivirga; species Carboxylicivirga fragile. The sequence goes on along the minus strand of JAFMVD010000016.1, from coordinate 84,180 downwards.
TTTTTCAACTTAAGGATATTCTGAATCATCTTATTTTCTTTCTCCGAAAATAAACCTTCATCGGTACCTATAGTGGCCAATGCGGCAATTTCCTCGCGACTTGTCGATGGCTGATCCTTGTCGTTGGAGATAAGGCGGGTAATAAAGGCCGACATGACTACCAAAGGATAGGTTAGAAATATCATGATACGAATGGTGTGATACGATACCTTTGATAAGTTTCGCCAGTATTTGGCTCCAATGGTTTTAGGAATTATTTCTGTTACCACAAGAATCAATACGGTTAGTATGGCAGATGCAATTCCGAAGGATGCTTCCCCAAATACTTTAACCGCCTGCGCTCCAACTCCTGCTGCCCCAATGGTGTGGGCAACTGTATTTAATGATAATATGGCCGATAATGGTTTATCTATGTTCTCCTTGATTTCTAAAAATGACTTAGCCCAAGGTCTACCTTTATCTTGCATAACAAGTAAGTACGACTGTGGGGTAGAAAGCAGTACCGACTCCATGATGGAGCATAGAAAGGAAACAAATAGAGCCAGGAATAAATAAGCAAAAAGAGCGAGCATATTTTTTCTTTCAAATATACTATTTTGTTTCTTTTATCTGTTTTTCTTGTTGGTCTTCATCAGGGAAATTGATTTTAAACAATAAAATAAAAAAGACCACGAATTTCACTCCCGATAGCCATCGGGATTATCACAAATTGTTCCGCTTTGCGAAACTAAAAATCTATTTAATCATAGTATTGAAAATCAGCGAAGCTAAGTCAGTGATTAAAAATAGGTGGAGCTGCTATTCGTTTGCCTATGTGTATTGTGCAATTATTTATCTGTCTTTTATCAACTGCATACCTGACCACTCTTTTTAAACTCTTTCACTGTCATGCCGTATGTTTTTTTGAATGACCGTGCCAAATGACTACTGTCGGTAAAGTTTAATTGCCAGGCTACTTCTTTCAAACTAAGATCAGTGTGTAGAACTTTGGTTTCAACAATCTTTAGTTTCGATTTCAAAATGTAATCAACTAAGCTAATGCCGGCTTGTTTTTTAAAATATTCAGAGAAATAGGATTTAGAAATGCCAAATTTATCAGCCAGGTGTATCAGGCGCAGCTTTTCATTGTCCAACAGGTGAGTGTTTATATAACGAAGTATCTCGCCAAAGCGATTATCGTTTTCATTGGCTTTACTTACATACCTGTTTTCTATACTTCGGGCTAAGATATTTAGAATTGAAGCAATTGCTCCTGTAATAATCGGATCGGAATAACTATCGCCTTTTAAATACTCTTGATGAATGGCTTTTATATTATTAATGATAAACTGCCTCTCTTGTTCCGATGAAATAATATCACCTGCCACTTTGTTATAGTTAGCTATGACATAGGCGATTTTATCGAACCATGCATTGTAGTTGGTTAAGTTGTTTTTCTGTAAAAAATAATGGTCGGTAAACCTAATGAAATAGAATTTAGATGGTTTCGTAATATTAAATGAATGACAATCGAGGGGAGGAAGAAAAAAGATGTTGCCTTCTTTGTATTCAAACTCGTGCTGTTTGATGCATTGTGTGCCTGCACCTTTTTCAATATATACTATCTCAAAGAAATTATTCTTATAAGGGCGCTTTGTCCATGTATCCAATTCTTCAACATGTATTTCCAGTAATTTATTGATGCTTTCTGTTTTCATTGTATTTAAATAGGTTGAGTGTCTGTATTTCGAATCAAAACTAGAGAAAAAAGCCAGTTTATTGCAAATATATTGGTTGAATATCTTCAGAAACCAAATCTCGTGCAATTTATTCCAATATGTATACAATTATGCTGCGCATTGTCGTCTTAACTTTGTATCGTAATAATTTTAAATATTGAATCATGAACATTATAGATGTAGTAAACTGGCGTTATTCAACCAAAGAATTTGATCCGAGTAAAAAAATATCAGCTGATGATTTTTCAAAAGTAAAGACACTTTTACGAATGAGTCCATCGAGCACTAACATTCAGCCTTGGCATTTTGTAGTTGCAGATTCCGAAGAAGGAAAAAAGAGAATTGCAAAGGGAACACAAGGGTTTTATCAGTTTAATGAGCAGAAAGTAATGGACGCATCACATGTGGTGGTTTTTTGTGCCAGAACATCGGCTGATGAGGATTACATGTTGCACCTTTTGGAAACGGAAGATAAGCATGGCCGCTACCCCAATGAAGACATCAAGCAAATGGTATTTGGTGCCCGAAATATATTTGCCAATATGCATAAGTACGATTACAAAGATCAGCAACATTGGATGGAAAAGCAGGTTTATATGAATATGGGTAATCTGTTGCTTGGAGTTGCTGCCCTTGGTATTGACGCCTTGCCGATGGAAGGTATTGATATGAAACAAATAGATGAAGAACTTGCATTGCGCGAAAAGGGTTTTACAGCCGTTGGTGTGGTCTCCTTAGGTTATCGCAAAGAAAGTGATTTTAACACCCCGAATACAACGCCAAAATCGCGTTTGCCCGAAGAAGAAATAATAACTTTATTAAAATAATATACCGATGAAAAATTCTATTTTTAAAGGATTCACGGTGATTATTGCAGTATTACTCTTTAGCTGCAATATGCCAACAGAGAAAGGAACAACTGAGGGTTCAACTGTTGATATTAACGCCATTGTACCAACTTATAAAATTATTCAAGCTTCTGAAGTTGAATGGACACATTTAAATCCTAAACGTGGCGATTTAGCGCCAAAAGCCGGAACGCTTTGGGGTGATCGAAAAGGCACCGATCCAACAGGTTTTTTGCTTAAACCCAGCGACGGTTTCGAATCACCACCTCATATTCACAATGTATCTTATCATGGCATTGTTATAAGTGGTATATTCCATAACGACGATCCTACGGCGACTAATATGTGGTTGCCTCAGGGCTCATTCTGGACACAACCCAAAGGTGAAGTTCATATAACAGCCGCCGAAGGTTCAAATGCTTTGGCGTACATCGAGATTGAAGAAGGCCCTTACTTGGTACTGCCCGAAGAGGACCATTTTGATAGTGGAGAAAGACCCGTTAATGTTGATCATTCAAATGTGGTTTGGCTTGATGCCAAGGATTTAACATGGTACGAAAATTCTGATGTAACAAAAGGAGCTAAAATGGCCTTTTTGTGGGGGAAACCTCGGGCTGAAGAACTAAACGGGACTTTTTTGAAACTGCCTCCAAAATTTTCGGGGAAGATACTAACGCAAGATTCACCTTTTAGAGCGGTTGTTATTAAAGGTGAAGCTCAATACCATGAGCCTTCAAAGGAACAGCCAGTGCGATTACTGGAGGGTAGTTTCTTTAGTTCTGAGAAACAGTCGTACCATACGATCTCAAATTATTCTGATGATGAGGTGCTTATTTATATTCGCTCGTTTGGTGCTTATAGCATATTGTAAAATTGGAGAGTTTAATTTGCCTAACTGTCGAGATTTGAGTGATATTTAAAAAAAACTATAATCATATGAATATTCTAATAACGGGAAGTACCGATGGTATTGGCAAATTGGCTGCTATAAAGTTAGCGGCTGAGAGGCACAAGATTTATCTGCATGGCAGAAACCGAGAAAAGCTTGATGCTGCAATTAAAGAAGTAAAGGAGAGATCAAAGAATGAACAGATAGATGGTTTTGTAGCCGATTTTTCTGATTTGGAAGCGGTGAAAAATATGGTGCAAGAAGTCAAAGAAAAGATCGATCATCTTGATTTGTTAATTAATAATGCAGGCGTATTTAAAAGTGGAGAGACACATGCCAAGCAAGGTTTTGAAATGCGTTTTACCGTGAATTATCTGGCGCCCTATTTATTGACGACTGAATTGCTGCCTATAATACAGCGCGCGACAGATGCCAGAATTATCAATCTGAGTTCAGCGGCACAATCAGATATTTCCTTTGATGTGATCGAAGGAAAGAGAAGCGTGAGTGAGAATGAAGCCTACGCACAAAGCAAATTGGCACTTACCATGTGGAGCTTTTATTTGGCAAAGCAATTACAAGACGTGGTGGTTATTGCGCTAAATCCAGGATCGTTATTGAATACCAAAATGGCGAATGAAGCCTACGGACAACATTGGTCGCCCGCTGAGAAGGGAGCTGATATAATTTACGAATTGGCTTTGGTCGACGAGCATAAATCACACAGTGGCCATTATTTCGATAATGATGCTGGTACCTATGCTCGCGCTCATTCTGAAGCCTACAATGCGTCTGCAATTCAGCAACTCATTGATTTTACAAAGAAAATAGTAACAATATGAACTATACAGGTCCCGTATACCGACCTCCCTATGAGGCCAGTACCCTACTGCTCGAAGTAACAGTAGGTTGTGCACACAATAAATGTACCTTTTGTACAATGTATCGCGATGTCAGGTTCTCGGTAGCTAAGGCGGATCAAATAGAGAAAGATTTGCAGGAAGCACAAAGCCTTTATCCAAATGTAAAACGAATTTTTCTGGTGAATGGCGATGCCTTTGTATTATCGGGAAAGCGCTTGAAAGAAATAGCAGAAAAGATTCATCACTACCTGCCTTCGGTTGAAGTGATCACCATGTATGCCTCCATCAATAATATTATGCATAAATCAGATGATGACTTGCTGGAACTTGCCAAATTAGGCATTGGCGATTTATGGGTTGGGGTAGAAACTGGCTTGGGCGATGCACTGGATTATTTAAATAAAGGAGCTTCTTTGGCCGATGCAGAAGAACAATTAGAACGATTGAATAAAGCAGGCATTACATTCTTTTATGGCTTTATGTTTGGAGCCGCAGGTAAGGGCAGAGGTATTGAAAATGCCAAAGCGAATGCCCGATTGATCAATAAAGTTAAACCTCTGGGAATTGTACCAACCACACTTAATGCCAATGATGGAACTAAATTAGCTGAGGATGTTGCTAATAGTGTTTTTGAAATGGCCACAGAAGGTGAAGTTCTCGAAGAACAGATTAAAACAATTGAATTAATTGATGTAGCCACCCATTATATGGGCATCCACGCGATTAACTCCCTTAGTTTCGATGCTGCCTTACCCAAAGACAAACAAGGTGCCATTGATCGAATAAACTATGCTGTGCAAAATACCAATGAAGCTACTTTAGCAAGTGTGCCTGTGCGACATGCCATATAATCGAGCTTTTCTCTTTTAAGCGTGCATCTGTTTTGTTAAGATTCCTGGCTATCAAAATTCTTAACTTAAGTCAAGTAGAATGAATGTCTTAATGATGATTTTTGCATTACTAACTTAAAAGTAAAGTAATATGAGAAGCATAAACTTAGTTCGCATACTCTTGTTTATATCCGGCCTTATTGGATTAATAATTGGTTTAGCTTTAACGCTGGTGCCTGTGGCTTTTGAGGCTTCGGCTGGTATAGATTTGGGGCATGATATTAATTTGCTCAGTGAGATTAGGGCACCGGGTGGTAGTTTACTAATAGGGGGAGTGCTTATATTTCTTGGTGCGTTTATTTCAAATCTTAGATTAATGTCGCTCGTGCTTTCAAGTGTATTATATCTTGGTTATGGCTTGGGTCGCTTGCTTAGTTTGTTTTTGGATGGAATGCCACATCAATCTCTCTTTATGGCATTTTTGCTGGAATTATTTATTGGGGCACTTAGCCTTATTGCAATTTTTTATTTGAAGAAAAAGTGATGCGGGTTTCTTTGCTTACTTTCTTTCATTAAGGAAAGAGAAGTAAGCCGGGTTTGGGCGAAGCGCCAATAGGTTTTTATTAGCACGTTATTGTTTAAAAATATAAACTCAAACTTATTTTGCTCAATTTTTCTCTTTAAGCAAAATCCGTCTCCGCATTCGACTAAACGATTCTGGTTTTACACCAATATAACTGGCAAGGTATTGCAAGGGAACCCGTGTTAATAAACTCGCTTGGTTTTCTAACAGTTTGAGGTATCGTTCTTCCGGACTTTGGTTAATAAAGGAAGCTAGCCTTTCTTGTACCTTAGAAAAATCATTCTGAATAAAGAGCTGCGTTAAAGAACTAAGCCGAGGGTGTTTTGCCAATAATTGCAGCTCCTGCTCTTTTGACCCTCCAATTAAAATAGTATCCTCTATACAAGAAAGGGAATAGGAGGAAGGTTTGTTGTGAAGGTAGCTATCGTATGAAATTACTGCCTCTTCATCCGTAAAAAACGAAATCGTTTTCTCTTCTCCATTTATAAATTGATATTGCCTAATGCACCCTTTCAGAACAAAGTAACACATGTTTGCTACTTTGTTCTCTTCAAGAATAACAGCACCTTTCTTAAACGAAAGCTGATTGGTATGTTGAATAATAGACTGTATTTCTACTATATCTAGCCCACCATATTTTGTTAGTAAAGATGCAAGTAACTCATTTGTTTCCATAGGTGTTTAAGTTCCTTTAATAATACTGTGGAAAATACACTATTATTTTCAAATTACATGCTTTAATATCTTCTATTAAGCGTTAGAGATAAATAATGGGCTTTGGGAGAGTTAATGACTAGTAAGAGGAAGAAGCCCCAACCGAGAATTAATTAATTGGGGTTTGATTCGATTTTAATTAGCAGGCTTATACTTAAATGTCGCCTTTACAATCCCATGATCAGAAGAGCCATCTTCTTTGTGTTCTTCGTTGTTTAAATGATCATTCATTATATCCATTCCTGCAAAAGCCCAAATGCGTTTTTTACTATTGTCATAAAATTCTTGAGACACCAAAATATGGTCTAATGATTCTTTTATGTTTTGGTGTATATGAGTGTAGAATACATCACGTAAACTTCGGTATTCTTGAAGTGTTGCTACTGAGTATAAATCGGCATCGCCTCCACCCTTGGATAAGACTGACAAATAGGTAGGTTGGCCACTTAATACATTCAAGGTATTGCTCAATTGCGAGTCGTTCAGGTCGCCTAAAACTACCATTGCAGTGTCTGTACCTTTCAATTCGTCAATAAGTGTCATGCGCAGAGCAGCTGCTTCAGCTGTGCGTCGTATTGTCGACAGGGCAGAACCGATACCTTCCGAATGTTTAGAATAGTAATCTTTATCTTCTATGTACCATTGGTTTTTATAAATTTTTGAAGGTGCCTTTGATTTAAAATGGCAAACACATACATTGATTTTATGGTTATTTCGCGGCTCAATTGAAAAACGTAATACAGGACGAGAATAACTATCAATGTTAATTTGAATGTCTCGGGTTTGTGGGTCATCGCCCTTGCTCTTTAATATAAATTTATCTGGAAAATCGGTCATCCATTCCGGAGTATTAGGTGACAAACTCTTTCTTACAGCTGCTGCACAAACGATTTTTGATCCAGTAGCTTCTTGCGTCATTAAAGTATAATCATTTAAAAGTCCTGCTTTTTTAAATACTTCTGTGAGCGCATCGGCATGCCATAGTTCCTGAAAACCTATAACATCAGCATCTAATGATTGAACAATGTTACTTGTCCATTTAATTTTTTTGTCGTATTGTTCTTGGGTCCATTTGCTCCCTCCATACATTGATTTTCCAGGAAGCTGCAAGTTGAAAAGGTTGCAATTTGCGAAGGTGATTTCTTTAAGATTTGACATGTTTAATGTTTTTAAATGAAGGTTACTGTTTTTATTTTTAAGGCTTAACTAATAATGAGATTATTGCTATTAGCAAGGTAAGAAAAGGTAAAATTGCTTGTTTGAAGAGTTCCATAATTTACTTTTTTGCAATGGTTTAATATGTGATATTTTTTTAATAGATATCTGTCAATTACTTGTTGGTACTTCCTGGTTTATCAATAGCTCCAAAATCTTCAGTATTTATTGTTACGCTCAGATTTCTATTATTTATCCTTACATAATAATTAACAGCAATGTCTTTAGGTCTTGCATTGGCTAAACTCTTGAGTTAAACCTATCGACCATTTTTGTATGTAATATACCTGTTTATACCACCACTTCCTCCAATTCAACATACTTGCAAAATTCACTTGCAAGTGCTTCTTCTTTATGATCTTTTGTGAATACTTCTTCAGGCAATTCAAATAAATGCCCGCAATCGGCTTGTGAAAATAGATCAACTGTGTGTTCATTATCTTTTAAGTCGGAATAAATGAAGGTGCTTAGTTTGTCGATGCCTAAATATTGCTTGTCTAGCTTATCCACACCAATGGTATTGTGCAGCTTTTCGCCCTCGGGCGTTCCATTGTTTGTGATCAATAAAAAGGTGGTAATAACTACAATGCCATCAATGTATTGAAAAGGAAGGTAGCCAACCATCATGTCCTTTATTTTAAATTGGATAAATGCTTGCCCATGCTCATTTTTTGTGGTGTCAAAAGTCATGACATTGTTCATTAATAAAGCTAAAGCAACATATTTTTCAATACAGTCGAGTCGCTCATGCAAGCGATTGAGAGCATGTTTTTGAATGTATATGTCTATTTTTAAATCAACAAAAGCACTTTCAATTCCAAGTTTGTCTGGTAAGGTATAAGCCCATTTTACTTCTTTATCGCCTATTGGGTAACCCAAGCGGTAAACACTGCGAGAATGCCCATTGATTGTTATTTTTTGAGATTGAGCCGGAATCATTGTAATGTAAAAACACTCCCTATGCGATTGAAATGTTGATTGTGGATTATCAAAACCAAAACTGAATAGGACATAACCAAAGGTGGGAGAATGGAATTGTTTCGAGATAAAGAAGCCTAGGTCAATGGCTTTATCAGCAGGAACCTTCCCATTGTCGGTAGTGTCAAGGAAATGTTGTGCTGCTTTTGCCGCTTTGTCTTGATTTTTGAAGGAATAACCTTTGGTTCTGAGTAAATAACACAAGGGTTCACCAACCAGGAAATAATCGTAGAGTGATACCTTATGGGCCTCACTTCCAAAATAGAGGTAAGTATTTTTTAAACAAACGTAAACTGTACGTTTTAGAATCTTCAGAACATAGGATGGTATTTCCTCACCATCCTTAGGTAGTACAGCAACTGGTCTCATACCCAGCATTAAAGAGATGTCAATTTCTTGGGTCGGGATTAGCTTAAAGGCTTCTACAATATTTGCTGCCTTTGCAAAATCTCTCATTTTACGTTTTAGCTCAATATGTAAACTCTTGCGATCCAGTTTAGCAGCAACGTAGGGTTTCTTTTTACGTTTCTTCTTTCTTGCCATTTCAAGCGTATTCGGGTTGATATTTCGTATACAATAGGGGAGTGCACCTCCAACACTCCCTGAATATTAGATGGTTTCCTATTTAACGGTAATGCCTACTTCTTCCAGTTTCTGGCGGTCGTCGCCGTCGTAGAATAAATCAAGGCACTCGCGTAATTCGTAACAGTAGGATCTGAGTTCACCAAAAAGCTCTGTTTTCTTGACAGTAATCTGTTGAGCTTCGCCATCTTCTTTTTCAGCCTTGCTACTTTGCTCATCAAGTAAGCTTAGTTTAGCACCCATGTCTTCCGTATCTACCTTAAAAATGGCAAGTTTTGCCGGAAGGCCGTCTGTGCGATTTATTTGTCCAACGGTATCGCCTACAAGCGCTCGCCACTCAGGATAATTGGCAGGAATGACTTTGTCGATAAATAAACTTTCTTGGGTTTTTAAATCGTTTCTGTAAAAAAAGCGTATGGCTTTACGTGCTTTAACAAACACATCGTGTAGTTCATCTTTAGTGCTGTTAAAATCGAAGGTGGCACCTTTACTCTCATTCATCTCAATTGATTGCTGTGTAGCTGTCTGTTTTAAGGTTTGGTATAAATCCACACCTTTAGCTAAACGCTCTTCAGTGTATAATGGAGCAATGCGCTCTTTTATGTCAGGACTTCCCGTCACACCGAATATTAGTAGGCGGATTTTGTCCATTTCTTTTTCAAATGAATTTCTCATAATAAAAAGATAATAGTTTGTTAAAATATTTGTCTGTAATGAAAAATGCAATTGTTTTCTTTATGCAATATTCTGTAAGAGGCAGCCGGAGGTTGAGCTGAGGTACTAATTCTAAGTTTAATTATAAAAGTAATTGAGGGTTACCTTTTCTTTAACTTTATTGATCTGATGTGCCAATATGCGCTGGTTGAGTAGTCATATGGTATTGATTAATTGATTTTTGGATATTAAATAGGAAACTTCCTTATCTGAACTATTTATTAGGAAGTGAAACGGAGTATGACTTTGTAGTGTGATATCATGTTAAGTGTTTTTAATAGTATGCTTTACTGTTATCGACACTTAAAATTATGGCAATAAATTTTATAGTTCAAGTTATTGAGGAAAATTAATTTAACAATACTTGCTAATATCAGTAAAATTGGGGCTTGCGTGTATCGAGTACATACTCATTTGTTAAAAGTACCTGCTCTTGAATGTTGAGTACCTACTCGGGAGTCGAAAGTACCAACTCGGGAATCAAAAGTACGCACTCGTGAACCGTAAGTACATGCTCTTGTATCATAAGTACCTACTCTGTAGCCTCAAGTACATGCTTTTGTGTGATAAGTACGCACTAATGGCACATAATACCATTTGAACTATGAATGTGGCCTTTTTATTTTTGGTATAAGTACCTGATAGTGCATGCTAGCAGATTGTTTTGGTTGAAATTCCACTGGCAAATTGGCCATGGCCTCAGCCCTGCCTCTCATGACTAACTTTATTTCCTATTGCTACCTTATTAAATCGATTAAGGCACCAATTAGCACCGCCAGCAAACTTGCAGATAGCATGCCCAGCAAATTAGCAAACAAGGTTTTTACGTAACTCTTTACTTTTCCCTTGTCGAAAAATTGCCCAATGGCAAAAGTCGTGTATGTGAATCCAATGACTGCAGCCACCTGCATAAGTTTAAGGCCTGTTAAACCTTGAGCAAGTCCAAATACAGCATAAATTAACATACTCATGCCCATTACGAAGCACAGCATGATTAATATCTCGAAGAAATTGAAAGGGAGTTTCCTGAAAAATAGTTTTAACCAGAAGCCAATAAAAACGGCCAGGATGATATTGGCGTAGCCATAATTGCTTTGTACCCACGCGAAAATGGAAGTAGTTGCCGATGTGCTTTCGCCTGAATAAGAGATGTAAGCTTCTTCAAAGTGGAAAAAGGTATTTATGAGGGAATAAATTAGGGATGTCACTATTAAGAAAACGATTGGTTTCACCAATCTGTTTCTATCCTCATTTAAAAAACCTCGAATGTTTTTACCCGGCCTAATACTTAGGCCTCTTATTGTATAAAGAATGCCTTTCTCAAAATTCAGTACGTTACGCACTTCGTGAAGTATATAGTGCCCATCAATTCTTTTCAATACTCTAGGATGCCCGCAAGAGGGGCAGTAGTTTTGGTCTACTTCAGTTTGGCAGTTTATACAATGCTCCATCATCGTTTATTTAAGCTTGCGTTTTTTCGATTTCTTAATCAAGCCGTATATTAAAAACAATGGCATCAAGGTAACCAGGCCCCATGTGTTAGCCACAACACTATAAATGATAATACCTACTAAAAATCCTATTAGTACAGCATCGATTATAGGAGTCGATTTCGATTTTTTGGCTTCTTGTGTTAGTTCCTGATCTGTTTGTTGTGCTGGTTCTTTTTGTTTCATGGGTGGCTTTTTTCGATAAGGCTATGTGGAATAGTGGTTGTTAAATGCTTCGTTTTCAGATTACCGCTAGTATTTTCGTATACTAGTTTTTTAGTTTTTATTACCAAATCATTAAAGATGAATTAGAGTAGTTGCTTCAAAGAACTGTCGAAGGCACCTTAATGATAACCTGTGAGATATTTAGTTTTTGTTAGAGGATGAGTTTTATAAAATTGTACCAAGATAATCTGCACCATTAGTAATAAGTTCTTTAACAATTTGCTTCCCAGCCTCTAAGACGCTTGTATTTAAAAAGTTGCGTAATGTACTGGATGCTTCATTTTTCTTTTCTATTGGTTCTGCTTTTGATTTGATAGTACTTAGGCTACCTAACAATAATTCCTTTTCAGCATCAGTTTTGGTATTGTCTAGAATTAATTGAACAAGTGCTTTATCTTTACTTGAAATATTATTATCCACATCATTTATTATCACTTCTACTAATTGTTGATTACCACGATAAACTCTTTGATTTTGAACTTCTGTATTGCCAAGGTTAATTTCATTATTATTACCATAAATATTCACAATGCCAGACAAAATTGATTTTGGTAAAGAACCCACGCCATCGAGCAGTTTATCAATGTCCACATCATCAAAACTATTTTGACATTGTACTTTAAACTTCTTCTTTCTTTTAGCTTTAATTAATTTGTCGTTAGAATGAAAAAAAGGATTATCTGAAGTTTTACAGTCATCACAAGTACAGGGGATCATTTCTGTAACATCAGGATAGTTTTGTGTTTTATGAATATTTTCCAATTCTCTTCGTATTATACTCAATAGTCCTTTTTTGTTCTTCCCTTTAATCCTAATCTTTAGTTTTTTGTCAAACTGGTGTGAAATGATCTCTGCTTCAACATTCTCACGTCTAATTACCACCCCATTTTTCCAATATATGTTTTCCTTAATGAGATCACTATTCCTAACTATAAATCTTGAGATAATACCTGCTGGCATAAAATCATAATGATATTCTAGTTTCAGATTAATCTTTTTATCCCATGTGTATTCTGGTTGGGTGGGGGGAAGCAAATTTGGGACAATGAAATCCTGAGAATTGATTATTTGGAAACAAAGCTCAAACTTTTTCATTAGTTCGAGTAGGTGAAAAAACTTTTGGATTGGGTAATCATGCCAAATATTACTTAGTTCATTGAAACTAAACTTCCCATTATTCAATTGAACATCCCTTGTGTCAATAATCTTATAAACAGCATTCGTCGCCCATTGAGGCTTTAAAAAAACTGTAGACTTTAATATTGAATTTTCATGGAAGTGCAAGAAAACACCTAAATCGTGGAAATATCTTGCTAAGAAACCTGCTTTAGTCTCTGTTAAAGAGTACTTCTTGCATTTCGCTAAATAATCGCTATAACTAATATAATTAAGATCTAAGCATTCAAGTTCGTTCCTTATTTCCACCCAAGCTTTTGGAAGTACATCGCCTAAGTGAGGTAATCTGGATAACTCAAACTTAATCATATTCATGAGTTCACTTAAACCATCCTCGGTTTTAACACTTAGATTTATAAAACCGACAACATTAGGGTATTGACTCTTTATCGTTTTTTCATCAATCAGTTTAATCCTTTCATCAATTTTATTTTGTACAATAATTAGAGGCGAATCGTCACTTAATAGTTTAATTGCATTTAACCAATATTCAAACCTTCCACTACTATCATCATCTGTTCTAGCTGTCCATAAAAATAGGTATATTGACCTTTTTGTTAAAAAAAATTGATGAGTTGAGTGATATATTTCCTGCCCTCCAAAATCCCAAATATTAATGTCTACGGAAGAATTGGAGTCTATCGGCAATGTCCATCTTTTAATATCTATTCCTTCAGTAGTGGACATACTATCCGTAATTGTAAATGTTGAGTCAATTAACTTTTCCATTAAACAAGTCTTTCCAACACCTCCTTCTCCGACAATCAACAATTTTGCTTCTCTCAAATTATATAGTTCTTGTGCATTAGAAATTGAAGCAAAGTAATTCTTAATTGAAGACATGCTTTTATTAGCTATCTCGATGGGGGGTTTAATCAAAGGGTTTTTACTTAAATCAAAGGAATATAATTTTAAGTTTACAAATTCTATTGGGAGCTCTGTTAAATTATTGCTTGATAGCATTAGCTTTTTTAATCTTTTAAGTAGAGTTAGTTCAATAGGAATTTCTTTTAACCTGTTTCCGCCTAGATATAATTCTCTTAAATTCGTTAAATCACCAATCTCTTTTGGAAGATATTCTATTTCATTTCCTGATAAATATAAAGTTTCTAGTTGAGTGAGATTTTCAATTTCTTTTGGTAGGAGTGATATTTTGTTACTCCATGCTCTAATATTTTTCAGTTTATAACATTTTCCTATCTCTTTTGGTATTTTTTTAATCCCAAGTCCATATAAATCCAGAAGTTTGCTTCCATTTTTTTCAGCTTCTAGTATTCTTTCTAATGCAATTTGGTCTGGTTTCATTGTTATTTAAATTAGTGATGTTTGTTTTTTACAGAAAACTATCCTTGTGTTTGTTGTAGTAGATTTAAACTGGTTTTCATAGATTAGACGGGACTGACTAGTGCTTAAATATCAATGCCTTTTAGCTTGCGATATAATTTTAGAGCGAATAAATCTGTCATTCCTGAAATAAAATCAAGAATATGCATAACCTTGATGTATGGTGTGCTTGATTCTTTAAACGAGAATTGATTTGGTAATAATTCAAGTATCTTTTTTTGTTCTTTATCTCTATTTTCTAATGAGGTTAAAGCTGAGGTTACAAAATCCTCAATTAAACTTGACATAATTCTGAAACCTGCAATTTCTAGTTCTACAACATTTCTGGCATTATATATTCTGTCAATTGATTTATTTTCAATGTCCTGCATTGTTTTTTCTAGTTCAGGAATATCCTGTATTAAACTTTTATTGTATTCACCTTTTAGAATTAGTTCCTTATTTTGCAAGAAAACTTTAGCGCATTTATATGTTAATGTATTAATCGATTTTGCTCTTAAGTAAGCAATTGACTCATTTAAATCTTCTTTTAGATCATCGGCTGTTTTAATAACCTTTTTAATTTCGTCTTTATGGTTTTGTTTAATAATCTCGAGAAACGAATTTCTAACTTCTTCATATGACAGAATCCCTAATCTCTGAGCATCTTCGAAATCAATAATATTATATGCAATATCATCCGCAGCTTCAACTAAATAAACGAAAGGATGACGTTTGAATGCTAATCTTGATTTTACATTATCTTGGATTAGATTTAATTCTTTAGCAATATCCAAGAATACATCCTCGTCTATCTTAAAGTAACCATACTTTTTCCGATGTAAAATATTTTTATCAGAAGCAATTGATTCACATGGGTATTTTAAAATGGCTCCAAGGGTGCTATAGGTTAACCTAAACCCTCCTTTGTAGCGTCCTTTTTGTTGCATTGTCAAAACTCTTAGTGCGTTTGCATTACCCTCAAAGTTTATTAAATCATTCCACTCTTCCTTCGTAAAGTTGATTTTAAAATCTATATCTTCAGGTTTCTGAGTATCTCTTTTCTTAAAATACTTAGAAATTGCTTCTTCTCCTGAATGTCCGAATGCAGGGTTGCCTAAATCATGTGCTAAACAAGCAGCAGCAATAACATTCTTTAAATTATTTCTATAAAATGGGCGAGCTTTATCATCAATCTTAATATTTGATAGTTGCGAAAACTCTTTACCAATAATCTTCCCTAAAGATCTGCCAATACTTGCAACTTCAAGTGAATGTGTTAGCCTATTGTGGACAAAAACTTCCTCTGGTAAGGGGAAAACTTGGGTCTTATTTTGAAGTCTGCGAAATGGACTAGAGAAAATTATTCTATCCCAATCTCGTTCGTAAACATTTCTAATGTCCTTTGAACCGCTTTCTACTCCAAACCTTTTAGGTGAAAAGCAATTATTCCATGTTAAAGCCATATTATTTATCGTTTATTTTTGGTTTTATCAGATTTCTTGATTCGAACTTGTCTTTATTGTATAGAAAAACAGGGTTTTATTTCATTTATTATAGTGCTCATGCATAGATAAGAATTACTCCAATAAGCATAATAATATTTTACCTTAAAAATAGAAATTATTATTTAATTAGGAGCTGTTGGTTCTTGTTTATTGTGTGTTAATTACTAGTGAATTATGTGAGAGTGGTTTTTTAATGTACTAACGTGGATAAATAATTGATAAATACATAATTATTTTTGAGTGTCGTTGTAGGGGAGTCAATCCTTTATTGTCAAAGGCTAAATAAAGTGGTTTACATGTGTGTTTTTCAGTGTTCATGTAAGGTTTCTATTAAAAAGTTCCCATAGATAAACCTTTACTTCTGTAGCCTTACACTGGTTTCGAATGCCAATCACCGTGCGAAAAATCATTAATCAGGTAAAATTATAAAATAGATAACCCTATTCAGTTTTCCTGATATTTCCCGTTCTTTGTAGTATTATTTTTTTAATCCTTTAACAAAAACAAATGTCAATAACGAGAATAGATCAAACGCCACGTATGAGTCGAATTGTTGAGCACAATGGCACAATCTATCTTTGTGGCCAGGTAGCAAAAGACGCTAGTAAGCATATCAAAGAACAAACTCTTACAACTTTAGAAAAGGTAGAAGAATTGCTTGATAAAGCAGGTTCCGATAAAAAGCATATACTTTCAGTAACAATTTATATACGCGACATGAAAGACTTCGCTGCTATGAATGAAGTTTGGGATGCATGGGTGGAAGAAGGTCATCAGCCGGCACGTGCTTGTGTTGAAGCTCGTATGGCGCGTCCTGAATTGCTGGTAGAAATGTCGGTAGTGGCAGCAAAAATTGAATAAAGTGGTGTTGTGAGAGCTTGAATTCGGATTATCAAACTTTGAGTAGTGATTGTCAGTTGCTAGTTTGGAGGTGGAGTATTACTAGTAGCATAAAGTTTGTCTTATTGTCATTGCAGAGGTTTCGCCGATCTTCTATTTTAGAAATACTCACTACAACTGTCAAACCGTGGCCTCCCTTTTAGGGGAGCTTTGGAGGGGTGAAACGCGAAGTGCAGAGCTTTAATCAACAAAGTAAAGAGGGTAAACGAGTGCTGTAGTCGCAGCCCCGTCGATAACTATCGCGGTGTTACTTTCTTCGGCTGAAGGAAGAAAGTAAAGGGAATAATAGGATCAGTGTTAAGTAATTTTTCGCTCAAGCCGCTAGGCTTCCCGCCATGGCGGGACAAAAAGTCCGCCGACTGTACCTGCTTCGTTCGCAAAACTACGGTTAATTCACTGAAATTGGTTAAACTCACCTTTTCTCGTGCCTCGAAAAAGCTCAAACAGAAACCAATTTTTAAACGTTACATTAACCTTGTTTTGTGACTCACCAGCTAAGGTCGGTGCATACACTAAGTGCAGAGCTTTAATCAAAAATGTATTGAAAATTGCGCAGACTAAAGTTATCACGGCTTGAGTGATCTTATCCACTTTTAAGGGGATTATTGTGGTAATGGTATTTCCATGCGTCTTTTGCAATCGTATTGTGTCTATAAGTTAAACCTGAATTATTCATTAGGAATCATTTTTTTATGATGAACTAATGGATCCATGATGGTTAACCCCGTTACGATAATTATCGTGATAGAAAATCACCATTTTGGTATTTTCACCAAATGGATGATTTGCTTTATCGTTATGCATTTAGGCTATTTTTTATTAATCGAATGCATAGTTTGGGTTGAATCAATACATTAGTGTTTTGTGATGGGCTTTATTTTTTCTTTAGAAAAGTCTAACTTGAAACACCTTTAAGAAAGAAGTTTAACTTTAAATAAATATGGAATGAAAATTTTGACTAGTATTTGCCTGGTAATGGCATTTGCCTTTGGTGCAATGGCGCAATCAGAAGAAAAACAAAAAGAAATAATTAAAGATAGTGGCGAAGCCAAAACAGCTTTCCTGAAAAAAGATGACGGCATGGCTAAGTTTTTTAATGGCTCATATGGCTACGTTATTTTCCCAAATGTTGGTAAAGGAGGTTTGGGCATAGGTGGTGCCGCTGGTAATGGTGCAGCCTACAAGCAAGGTAGTCTGGTTGGTATGGCTAAATTAACACAGGTGAGTATTGGTTTCCAGGCTGGTGGACAGGCTTTTCGTGAGGTCATCTTTTTTGAGACACAAAAGGAGTTTGATCGTTTTACAGAGAATAAAATCGAATTTACCGCTCAGGTATCGGCGGTTGCCGCAGCAGCTGGTGTATCAGCCAATGCCAAATACGTAGATGGTATTGCCATTTTCACTATGGCAAAAGGTGGCTTGATGTATGAGGCTTCTGTTGCTGGTCAGAAATTTAAGTATAAGGATTTGTAGGAGAAGTTGTATTTTAATTGTGCTTTTTGGTTTAATATTTAATGCTCCAACTTCGCATTGGGGTGTGGCCTCAGCCGATGATCAAAAAAACAAGATTGTGTGGCGATTAAAAATCGTTTTTGTTTGAGCGAAGCGAGTTTAAACGATTTCAGCCAGACAATCGTAGTTTTTATAGAGAAGCGGGTGCAGCCTTGACTTTTTTGTTTCGTTTTTGGGTCAAGCCAAAAATGAAAAGCCTGTCCGGCTAGAGGACAGTGATTTGATTGAGAATATCATTTATCAGTTTTAGCCAATGTAGTTACAGACAACAATTAAATAAACTTCGTTTAGAGGTGAGGTTTCTATCTAATGAACAAAGTAAAGTGGGTAGGTGAGTGATGCAGACGCGGAACCTAGTTGTACTTAAAATAGGAAGCTATTTTCTTCATGAGTTTAATCCGCATTTGTTTTACTTAAGCATATTAACCTATCTTGTCCTAACATTTACCTAGAAAGTCACAATGAAAGGAAGCTCCACACTATCAAAATCAAACCTTTTTTACTTTATCATCCTAAGCTGCCTATGCTTATCTTCCTGCTCATCAGCATCAGATGAAAAAAGCGATGAGGTGAGTGATTTCTGTTCGCGCATTCATCGGAACGATTCTATTTCTTTGACAGATGAATTGGCAAGTATTTCGGAACAGATGGAAAAGAAGACCGGTGTATTGATGCTTGAAGATGGGGGTAAGGCTTTGGTTACACGTGCGTGGTTGTGCGAGTATGCCGAGAAAAGCATCGATATACAGTATTTCATTTTTTCAACCGATAATGTTGGGCTAATTGCTTGTGATTACTTGGTAAGAGCAGCCGATAGAGGCGTGAAGGTGCGCATATTGATTGATGATATAATGGTGGATGCCGATATTGAGGATGTATTAACCTTGGCTTCGCACAAAAATATTGCTATTAAGGTTTACAATCCTGGTGTTAATTTGGGTAAGAACTTATTTCAGAAGTTGAAGAAATTTAGTACCGACTTTAGAACGGCCAATCAGCGTATGCATAATAAAACCTTTATTGTAGATGGTAAAGTGGCTATTACAGGCGGAAGGAATGTGGCAGATGAGTATTTTGATTACGATCATGAATATAATTTCAGAGACCGTGATGTGCTTTTGTTGGGCCAATTGGCTGGTGATGTAGATGCTTCTTTTAACGATTTCTGGCATTACGACTTAAGTGTGCCGGTAGAGGAACTGAGTAAAGAATTGGCCGATAGCCAGCATTACGAAAATCAATTTGAACGCTTGCATCAATACGCATGCAACCCTGAGAACTTCTGGCCACAGGTCAGAGATAAAATCGAGAATCTGGCAAGCAGTTTTCCCGATATAAAGAAGTCGGGTGAATTATATTGGTTGGATGATGTAAGCTACGTATCGGATAATCCCGGTAAGAATGATGGGAGTGAAGGTCTAGGTGGAGGAGGCGTGTGCACCGATACTTTAATCAGTCTGGTTCGTCGGGCGAAACATTCAATACTGATTCAAACGCCCTACCTTATAACTACTGAATTGAGTCAGAACCTTTTCAGGGAAGCGACTGATCGAGGAGTAGAAGTGAGAATATTAACCAATAGTTTGGCCTCAACCGATAATGTGGAAGCTTTTGCCAGTTATCAAAGCAACAGAGAGAAGTTATTAGCAACTGGGGTACGAATATTTGAATTTAGGCCTGATGCAGCTATCCGTCGGAAAATTATGTCGGGTGATTTGCAAGGTAGCATCGATTATACACCCAAGTTTGGTTTACATGCTAAGTCTATGGTGATTGATGGAAAAACGACTGTTGTTGGCACTTTTAACTTGGATCCGCGAAGTGCTAATCTGAATACCGAATGTATTGTGGTTATTAACTCTGTTGATATCGCATCTGAAGTACAAGCAGCAGTGGAGGAGGAATTAAAACCAGAAAATGCCTGGGAAACAACCGTTGATTTTAATCCGGATAAGGAAGTGAATAAAATGAAGCGCATAAAAACCTGGACACGCAAAGTTCTGCCCAAGGCTATTTTGTAGTAGGTGATTACTTTGTTTTGCCAAAGCGGTAACCAAAATAGATCCGAAATACATTTGAGTCGTATTGGACATCGGCCTCTGAAATGCCTTTAATACTATAGGCATTGGTTGAATAACGCAGACCAGCTATCCACTTATCGGTGTTATATCCAAGCGATGTCTTAAACTGATAACCCGTTGTTAATTGAGCTTCATCACTTGGATTTAAAATCACCTCATTCTGATCCTTAATGTTGACGGTTTGTGCTCCTAGGTGAGCCACCAAATAAAGATTTATAAAGAATTTCTTTTTTATGACGAAAGTATAGGTGTATCCTCCTGATATACCAAATGAAAACAAACCTAGTGAACGTATGCTATCGGCAGTTGCAAAGTTTTGATGTACTTCTTGGGGCACAAGACTTTCGTCGGTGCTGAGAGCATACGATGACAGAAATCCACCTAACAGTGTTGATCCGGCACTTTTATGTTGAATTTGATTGGCACTATAAGCAGCCTTGTAAGAGAAGTTTTTATTTAAAACCCGAAGTACGCCTATATTAAAATTTGCTACGGATAAACTATCCATTGAATGATAACTTTTACCATCCCATTTATTAATTACTTCATCAGCATTTTGTAAATACATGCCTCTATTAAAAGATAGATTAAATCCAATTAACCACTTTTTTGGAGTAAGTGTCAGGCCAAGATTTAGTGATGTGCTCTTGCCATATTTGTCAACATTCATATTCGGAAAAAAGTTGACTGCTATACCCAAGCCTATCCATTTGTACTGACCAAAAAGTCCAAGGTTTAAGTTTTTATTTGGTAAGTAATGGAGCTTTTTTTCGGAGTTAGTGTCCTCAATAGTAAGGGTCCCTATTTTTTGAATACCATAGGCGCTAAGTGCAAAATGTTGACTATAATCGGTGTAATAGATGGTACTGTCTTTACTTTGAGCTGTAACAAACAGCCCAATAAACAGGATAGATAGCACTAAAAACACCTTATGCATAAGAGATAAATATACTTTTTTTTCTGAATGAGTAAAAATAATAATGCTTCTACGCTCGGGGTGGTAAATAGTTTTACGATTTATTAAAAGCAAAAAAAAACAGCCGACGTAAGTTTACGACGGCTGCTTTTGTGAAGTTTTTGTAAGGATTAGAATTCGATGATCAATTTAGACATAAAATGAACACCTGCTTGAGGGTAATAATAAGCCCAAGTATGTTCTGTGTCATTTCCTGCTGAGTCACGGGTATAGTAGTTGCCACCATAGGCATTGTTTTCATACTCTAAATCGAATAAATTATTAACCATCAATTGTAGACCAATGCGGTTGGCAAAAGATGGGAAGAAATTAAGATCTAATTTTAGGTTATTTACAAAGTAGGCATCTAGGCTTCTATTAGTATTTGATGTATTATCAAAATATTGCTCACCAACGTATTTAGAAATCAAACTCACTTTTAGGTTTGAATTAACTGCGTAGCCAAGAATACTGCTAGCAATAACATCAGGTGAATATGCAATGTCAGTTGTTCCCAATTCTGATATTAACTGTTCTTTTAATTCATCCCAGTTTTCATCATAAACGGTAGCATGGTCTACATAATCTTTAATCTTATTTTGGCTTAATGATAAGTTACCATCCCAACTGAACTCTTTAGTTATTTGTGCACCAAATACGAATTCTATACCTGCACGGTAACTGTCTTTTACATTTGTCATTACATCATAACCACTGCTGCTCTTTTCGCCAGTTGGCACCAATTGGTCATTATAAAGCATGTAAAACAAGTTGGCACTAGCAGAAAATTTTGACGATTTATAGTTATAACCAGCTTCAAAGTCAATTAGCTGCTCCGCTTTAGGGTATGAACTAGGATCTCCTTTGGCATCTTTAAAATTTGTACGCGTAGGTTCGCGGTTTGAAATGCCTACCGAGAAATAGGTCTGTTGCTGTTTCGATAAATCGTAGCTGATTCCAATCTTGGGGTTAAAAAAGTTGAATTTATGCTTTTGTACTAGAGCTTCACGATCGTCATCGATACCATCCATCGAATAATTAATGTTGCGGTACTGTAAATCAAAGAAGGTATTGATGGATGTGGTCGGTTGCCAATTAACCTTTGCGAATACATTAGCGTCAGTTTTTTCTCCAACATTTTCGTACCAGCGATCACCTTTCTCAGATGCACCAGCAAATCTGGCCCAGATAACTTCTCCAAAGTGATCACCCTCATATCGGTTCCATCCGCCTCCGAACGAACCTGATACGTTGCCATTTTTATAGTTAGCAGAAGCTGTTAAGCCATAAAAATCATTTTCTAACCATTTTTGTCGAATTAAATCTGTTGAATTAATGGTTTCATTTCCAATTTCAATAGATTCCCAGCCATACTCACCGTAACTTTCATCTTCTTTGTATTGCTCGTAAAAGCCTTCACCTCTTGTGTAATGTAAAGCACCATTAAGGTTTAGTTTCTCATTAAGCGAATGAGAATAAAATAATTGATAATGAGTTTGCTTGTAGTTATCTGTCTGGTCTTCGTAATAACGAGTATTGCCATCTACATCAGTGTATTCACCAGCAGGGTTGTATGTTCTTTCTGGCTTCCAACTGTCGTCTGCCCATTCCGGTTTAAATAATTTCTCTTGTGGAACTCCCCACCAACTTATGCCAGTTCTTTGATCACCATGAATGATGTTCATTTTAAGAAGTCCATTATTAGTAAGCATACTACCACTTAAGTACAAGGATTGATGATCAGAAAAGGCATAATCAATATAACCATCGGAGTTTAACTTGGAGTAACGAACATCAAAGGCAAAACGATCTTTGATTAGACCGGTACCGGCACTTATAGAGTTTACAAAAGTGTTAAACGAACCAGCAGAACTTTCAATACGAGAATAAGCTTTGTCGTTAATTGAAGTTGTTTGGAAATTTATGGTTGCTCCAAAAGCGGCAGCTCCATTCGTGCTTGTTCCTACGCCGCGTTGTATTTGTACTTCATCTAATGAGGAAACAAAGTCTGGCATGTTCACCCAATATACGCCTTGACTTTCAGAATCGTTTAGTGGGATTCCGTTTACGGTTACATTAATCCTGGTTGGATCAGTTCCTCTGATACGAAGGGCAGTATATCCAACACCAATGCCAGTTTCGGACGTTGCAACAGCTGACGGCGTTAGGCTTAACATATAAGGAATGTCTTCCGATGAAGGACGATTAATAATCTCTGACTTGGTTATGTTCGTATAAGCAATTGGAGATTTGTTGTTAGCTTTTATTGCTGATACTATAACTTCATCTGTTAATACCGCGACGGTTTCAAGTTTAATGTCTAGGTTATTTGTAATGGCCTGGTGTTCTGTGGTTTTATGTCCGATGTAAGAAAAAACCAATGTAGGCTGATTTTCTTTACTCAAAATTTCGAACTCACCATTATTATCCGTAATCGTTCCTGAGTAAGTATTTTTAAGGATTACATTAACACCAACTAAAGGTTCATTATTTTCACTGGTAACTTTACCATTAATAACCGTTTGTGCCGAGGCCTGAATTGTAAATAAGCCAATGAGCACTAGAAATAAAAAATTCTTCATTAATAAAGCAGTTTAAGTTTAAAACAAATACCGCAATGAGGAGTAATAGGAGATAGCATCTTTCCTTGTCGGCATTACCCGGCCAGGTTCGAAGGGTATGATCTCAGCCCGTTATTATGAGGCACCCCATTGTTTAAATTTGGCGCAAATGTAACATGCCAAATTGGATTAACAAATATATTTAAGAGCTTTTTGTCCGATAAATAATGTTGGTGGTGTAATTTATTGAAAATGAGTTAGGATTGCAAGTTTTTTGCTGTCTGTTATTTTATTGAAATTTGGGGCACATGGTGGGTATTACTTCACATATCAAAAAAATAAGACTGTGAAATTATAGTTTTGTTAATTATAAAAATAACTTCGTAGTGAAGGTAAAGCTGAAATTTAGTTATGCATGCCTCATGTCGTTAAATAAAAGTGTTTTATAGTATGGCGAAGAAAATTGCTATTGGATTGGGAGTTATTATATTGATTGTGATGATTACCATTGGTGTTTTTGTTTTTAATGTTCTTAATCAACACAAGAAACTTAGTCAAGGCGAATTAAGCATGGTATCAAATGTTGATACCATACCTTTTACTTATTCATCTTCTGGGCATATTTTGCTGCAAGCCAGAATAAATGGCAGCGAAAAAACACATTCCTTCATTCTGGATAGTGGTGCTGGTAATATGGTTTTTGGTAAATGTCAAAGAGAATATGATTTTCCTGGCAACGGTATGGGTATTGGTATTGGCTCAAAAGGTGATTTCTTTACCAGCAGAATTAGAGAGGTTGAGTCTCTTACTCTTGGCAATGGCATCGAATTTAATGAGATTAATGCCAAGGAGCTAGAATTTAATTTTGATTGTTCTGATGATATTTATGGATTGATTGGTACTGGCGTCATGCATCATTTGGTTTGGCAGATCGATTTTGAAAAGCAATACATCATAGTTTCTAAACAGCTTGCCGATTTGGACTTGACCGATGATAGAATCGAGATTGATTTAAAGGAAAATAAAAGAAGCCATCATATTAATGCCAACATTAAATTTAGAGAGAACAAGAGGTTTGTTAGTGTGCTGGTGGATCTAGGTAATAGTGGTTATATGAGTTTGGAAGAAGCCTATGTTCTAAAAGATTCTCTGAACTTAAAGAGTAAATTGATTGATGGATTAGGAAGTAGGGGCTTAGGTGATGATATCGCAGAGAAATCAAATGAAAGATACTATTTATTGGACAGTTTAATATTTACTGATTCGTCCTATTTTGTGAATGATTTTCCCGTTACAGCAAGAGAAAAGAGTTTAAACCTTTTAGGTCTCGGCTTTTTTGAACAGTACAAAACCACCATTAGTTGGCATGATAAAAAATTGATACTTGAACCTAACGAAAGTAAACAGAATTTCATCTGGAAGACAACAGGTTTTTCAACACGATATAATAAAGAATTGAATCGAGTTGAAATTACAAGCATTACTGAGGATACACCATCATCAAGGGCTCAGGTACCTCTTAAAGCCGAAGTGATCTCAATTAATGATATTACTTTTACCGACGAAGCATCCTATTGTAGTTTTAGAGGTATGAAATTCGCTAATGATACAATTGATGTGAAAATTAAAGTCAATGACACCATTCAACAGTTTCAATTAGTTAAAGAAGCTATTTTTAATTAAGAGAGAGTGTAATTATCCATTAACAATTAACCATTTATAATTAATCATTACCCCATCATCCCACTGTCCCAGTCTTTCCAAACGGTCTCGTATCCTTTCGATTGAATCATACGACTAATTTCGTCAGGGCTACGATCATCGGCAACAGAAAATTGTTCAAGCGCTTTGTTATAAACAGCATAGCCGCCAGGTTCGGTTTTCGATCCGGCACTCATGGCAGTTACGCCCAATTGCAACATATTATCGCGGAACACCTTACTCTCACGCGTAGAAAGCGATAAATCCACATCGGGATTAAAGATGCGGTAAGCCATAATTAGTTGTGCTAATTGGCGATCATTCACTTCATGATTGGGCTGAAAGGCACCAGTATGTGGTCGAAGGCGAGGGAAGGAGATGCTGTACTTGGTTCGCCAATAGGTTTTCTCCAGATAATCGAGGTGAAGTGCTGTAAAGAACGAATCCGTGCGCCAATCCTCCAAGCCAAGTAGGCAACCAATGCCAATTTTATGAATGCCCGCTTTGCCAAGCCGTTCGCTGGTTTCAAGTCGATACGAAAAGTCGGATTTTTTCCCCTTAGGGTGATAGCTCTTGTATTTTTCTCTGTTGTAAGTTTCCTGATAAACGTAAACTGTGTGTAAGCCCAGTTCGATTAATTGTTCGTAATGTTCCTGAAGCATAGGTTGCACCTCAATTGAAATCAACGAAAAGTGTGGTCTGATCACTTCCATTATTTCTTTAAGGTATTCAAAGCCACAATCGGCAGGATGTTCGCCTGTAACTAACAAAAGATGCTCAAAACCCATGTCTTTAATCACCTTTATTTCTTCCAATACTTGCTCTTTGTTTAAGGTAATTCGTTTGATGTCGTTATCGTGACTAAAACCACAGTAAACACAAGCATTGGCACAGGCATTCGACAAGTACAGCGGAATATACATTTGAATGGTTTTTCCAAAGCGTTGCTGGGTGATGGCTCTACTTTTTGCTGCCATTTGTTCCAGATAGGGTTCAGCAGCAGGAGAAATGAGCGCCTTGAAATCTTCGAGTGTCGCATTATGCGAATTAAGAGCCTGCTCAACATCACTCTCAGTTTTGCTGTATATGGATTGCCTGATCTCTTCCCAATTGTGAGAGGCATGTACTTGATCAAAGGTATTATTAGTCATGACTGGTTTGCTAGCTTGTAAGGTAATTTGTGCTTGGTTTAATTTAAAAAGGCCGTTAAGGGACTAGATGCTTCAGCACCCCTGCTTTTTTCGGCCAATTTGGCTTCATAGGCCATGCGCCCTGCTTCTACCGCCATTTTAAAGGCCTGTGCCATTTGAACCGGATTAGGAGAAACAGCGATTGCCGTATTAACCAGCACTGCATCAGCTCCCATCTCCATGGCATCAGCCGCATGCGATGGCGCTCCAATGCCAGCATCTACCACAACAGGTACCTTACTTTGTTCGATTATTATTCGAAGCATCTCTTTGGTTTGCAGACCTTGGTTTGAACCAATGGGTGCACCCAAAGGCATTACAGCCGCTGTTCCAACTTCTTCAAGGCGTTTGCAAAGTACAGGATCGGCCTGAACATACGGTAGCACTACAAACCCTAATTTTACAAGCTCTTCTGCGGCCTGAAGTGTTTCGATGGGATCGGGTAATAAATATTTAGGATCGGGATGTATTTCCAGCTTAAGTAAATTTGTGCCCAAAGCTTCGCGTGCTAACTGTGCAGCGAAAATAGCTTCTTTGGCCGTTCTTACACCTGAGGTATTTGGCAGTAACTTTATGCGTGGATGTTTTAAATGTTGCAAAATATCGTCGGCAGCATTGTTAACTTCAACTCTGCGAAGTGCCACGGTAACCAATTCTGATTCGCTTTGGTTAATGGCTTCTTCCATTAAGGCATTCGATGCAAATTTACCAGTGCCGGTAAATAACCTTGAGTTGAATATGTATTCACCTACTTTAAGTTCAGACATGATTTGGGATTATTAATATTGCGGTTAATGTTATTTTTTTATCCAGTTGGCCGAGCTGTATTTACCAGTGCTTGTTAGTAGCTCTATGGTTTGTGCTCCTGGTTGTTCTTTTTTTGTGAGGTACGATGAAATGGCAATGCCATGCACACCAGCATCAAATAAACCTTTAAGGTCTTCCGGTACTAGTCCACCAATGGCAATAACAGGTATGTTAATCTTATTCTCGCGGCATTGGCTTATAATGTTTTGGTAGCCTTCAAGGCCAAGTACAGGGCTTAATTTCTTTTTTGTTTCGGTAAAACGAAAGGGGCCAAGGCCTATGTAGTCAACGCCTTGAGCAACCAGCTGTTTTATGTCTTCAAAGGTATTTGCCGTTCCACCTATTATCATATGGTCACCTAAGATACGCCTTGCTTCAGAGGGTGACATGTCATTCTTTCCTAAATGAACACCATCAGCTCCAATTTTAGCAGCAAGTTGTACATTGTCATTTATGATTAACTTGGCATCATTATCCATACAGAAACTCAAAGCTTGAAGCGCTGTTTGTTCAAATTCTTTGCTATCTGCTTCCTTCATGCGAAGTTGCACCCAGTTACATCCGCCAAGTACTACTTGCTTAATCTGATCCATGGTGCTGTGCTGATCAGATGGCGATGTGATAAAGTGTAATTTGGCTATACTTTTATTCATGGTCATATAGATTGTAAGAGTGATGGCCTAATAAGTTGTGGTTGCTGGCAATGAATGATTTAACGTAGAAATGAGAATTGTAACAAGCTTTCTGTAAATCTTCTCCCTTGGCAAGTTCAGCACTTATGGCTGATGATAAAACACAGCCAGTTCCATGCTTTTGCCAATCGCCCTTCACCTTGTCTGATGTTATTTTATAGCTTGTTTTGTTAGGTGAATACAATTCATCACAAACCCTGGATTCTTGAGTATGACCTCCTTTTAATAAAAGATGGCACTCTAATTCATCAACAATTAGTTGTGGATTTTCCTTGCCGAATAATTGTGTGTATTCCGGAATGTTCGGTGTGATGAGGTCGACTCTGCCGCTTATCAAACTTTTAATAGAAGGAGCTAAGTTAGCATGAAAAGAAAAGCCGGCTGAAGCTTTTAGTATGGGATCCCATATGATAAAAGCTTCAGGCCATGTTTCTTTTAGCCAGTCTAATAATTCTGAGAGGCAATCTTCGGATTGAATCAAGCCAATTTTTATGCAAGCCGGCGTATATTTTACAGCCAATGCCTGTAATTGTTGTTTTATTTTTTCGATCGAAAGCCAATCTAAGCCAATAAATTCACTTTCGTTCTGGTAAGTAACACTAGTAACGACGCCCAGGCCATAAACCTTGTTCTGTTCCAGGGTTTTAATGTCACTCGAAATGCCTGCTCCGCTGCTGGGATCAAAGCCGGCAATACTAAGTACATAAGGTCGTTTCATTCTTTTAATAATGTTTAAGCGACCTCTATGTATTCATTAAGAATCAGTGATTCTTAAAATTAAAGGTTGCTAATTACCATTTTGTGGTGACTTC
Source organism: Carboxylicivirga fragile (assembly GCA_025499625.1). Lineage (GTDB taxonomy): Bacteria > Bacteroidota > Bacteroidia > Bacteroidales > Marinilabiliaceae > Carboxylicivirga > Carboxylicivirga fragile. Next base: position 55,313 of record JAFMVD010000016.1, on the reverse strand, counting down.
CTTGAAACGCTCAATTAAAGCATTCACATCACCATCTTTTTCAAATTCAGCCCAAAGGTGTCCGTGCAACACAACACCATCAAAACCTAATTTTTTGGCTACATCAACATTGTTCGATTCAATACCTCCCAATGCCAATACAGGTACTTCATGTTTAGCAGATAGATACTCTTTAAGTACATCTTGGCTAATTGCCGGACCGTATCCCTCTTTAGTGATACTCTCAAATACCGGACTCAAAAGCGCATAATTAAAGGCATCGCTCAAATTGATCAATTCACTCATCGAATGAACCGAAATGCTTTTAGGACTTGTACTTGCACTGTAATCATCAATTAAATGACGATTGTATGATGTGAAATGTACACCCCTAAGTTTCATTTTACCAACCAATGACAAATGGCTATGAATGGTCATTTGTTTATGGTATTTGGCGTCAATTGAATCAATCCACTGTTGCATTTCCTCTTCCGAAAAGGCTGGCTTTCGAACATGAAGAACCTCTAGTCCATTTTCAAACAATGCTGTAATAGCTTCAACTTCGTTTTTGAGGTTCTTTGGATAACAAATTACTACTGGCTTCATAAAGTTTAGTTTTAATCTGCCACAAAAATAGTGTAAAAGATTACAAATACAGCTCTCCGCCCGATTCTTTAAACAAATCTGTTTTTTCTTTTAGCTTTTCTGCCAGATCCCGAACTTCTTGCGTCGATTTCATAGAGCAAAATTTTTCTCCACACATCGAACAGAAATGCGAAGATTTATAGCCTTCATCCGGTAATTCTTTGTCGTGATACTTCATAGCTGTTTCAGGATCAAGTGCTAAGGCGAATTGATCTTTCCAACGAAACTCAAAACGTGCTTTACTCATGGCATAATCTCTAAACTGTGCTCCAGGAAATCCTTTAGCAATATCTGCGGCATGTGCAGCTAGCTTATAAGTGATTACTCCTGTTTTAACATCGTGCTTATCTGGAAGTCCCAAATGTTCCTTTGGTGTAACATAACACAACATGGCTGTTCCTTGCCAGGCAATCATAGCGCCACCAATAGCGGACGTTATGTGATCGTAACCTGGAGAAATATCAGTAGTTAAAGGGCCTAATGTATAGAAAGGTGCTTCATCACATTGTTCCAATTGGCGATCCATGTTCTCTTTGATGGCTTGCATTGGTACATGACCTGGGCCTTCAATAATCACCTGTACATATTTGGCCCGCGCTTTTTTATTTAGTTCGCCCAATATGTCTAATTCTCCAAACTGGGCCCTGTCATTGGCATCGGCTATTGATCCAGGGCGTAATCCATCTCCCAAGGAAACACCAACATCGTAGGCTGCTAATATGTCACAGATTTCGTCGTAATGCGTGTATAAAAAGTTTTCTTTGTGTTTATACAACATCCATTTGGCCATGATGGCACCACCACGTGATACTATACCTGTCACACGTTTAACCGTCGATGGAATATGACGTAAAAGCAATCCTGCATGAATAGTAAAATAGTCAACGCCTTGCTCAGCTTGTTCTATTAGAGTGTCGCGATAGATTTCCCAAGTTAATTTTTCAACGTCACCACCTACTTTTTCTAAAGCTTGGTATAAGGGCACGGTGCCTACTGGAACCGGAGAGTTACGAACGATCCACTCACGTGTTTCATGGATGTTTTCACCAGTTGATAAATCCATAATGGTATCGGCTCCCCAACGTACTGCCCAAACGGCTTTTTCAACTTCCTCTTCGATACTTGATGAGGTTGGCGAGTTACCAATGTTGGCATTTATTTTAACCAGGAAGTTACGACCAATAATCATTGGTTCTGCCTCTGGGTGATTGATGTTGGCTGGTATAATGGCACGTCCGGCAGCAAGCTCTTGACGTACAAATTCGGCTGTAACTTCTTTTTCAGGAATATTGGCACCATAGCATTCGCCACGATGTTGACGATAGTTTTCTTTTACCTGTTGTAGTTGCTGGTTCTCACGTATGGCAACGTACTCCATTTCAGGTGTAATAATGCCCTGGCATGCATAATAATACTGCGTTACGCAATTGCCTTTAATGGCACGTAATGGCGTATGGTTAACATGATCGAAACGTAGCTTGTCGAGCTCTTTGTTATTTAGGCGTTGATTGCCATATTCCGAGCTTAAGTTTGTCAGCTTTTCAACATCGGCACGCTCCTCAATCCATTGTTGACGAATTTTAGGAAGCCCTTTCTCCAAATCAACCACATAAGATGGATCGGTATACGGACCACTGGTATCGTAAACAGTAATTGGAGGATTTGAAATTAATTCATCCTCAGTTGTTCTTGTGTCGCTTAATTCAATACTTCGATGCGCTACTTTAATATTATGAATGGTTCCATTTTCGTATATCTTTTTCGAACTTGGAAACGGACCTGTTGTTATGCCCTGTTGCGAAATCTTTCCTTTTGTCATGGCTTGTTGATTGATTTAACCTCCTTGGCTGGCTTTAATTATTAAAACTTTATCTCCATCAGATATTTGAGCACTATTCCATTTGCTTTTTGGAACAACCATATCATTAATAGCAATGGCAATGCCACCAGTGTCTGCTTGTTTAATCTGATTTAGTACGTCAAAAATTGTACTTGAAGGGGGCATGTTTTGCTCCTGTCCATTTACACTTATCTTCATTCGATCTGAAAATTAAATAGAGGAGCCTTATTGGAGAAGAATTCATTTCCCTGCGACAGCATTACCTGCATCAGGTTCAATGGGTGTAATCTCAGCCTGTTATTTAAGGCACCCCTGTAATTCGGCTTCAAAGGTAATTGAATTTAGATGCGGGCAACAAAAAAGCCGAAGAAATTTTTCTTCGGCTTTTAAATCGTAATTATATGTAAGGTTTTACTTTTCTACTTTAAGAATTTCTTTGATCATTGTTTCCATATCGTTTTTTGGTCGAAATCCCATGGCTGCTTGTGGTTCGCCATCCAGTGGAACAAATACAATGGTTGGCAAACTGCGAATGCCAAATGTGCCAGCTAGTTCTTTTTCCTTATCAGTGTTGATTTTATAAATCTGAATTTTATCGCCGTATTCTTTTTGTAACTGTTTTAGAACCGGAGACAATTGTTTGCATGGGCCACACCAATCAGCATAAAAATCAAGAATGGCTGGTACCTCACCTTTATAATCCCATGTTTGACTTGCTTCGTAATCAAATACTTTTTCTTTAAAAGTCGTTTTATCCAGATAGATTACTTCACTGCCCTGGCTCTCGTCTGAATCAATCGCATTGTCTGTTTTGTTGGTGTTAGCAAAACTCAAAGCAATGCCTGATATAAGAGCAAGTCCAATTATTAAGGGGAATTTTAATTTCTTCATGATATACAATTTGATTAGACTTTATTATAGCTTATTTCTCAACCTTTAATACGTCTTTAAACGCTTTCTCAAAAGTATCTTTTGGTAAGGCGCCTTGTGCCATTTGTGGTTGACCATCTTTGGGAATAAATAGTATCGAAGGAATACTCTGGATACCAAATGCTCCGGCTAATTCACGCTCTACTTCCGTATCAACTTTATAAATGTCAATTTTACCATCGTACTCAGTTGCTAGTTCTTCAAGCACTGGAGCCACAGCTTTACACGGTCCACACCAGTCCGCATAAAAATCGATTATACAAGGTTTGTCACCTTCAAATTTCCACTCTTTACTATCTGTGTAGTTAAAAACTTTAGCTTTAAATGTATCGTTATTTAATTTTTCTAACATGATATAATGTTTTAAATTTAATTATCTAATAATGTCGATATGTCAATATCAATATTTGTGCCAAAACTCAAATCGGTATTTGAAGGCCAAATTGCCATAAAAAATTGTAATTTTGTCAGCATTATGACAATAAATGGCAGTGAAGATATTGAAAAGTATTTGAAACATCCTGTTTTTCATGCTATTCGAGATGTGAGTGATGATATGAGCTTGCAATCATTTGTGATAGGAGGTTTCGTTCGGGATATTTTTTTAAACCGCCCATCGAAGGATATTGATGTGGTTGTAATTGGCAGTGGTATTGAATTGGCAGAGCGTGTTGCTAAAAAACTAGGTGGATTACGTTTATCAGTTTTTAAGAATTTTGGTACTGCCATGTTAAAGTATCGCGATTTAGAGGTTGAGTTTGTTGGAGCGCGTAAAGAGTCGTATCAACGCCACTCGCGAAAGCCAATAGTAGAGGATGGAACGCTTGAAGATGATCAGAATAGACGCGATTTCTCAATTAATGCTTTGGCCTTATCTTTAAATAGAACTACCTACGGTGATTTGCTTGACCCCTTTGATGGGATTAAGGATATGCAAGATGGAGTAATTCGTACACCTCAGGATCCTTTAATTACTTTTTCGGATGACCCGCTAAGGATGATGCGTGCCATTCGCTTTGCAACGCAATTGGAGTTTCAAATTGATGAAGCAACTTTTGAGGGTATTAAAAAGAGTAAGGATAGAATTGATATTATTTCCGCCGAGCGAATTTCGGATGAGTTAAATAAAATTGTGATGGCTGATCAACCATCTATTGGCTTTAAGCTTCTGGAAGAAACGGGTTTGTTAGGAATTATCTTTCCAGAGATGCAAGCTTTAAAAGGTGTTGATAAGGTCAAAGGTCGTGCTCATAAGGATAATTTTTATCACACCTTAGAAGTGTTGGATCGAATTGTACCCAATACCGATGATTTGTGGTTACGCTGGTCGGCTATTCTGCACGACATTGCAAAACCAGTTACAAAGCGTTACGATAAAAATACCGGATGGACATTTCATAATCATAATTTCATAGGAGTGAAGATGGTGCCTAAAATATTTAAGCGCATCAAATTACCTTTGAATGAGAAGATGAAATTTGTTCAGAAGATGGTGGGACTTCATATGCGTCCAATTGTGTTGAGTGAAGATGTTGTGACAGATTCGGCTGTTCGTCGTTTACTGTTCGAAGCAGGTGATGATATTGATAAATTAATGACTCTTTGCGAGGCAGATATAACATCTAAGAATCCTGAAAAGGTGAAGCGATACATGCGTAACTTTAAACAGGTTCGCCGTAAGCTAAAGGAAATTGAAGAGAAGGATCATGTTCGTAATTTTCAACCACCCGTGAGTGGAGAGGAAATAATGGAGACTTTTGGTCTTTCGCCATGCAAGGAAATTGGTGATTTAAAGTCTGTGATTAAAGAAGCTATTCTAGAGGGCGATATAGCCAATGATCACGATGAGGCATATCAGCTAATGCTCAAAACAGGAATTGAAATGGGATTAAAACCTGTAAAGTAAATTTATGGAAACCCATTCTAAATACTTTTTTGAGAAGCAAAAAGATAAAACTATTGATGTAGGCCCTATTTTGATTGCCGATTCGTTTTCGACACCAGAAAACGTAGGTAGTATTATTCGCTTAGCGGCCAATGTTGGTGCAAAAAAAGTAATCGTATTAAATGGTGAACATTTGCGTGATACTAAGGTGAAAAAAACAGCTGGAGCGGCTTTAAATCATGTTGAGGTTATTTTTACTGACAGTAATTCATTCAAGGAGCAATTGCCTAATGACTATCAGATATGTGCTTTAGAAACAGTTGAAGGGGCTCAAAGTATTTATAATTGTTGTATACCTAGTAAGTTAGCTTTGGTTCTTGGCAATGAGAAGTATGGTGTTTCGGATGAGATGCTTGCTGAATGTGTTTCAAGTTATTATGTGCCAATGCCAGGTGCTATCAAATCGATGAATGTTTCGCATGCAGCAACCGTTTGTTTATTTGAATGGTACCGTCAGCAATTAATTTAATAAGCGAAATTTGATGCATCTAAAAACAATTGTTTATATTTGACGCATCAAATTGAAGTAAGTAAAACAAAATATTTAGGATTAAACAGGTCGGTTTACCAACTTGTTTTTAGGGTTAGTTTTTTAAGGGTTATAGGGGGGCATTAGTTCCCCTTCCTTTTTTTTACTTTCAGAATAACTGGTAAATGATCGCTTACTCCTCCGATGTAACGCGGCCCTGCATAAGTTCTACGCGGTTTAAATCCACTATACGACTTATCTTCTTCAAGTAAATAGTTGAATTGAATTATTTCGTGTTCAAATTTTAAAGATTGACTATTCGCTAATCCTTCAGAAATAAGAATGTGGTCAATTAGCGACCATTCTCCTTGGTATTTATGCGATCCGGCAATTGGCTTATTCGAAATTGATTTTACCTGTAAAATAGAGCATAGGTTTTGATGAGTAATTAATGAGTGAAGCGATTCAGCATTCATAGTGGCGTTGAAATCTCCCATTACGATAATTTTAGCTTTTATGTCTGTGTGATAGATGGAATCTACCTTTTCTGCTATGCGCTCAGCAACCACTATTCTTTTCTTCTCCGAGGCTAATTCTCCGCCTCTTTTTGAAGGCCAATGGTTGACAAAAATATGCAAGGTGTCTGATTGCAACATTACCCCTTTGCAATAAAGAATGTCACGTGTATAATATGAAGACTCTGTGTTAGAGCAATTGATCGGATAAGATTCTATTGGTGCAAAATATTTACTTCTGTATAATAAAGCTACGTCAATGCCTCTTTTGTCGGGTGAATCAAAATGTATGTATCGATAGGATTGGTTATTCAAGCCACTGTGGTAGATGAGCTGTTTGAGTGCATAAGTATTTTCTATTTCGCATAAGCCAATTATCTGAGGAGGATTCCAAGCATTTGCGCTTAGAATGACTTTGCTTATACCATTCACTTTTTGATAGAAGCGATAAGGTGTCCAATGTTTATAGTCAGTTGGGGTAAATTCGTCATCGTTGGTTAAACTATCGTTGTCGCAATCGAAAAGGTTTTCGACATTATAGAACAGAATGGAATAATCCTTTTCGTGCTTGTTTTGTGAGCTTAGTAAGAAGGGGATTAATAATAAATTAAAGAGAAAACGAGTTCTATTTATTATCATTTTGATTTTTCAACGCGCTCATAGGCTCCCAAATCAGGGCCATCATCTTCGAGGCGACTAATGTTTAGAATGTCGAAAGGAAAGCTTTCTCCTACCGAGATTTTACCTATGTCTTTGGCTGCGGAAAGCGTATCTAGTTGGTAGTTGTATTCATTGTAATCAATGAAACTAGGATCCTTATCGGTGATTATGTTTTTGTACTTGGTTTCATCAGATGTGTCAAAGTCTTCGACTAATCTTATTAGGCAATGATCAAACAAATACTTCGCATCGGCTTCAGGAATTTCACTATCTTCAAATTTAAGATCAAAACCTAATTCATTACGATTTTTACCATAGATAATACAATTGTAGAAGTTCGCTTTCTTGAGTGGTACTATCTGTTGGTTGTCATTTTCGTCTAAAAAGTAATTATTCAGAAAAATACTTGGGTTTGTTCTGAAAGTCCAATCAAAGTAATTGGCAAACGTACAATGGTTAAATTCGTATGAACCGCCTACTGTTAGAGCCAATGAATTATTGCCACTGTCGCCAAATATACAATTGCTTACATTTAGCGATGCGCTTTGTGCTAATAAACCAAAGGAGCTTATGTGTTCAATGCGTGTATTGTGTATTTCAATAGGATTATCATCCAGACCAACAGAGTCGGCAAGTATTCCCATCATACCATTTTTAATAATGGCATTATTAAAGGTGCTTTTTCCTGATTCTGGTAAAAGATGAATGTAGCCCCATTGTCCTGGTTTATCCTCGTACCATTCTTCCTGGCGATGACCGGTAAAGAGAACGGGTTCCTCCTTTGTGCCATTAACCTCTAACGTACCTAGTACAAGTAAACTAGCATCCTTATAAAAGTAAAGCCTTGCGCCAGGATCAATCGATACGGTCTCAGCCGAATCTACAACAACATAGTCATAGATTAGATAAGGTTTATCTTTTGTTAAGGTTTGAGTTTTTAGCCATTCTTGTCGCATCAGCACTACGTCTTGCCCGTACGCAACTAGTTTAACCGACTGTAAGTGTTTACTTGTTTGAAAAATGATAGAGTCATTTACAACAAATGGCTTGTTACTTCCCATTGGATCAATGGTAATTTCAACAAAAATGAATAAACTATCTCTAGCCCCTATCTGTACGTCAGTTAAGGCGTTCTCCGAATAGCCATTGACATTAATTCGAAACCCTGTACTTTCTCCACCTGCCAGTTCAATAGATTTAATTAATAAATCTTCATCGTATGGATTATAGACTTTAAAGTTTTGAGTAGTGGATCCAATGGAAGTAAAAATTGTATCGAACATTACTGTGTCCATCGAGAAATACAATCCTTCTTCGCCGCCTCTATATGTGAATTCGCGTTCGCAAGACCATAAGCATGTGATGCTTATTGCTATTAGTATGGTCTTTAAAACGTTCTTCATGTTTTGCTTGTATTTAAATTTTGTATTGGCTAATGAGTTATTAGCCAATAGGTAATGCCACGTGGTTTAGATAATGCTCTTGGTCGAAAACAATTTTTGATACCAGACTACAAAGTACCTTTTTTGATCCTATCTGCAAAATAATAAAATATGCAGGAAAAAGCAATACATATTTTCACATTTATTCCATTTTTTTTCACATTTATTAACAATGATGTAACGTATTAAAATGAAAAAAGATTCATTAATATAATAAAACGTGCGTAAGGTTTTTTTATTTTGCATTTAGGTTTAAAGTACATTGTTTATTGTGCTGGCCTCAATTCTTTATTTATGCAATCAAATTTACATCGTCCATATACATTCGACCGAGTTGTACGTATGGTAATTGCAACACTATTGATAGTTGGTGTTTTATATGCAGTAAACCATCTTAAACATGTGCTAGGTCCCTTTGTTATCGCTCTTTTTATTGCTTATCTCTTAGATCCGTTTGTGAATTTTATTCAAACAAAATTAAGAGTTAAGTATAGGGGAGTTTCGGTAATTCTCGCAGTTGCAATTGTAATGTCGCTTATTTCTCTGGTAATAGTTTATCTGGTGCCAGCCTTTATTCAAGAAATGAATAAAATGGGAAGCCTAATAAAACAATACTTGCAATCGGTTAATGTACAAAATGTACTGCCGTTTGAAATGGATAAGAGTTTAAGGGAGATGATCAGAGAAGCTGATTTGGTATCTTATTTAAATTTGGATAATATTTCACAGGCTACTAAAAAGATTATGCCCGGTTTCTGGAATTTGTTTTCGGGTTCCATGCAAATATTGGCTTGGTTTATTGGTCTTTTGGTAATTGTACTTTACACCATCTTTATTCTTCTTGATTTTAAAAAGATGGGAGAGTTTTGGTTTCAGTTAATACCCAAACAATACCAGGAAGTTAGTGTAGGTGTGGTTGATGATTTGGCTGGAGCAATGGATTTGTATTTCAGATCACAAGGTTTGATTGCTTTGATTGTTGGAATATTACTGGCAATCGGCTTTAAAATTATAGGTTTGCCAATGGCGATAATTATGGGACTTTTTATTGGGGCGTTAAATATAATTCCTTACCTGCAAATTGTTGGAATCATTCCTGCCTTGCTACTAGCACTGCTTAAGGCAATGGAAACACAGCAAAGTTTCTGGCATGTCGCTTTAATGGTGATTATTGTGATTGCTATTGTACAGCTTATTCAGGAAACCATATTAACACCGCGAATATTAGGGAAAGCTTATGGGATGAACCCTGCTATTGTTTTACTTTCATTGTCGATATGGGGTAGCTTAATGGGACTTTTAGGTATGTTATTGGCATTGCCACTTACAGCATTAATAATGTCGTATTATAAACGATTTGCTTTGAAACAAGAAGTAGTTGTTGAAAGTGTGGCGGAAGATGATTCTTTAAAGAAGAAAGAGGCGAAATGATGTATATTAAAAAAGGTCGCCTTGAGCGACCTTTTATGAGTATATAGTAATGAGTTAAGTTATTGTTTTGCTAGTGTATGGTCGTTTAATACTTCCCATTCGTTAATGTTAACCATCCAACTTTCCAAAGGAATGTCCTCTTCAACAAAATTTGCGTCGATGATATTCCAAGAATCCAATGATAACATCCAAGGCTCAATGGCAATGTGCTCCTCGGCATAATCAGTGCTAAGCAATTGCTCTAGTTGCATCGTTGGCCAGGCATTTGTGTTAAACATCCAATTTTCAAGTGGGATACTTTCTTCGGTGAAAGTACTATTGGTTTCGATAACCGACCATTCGCTAAGCGAAACCATCCATGTTTGAAGTTCTAAAGCCGGCTCTTCAACAGGTGTGTTAAAGTATTCAATGTTTGTAGCAGTGTATGAATTATCAAGCGGTTTTGTCATCCAGCTTTCTATTGTTATTGGGGCTTCTACATTCTCCACCAAAAGTTCTTTAAGGTCTATGGGTGCTAATTCCGTTACATGCTCCAATACTGGTTGGTAAGTTTGTTTATTCATTAATGCTGAAACATCGGCAGATTTAAGGATCGGGCTACTTTGATTAAATGAAAAGTAAATGCTCAAAGTAAAAATGCTAACAGTAATTCCAAAAAATAGGTAATTAATTGTTGTGTTCTTGTGGCTGTGGTTAATTTGTGTTTTCATCACTATATCCTCCATTTGTTTTATTGCTAGGAGTATATCATACTTTGTGCCATGCTTTGTAAGTGTAAGATATGTAGTTGGTTGAGGTGGGTTGGTGGGTGAAGGCTTATTTTAAAATGACCGATATCAGAACAAAAGCGTGTTCAAAATCGCACACAAAAAAACCCGTCCTTTTAAGACGGGTTTATATTGTATATGGTGAAAGGTTTTTTATTTCAAGTTCTCAAGAACTGCCATAACTTCTTTCACATGTGTTCTACTGCTTTGTAACAAGGCTTTTTCGTCCTCGTTCAAGTCTAATTCGATCACTTTTTCAATACCGTTTTTCCCTAGTATTACTGGTACTCCAAGGTAGCAGTCATCAATTCCGTACTCACCGTCAAGTTTAATACATACCGGGAATACACGTTTTTGATCACGAACAATAGCTTCAACCATCTGAGCAGCTGCAGAACCAGGTGCATACCAAGCTGAGGTACCCATTAGTTTTACTAATTCTCCTCCACCAAACTTAGTACGTTCGATAATAGCATCTAATGTTTCTTCGTCAATTAATTCAGTTACTGGTATACCACCAACAGTTGTATATCTAGGAAGTGGAACCATTGTATCACCATGGCCGCCCATCAATACTGCTTGAATATCTTTCGGAGATACATTTAAAGCTTCGGCTAAAAAGGCGCGGTAACGTGCTGTGTCCAGAATACCTGCCATACCCATAACTTTTGTTCTTGGCAATTTTGAAGATAAGTGAGCCTGGTAAGTCATTACATCCAATGGATTTGAAACAACAATAATAATAGCTTCAGGCGAATGTTCAATAACTTGTTCTGTAACAATTTTAACGATGCCAGCGTTGGTTTGAATTAAATCATCGCGAGTCATTCCCGGTTTGCGCGGAAGACCAGATGTAATTACAACAACATCAGAACCAGCTGTTTTTGTGTAATCATTCGTTACGCCAACAGTTCTTGTGTCATATAGGTTTATTGGGGCTTTTTGCCATATATCAAGTGCTTTTCCTTCAGCAACTCCTTCTTTTATATCAACTAAAACAACCTCATTGGCAATCTCTCGGTATGCCAATACATCTGCACAAGTGGCTCCAACATTTCCGGCTCCTACAACTGTTACTTTCATAATTTGAACGTATTATTTAATGTTAAATACAATTTATGTTTGCTTATGGTTTTGTCGTATATGTACTGTATATGTGGACAAATCATAAGCAGAACTTCTATATTATGTCGTAAATATATAGAAATATTTACATTAACGATTTTTTTCTGTAATGTTTAACATTCTTTTAGAAATCTACCGTTAACACTTCTCTTAACAAGTAAATTGTAGCATTGTTCAATATCAGTTGTTTGCCGAAATATTAATAGCATTTGTGTGCTTTAATTAGTTAAAAAGTATGAATCCCTTGAATTGATTTTATAATTTGAGAGTGTTGTATTTGCATAGTATCCCAAATTAGTAATATCATATTATGTAGATTGGTTATAAATAAGGTTGAGTGAAGTGCTAATAAAAAAAAGCTCTATTTAAGTTGCTATAGGCTCTAAGGTGTAATATAGACACTAAGTAATTTTTATATGCGTAAGCATTTGATTTAATAAATCTTGTCAAATGTAAAAATGTGTTATATATTGCCACTGAATTTTTAAGTGTAAAATGTACACTATGTAATGGATTGTAATGCCAGTGTTAAATGAATAAGGATCTAATAAAGTATTTGTCTGTTGATTGCGTTGTGTTCGGATTTGATTTCGATAAGCTGAATGTGCTTTTGGTTGATCGTGTGTTAGAAAATATGGAGCAGGGGTTAATTTTTTCTGACATGACTTTAACAGGTAATCATGTTTATGAAGATGAGACAATGGATGCAGCTGCTCAGCGCATTTTATTTGATTTAACAGGTTTAAAAGACGTTTATCTTGAGCAGTTCAAGACATTCGCACACCCTGATCGTTTAAATAAAGAAAATGATCGTCAATGGTTAATTAGTGATAAGCGCAATCCAGAACAACGAATTGTCTCGGTTGGTTTTTTTGCATTGCTGGCAACCCCAAAGGTAACACTCGAATGGAAAGGTCGAAATGTGATGTGGGTGCCAGTGGCTGAGGTTGCTGAATTGGCGTTTGATCATAACCTTATTTTACAAGAGGCTTTAAAAGCAATGAGAAGTAAATTGCTTCATGAACCAATTGCGTTTGAGTTGTTACCAGAGAAATTTACGCTTTCTCAATTACAGAAAGTGTATGAAATAATATTGGACACCACTTTTGATAAGCGAAATTTCAGGAAGAAGGTTGCACGAATGAAGTATATGGTGCCACTTGATGAAAAGCAAAAGGATGTTTCCCATAAGCCAGCACGCTTGTATATGTTTAGTCGTGATATTTACGAAAGAACGCGCAAAGAATTATTAAACTTTATAGTGTAAAAGAATGAATGTAGATCTCAAGAATAAAGTCTCGATTTGGGAAAAGATAGGGTATGGACTAGGTGATGGTGCTGCTAATATAGCTTGGCGAGGTGTGTCAACCTTTTTATTGTTCTTTTATACTGATGTGTTTGGTATAACAGCGGCAGCGGCAGGTTTATTGTTATTAGTTGCACGCTTTAGTGATGGAATTAGTGATGTTGCCATGGGAATAATAGGTGATCGCACTAAATCGAAATATGGGAAGTTTAGACCATGGATATTGTGGACAGCATTGCCATTAGCAGGAATTTTATCTTTGTTGTTTACGAGCCCTAATCTTGGAATGACAGGTAAAATTATTTATGCTTATACAACCTACATTCTTTTTACTTTAATTTATACAGCAAACAATATTCCATACGGTGCCTTAATGGCTGTTATGACTGGCGATAATAAAGAGCGCACTAGTTTGGGATCTTTCAGAATGGTTGGTGCTTTTGCAGGTGGGATGATCGTCCAAGGCGCGTTATTGTTTTTGGTTGCATATTTTGGAAATGTTAATCCAACCATTGAGATTGATAAGTTAAATGAATCGCGATACGAAGTGAGTGTTTCATCATCTCAGTTTGTCGAAAATGCAAATATTAAAACGAAGGATGGACTTGCTACTTTTGTGTGGCAAAACCCTAGCGTTGAGCAGAAAAAAGAGCCTGCTCCATATATTAGTTTTTCAATGAATCCTGATCAGGTCTATCGTTTTATTGTAGAAGGAGAATTGGATCTAGAAGTTGAAAAAATACGTTTGATTAATCAGAAAAAAGGATATAGTAATTCAATTTATTTGATGTCTGTTTTCTTAGCTTTATTCATGTTTCTGACTTTTGTTTCTACAAAAGAGAGGGTGTCGCCACCTAAAACTCAAAAGGCAAACCTTAAACGTGACTTATCGGATCTAATTAACAATAAGCCCTGGCTTGTTCTTTTAGTTGTTGGACTATTATGGACCATCTATAATTCCATTAAGCAAGGTATGGTTATGTATTACTTTACGGCCTATCTTAATAATCAATTATTGGCAGCTTCTTTTCTTATTGCTTTGATGATTGCCTCTATTTTAGGTGCAATGGCAACAGCGCCGTTAGGTAAAAGATTCGGTAAGCGTAAGCTTTTTATATATGCCCTTTTATTTTCAGGTGGTGTAAATGCCTTGTTTTTGTTTTGTGGTCCACAGGATATTGGCGCCATTTTTACCATCGGAATTATATCTGAATTTGGTGCAGCTATTTTCCCAACACTATTTTTTGCAATGCTTGGTGATGCTGCTGATTATTCAGAATATAAAAATGGAAGAAGAGCCACCGGACTTATATATTCAGCTGGTTCATTTGTGACGAAATTTGGTGGAGGACTTGCTGCTGCAATAATAGGTGCTGTGATGGCCGCCTACCATTATGATGGTATGGACTCAAGTACAATACAGGGCGCAATACCTGCAATCAAAATGTTAATGAGTTGGATACCTGCATTAGTAGCATTATTAGCTGCAATATTAATGACTATTTATCCACTTACACAATCAAAACTGGATGACATTACAAAAACGTTGCTTGAGCGAAGAGCTTTGGAAGAATAGGGTGATTTGATTGTTGATTTTGACGAGGCTGATTTATGAGCAAAGAGAGATAAAATAAAAAGTATAGTAGTAGAATTAAAAGAGAAGAGATGAAGTTTGGATTTTTTGATGATGTAGCGAAGGAGTATGTGATTACAACGCCGGAAACCCCTTTCCCGTGGATTAATTATTTGGGCAATAAAGATTTTTTTGGGCTTGTGTCAAATACAGGAGGAGGATATAGTTTTTATAAAGATGCTAAGTTTCGACGCTTAACCAGGTATCGTTACAATAATGTGCCAATGGATAATGGTGGTCGTTATTATTATATTAAAGAAGGTGATGCTGTTTGGAATCCAGGTTTCAAGCCTACGCAAACTAAGTTGGATAAATACGAGTGTCATCACGGTTTGGGTTATACCCGGTTTGTGAGTGAAAAGAATGGTTTAAGTTCTGATTTGCTTTGTTTTATACCGCTCGATTATTTAGGAGAGGTTCATTTGCTTAAACTGAAGAATAATACTGATGCTGTCAAAAAGATAAAGCTATTTTCGTTTCTTGAGTGGTGCTTGTGGAATGCTGAAGATGATATGACCAATTTTCAGCGTAACTTCTCAACAGGAGAGGTTGAAGTAGAAGGATCAGCCATCTATCACAAAACAGAGTATAAGGAGCGTCGCGATCACTATGCTTACTTCTCAGTTAATAAAGAAATTCAGGGTTACGATACGGATAGAGAATCGTTTATTGGTATGCACAATGGATTTAATAATCCCAAAGCAGTGCTTGAAGGAAAAGCTACCAATAGCGAGGCGCACGGATGGTCACCTATAGCATCGCATTATTTTGAAATTGAATTGCAGCCAGGTGAAGAAATTGAATATGTTTTCAACCTTGGTTATGTTGAAAATAAAAAGGAGGAGAAATGGGAGTCGAAAAATGTAATCAATAAGACGATTGCAAAAAACATGATTGCTCAGTTTGACACTACTGAAAAAGTACAAAAAGCTTTTGATGAGCTTTCAAGTTATTGGAATGGCTTATTAAATACCATGCAATTAGATAGTGATGAGAAGCCATTAAATCGCATGGTTAATATCTGGAATCAGTATCAGTGCATGGTGACTTTTAATATGTCACGCAGTGCTAGCTTCTTCGAAAGTGGTATAGGGCGTGGCATGGGCTTCCGCGATTCTAATCAGGATTTAATTGGATTTGTGCATCAGGTGCCTGAAAAAGCAAGAGAACGAATTCTGGACATTGCTGCTACACAATTTGAAGATGGAGGTTGTTATCACCAATATCAACCATTAACGAAAAAAGGAAATCATGCCCTAGGTGGAGATTTTAACGATGATCCATTGTGGTTGATTCTATCGGTCACCACATATATTAAAGAAACAGGTGATTTTTCTATTCTTGATGAACAGGTGCCGTTTGATAACGATGAAACTAAAGCGCAATCATTGTTTCATCACTTGAAAGTGTCATTTTATCATGTGGTTAATAATTTAGGCCCACATAACTTGCCGCTTATTGGTCGTGCCGATTGGAACGATTGCTTAAATCTTAATTGTTTCTCAACCGATCCAAATGAATCTTTCCAAACAACAGGAAATAAAAAAGGACGTACCGCTGAATCATTGATGATAGCTGGTTTGTTTGTGGTGTATGGTAAAGAGTTTGTGAAACTTTGTCAGCGAATTGATAAAAGCGAAGAGGGAGCAAACGCACAGGTTCATATTGATGTAATGGTTGAAGCCATTAAGCAACATGGTTGGGATGGAGATTGGTATCTACGAGCATACGATTACTATGGCAATAAAGTAGGTTCGGATGAAAACGAAGAAGGAAAAATCTTTATTGAATCGCAAGGATGGTGTGCCATGGCTGAGGTAGGTCTCGAGGATGGTATGGTAGAAAAGGCATTAAACAGTGTGAAAGAGCGCTTGGATTCACCTTATGGTATTGTGTTAAATAATCCCGCTTTTACCAAATATTACATTGAGTATGGCGAGATATCAACTTACCCGGCAGGTTATAAGGAGAATGCAGGTATTTTCTGCCATAATAATCCTTGGGTGATTATTGGTGAAACTATTTTAGGTAGAGGAAATCAAGCCTGGGAATATTTCCGTAAAATATGTCCTGCTTATCTTGAAGATATTAGTGAGTTGCACAAGGTTGAGCCATATGTATACTGTCAGATGATCGCAGGTAAAGATGCCTTTAAGCCAGGAGAAGGTAAGAATAGTTGGTTAACAGGAACGGCTTCGTGGAATTTCTACACCTTGGTTCAATATATATTAGGTATTCAACCTCAGTACGATGGTTTGTTAATCGATCCTTGTATTCCTTCGGATTGGAAAGGGTATAATTTTAAACGCATTTTTAGAGGTACTACTTACAATATCGAAGTTAAAAATCCGAATGGCAATCAGAAAGGTGTGAAGAAAATTATGGTTGACGGAAAAGTGATTGACGGCCAGTTAATTCCTTTAATGGAGCAAGGAGAATATAAAGTTATAGTTGAGATGTAATAGCTTAATTGTATTAAAGAAATAAGTGAAATAAACCCAGAAAAATATATGTGCCTATGAGATGAAATAATCGAAAGGAAACGAAAGAATCCGGAAAATAAATTGGACTCTATTACCGGATTCTTAGGAATCAACCCCAATAATTAAAGGAATTGAAATAATCAAAGTTTTGCAAAGTTATGAAAAAGTTTATAATAATGAGGCTGCAAATGTCATGCGCCTCTGTAATTATAGCATTGATCTATTTTCTGAATAGATTTTTACCACCATTTCAACTTATCGCATCTACTTTTTTTAAGAAGAGAAATGTCTTTAATATGCTTTAAACTAGCGTATATTAAATGAGATGTGCTCTTTTGTATCCACTTTTTAATTACTACGGGATTAAGTGCTTTGTTAAATAGTGTTTATTTGTTAGTAACATCTTTAACATTGGTATAGAAGATAATCCACACGCCAAAGGATAAATATTCAATCGATCTGAATTGAAATTATTCGTAGCGATAAGCTTCCTTTTATTTGCGAGGATTGTATTCTGAAATTTTAAAAAGAATATTTAGCTGAACCAAAATATTAATTAAAACAAGTTGTGCTTATGACATAATTTATCGAGACGGAAAACGAAAGAATTCGGAAAATAAATTGGACTCTATTGCCGGATTCTTAGGAGTTAATACCCAATAATTAAATGGAATTGAATTAATTAAAGTTTGCAAATTTTATGAAAAAGTCTAGACTTAAGACGCAGCATTTTCTATGTGTGCGCGACAAAAAGACTAACGGCCATTGGCTGTTTAAATCAGCAATTATTTTATTGCTAGCTATTTTTAATATTTCACAAGTAAGTGCCCAATCTAAAATGATATCGGGTACGGTAAACGATGCAAGTGGAATCTCTTTACCAGGTGTAACCATCGCCATTAAAGGCACAACCCAGGGAACCATCACGGATGTAGATGGTCAATTTTCTTTGGAGGTGTCACCTGAGAATACTCTAATTTTTAGTTTTGTTGGTTACAATGAACAGGAAGTTTTGGTTGGTGACCAAACAACTTTTAATATCACTTTAGAAGAGGAAGCCATTGACATGGATGAGGTGGTAGTAGTAGGTTATGGCGTGCAACGAAAAAGCGTTGTAACAGCAGCTATCGGATCGGTTAAAGGCGAAGAGTTAGAAAAAGTATCCAACGGACGTGTTGAAAGTGCATTGCAGGGGCGAACTGCTGGTGTGGCTGTTATGCCAACATCGGGAGCACCTGGTGCAGGTGTTAAGATTCGTATTCGTGGTACAGGATCCAATGGAAGCAGTAACCCACTCTACATTGTTGATGGTATGAAAACGGGCGGTATTGATGACCTTGATCCGAACGATATTGAATCGATGGAAGTACTTAAGGATGCTGCATCTGCTGCTATTTACGGTACTGAAGGTGCCAATGGTGTTGTAATGATAACGACTAAAAGTGGTAAAAAGGGAACAACACAAGTAAGTTATAATTTTCAGTACGGTATTCAGAACCTTTCAACAAATGCTGAAATGATGAATGCAGCAGAGTATTCACAATTTATGTCTGAGGCAGGAGAAACTGTAACTCCTCCGGCTGGCGAGAATTATGATACTGACTGGTTAGATGCTATTAGTACAGCAGCTCCAATGCAGCGTCATAGCTTAAGTTTTTCGGGAGGTTCTGAGAAATCAACTTATCTAATGTCGGGTTCTTTTTTGAGACAAGATGGAGCAATTGGTGGTGAAGATGCACGTTTTGAACGTTATACATTCCGTATAAATACTAAAAGCGAAATGAAGCCATGGTTGGAAGTTGGTAATAATCTTAACTTTTCTCACTCAAGTCGCAATGTGTTACCTGAGGATGATGAGTATCGTTCAATCGTAAATAGTGCTTTGTTGATGGATCCTTATACGCCGATTATTGAGTCGGATATGAGTAGAATTGATGCGATTTATGCTGGTGGTAATACTCCACTTCAAAATGGAAGTGGGCAGTACTATGGACTTAATCGTTTTGTAACTGGTGAAACTGCCAATCCTGTTGCCTTTATGGAAAATACCCACGATAAGCAGATAACAGATAAGTTACTAGCTTCTTTCTATGGAACTTTAAAACCGTTAAAAGGTTTAAGTATCACTTCTCGTATTGGTTTAGAATTGACTTATGTGACTCAGAAAGCTTGGTCACCAAAATATTATTTTTCATCAGAACGTTCGAATAATACTAACATTGTTGAAGATTGGTCAGACAAGTATTATAAGGCACTTTGGGAAAACTTTGCGTCTTATAATAAGAAATTTGGGGATCATGATTTCACGGGATTGATTGGTATGTCTTTTGAAGATTATACGCACCCTAACTATTACCTGAAGTCACAAATGCCAAAGGAAGGATCGCAATATGCTTACCATGATTTTTCGGTTGAAAAGACAACTAACCGTGTTGGTGGAACATTAGAAGAATCTTCACTAGTATCATATTTTGGACGATTGAGTTATAACTATAAAGCCAAATACATGGTGGAGGCTTCTTTAAGAAGGGATGGAGCCAGTGTATTACCAAAGGATAATCGTTGGAATTCATTTGCTGCCATATCTGGTGGATGGGTTATTTCACAGGAAGATTTCTGGGGAGTTGATGCTATAGATTATTTGAAGCTTAGAGCCAGTTGGGGTGAAAATGGTAGTATCGCTAATGTTATTCCATTTGCCGATCGTGAATTTTGGACTTCAGAAGGGATAATGTACCCTAATGAGGATGAAACTTTGGCTCAAGGTTCAAGAGTTGACAGCCCAATTAATCCAGATTTGTTATGGGAAAAATCTGATCAAACAAACGTTGGTGTTGATTTAAGAGCTTTTGCCAGTCGTTTTAGTTTTTCAATGGACTATTATAAGAAAAGTACAGAAGGTTTAATTAAAACACTTACTTTACCAGGTAGTTATGGTAACTATAATAGCCCATCAGCCAACTTAGGTACGGTTGAAAACTCTGGTTTTGAATTTGAAATGGGATGGCGCAATACAACTTCATTTGGTTTAAAGTATTCTGTTAATTTGAATTTGAGTACACTTAAAAATGAAGTAACACAAGTATTAGACGATACACCACAACCGGGAGCAAATGTTCGTGGATATGATATGACTTGGTTTGAACAGGGACAACCGATTTGGTATTTTAAAGGCTATAAGACTAATGGCATTAACCCAGAAACAGGTGAGCCTAATGTGGTTGATGTGAGTGGTGATGGCGAAATTACTGCAGCTGACCAAACCTATATTGGTGATCCACACCCTGATCTATTATATGGTGCTACTATTAATTTAGAGTATAAAAACTTTGATTTCAGTATGTTCATGCAAGGTATGTCAGGAAATGATGTATTTATGGCTTGGTTCCGTACTGATCGTAAAATGACCAATAAACCTAAGTTTTTCTTTGATGATAGATGGACTCCAGGAAATACAGGTGCATCAATGCCAAAACCAAATAATGAAAGTGATTATTTGTATAGAAGTGATTTAGTGGTTCAGGATGCATCGTATATGCGTATCAAACAGCTACAGTTAGGCTACACGATTCCTACAAATCTAGTTTCTTCAATTGGTTTAAGTAGAGTTCGCGCTTTTATTTCTTTGGATGATTATTTTACATTCACTAAGTATAAAGGTATGGATCCCGAAGCTGGTTCAGGTGATGACAATCGCCAAGGTATTGACAAAGGGCTTTATCCTACAACTAAGAAGTTTATGTTCGGTTTGTCCGTTAATTTCTAATTCAAAATCAGAGAACAATGAAAAATTTAAGATATAATATATTTGTGTTGTTTCTAATACTGATTGGTGCTGCATGTTCTGATTCTGTATTAGATAAAGACCCAGTAGGGAAGTTTTCAAGTGATGATTATTTAACAACAGAAGAGGAAGCTGAATCCGCCATTATTGGTGTATATGATTTTCTACAGGTAGGTTATAATAACTACGGTGATTGGTCAAGTATCTTTTTCGCTAAAGTTTTACCTGGTGATGATGTAAATGCTGGAGGAGGTTCTTCTTCAGACCAACCTAAATTACAACAGTTAAATAACTTTACACATGAGTATGATAATCCGGCATTAATGGATGTGTGGCATTCATTTTACCGTATTGTAAATTCATCAAATGGCATTTTAGCTATTATTTCACCTGATTTAGCAAATTATGACCAAGTTTCGGGAGAAGCGAAATTTTTTAGAGCTTATGCGTATTTTGAGTTAGTTACAATGTGGGGTGAAGTCCCTTTTTATACAGCGAATCCAACATCTCTACAAGTGGATTGGCCTAGAACGGATAAAACAACCATTTATAATCAAATTGCAAAAGACTTAACGGAAGCAATTACTCAATTGCCCTTAAAAGAAGATTTAGGTTCAGGCTTTGAATTTAGAATTTCAAAAGGTGCTGCGCGTGCTTTACTTGGCAAGATGCATTTATATAAACAAGAGTATGCCTTGGCACATGCAGCTTTTCAAGATGTTATTGATGATGATTATAGTTTGGTCGAAGATTATGGAACTATTTGGATGAAGGCGGAGAGAGCCGGATCTGAGTCCATTTTTGAAGTTCTGTATTCTAGTCAAAATTCGCACGACTGGGGCGGACCATGGGATGGTACTGCTGAATCTAATTTTGTGGTTCAATTAATGGGGCCTCGCGGCGATGGTTCATTTAATAACCTTGATGTTATCGGATATGTAAATGGTTGGGGATTTAATGTTCCTACTGAAAAGTTTGGTGATTTAATCAGAAATGAAGCCGGAACTGAAAGATATGAGGCTTCAACTATTTCAGATGCTGACTTTAAAGCCCTGGGTGGAGATGTGGATAAATCAGGGAACAATAATTGGGAAGCCTATGAAGATTATATTCGTTTGAAGTATTCAACAATACCGTCGGAAACAGCGGGTCCTGTTAATGAAGTTAACTGGAATACGCCTTTCAAACTTATTCGTTTGGCTGATGTGTTATTAATGGCAGCCGAAGCTTATAACAGAGATGGTAAAGATGCACAAGCTGTACCTTTAATCAGAGAAGTACGCCGTCGTGCTGGTTTTACCGATCATAGTGCTTGGGAGAATCTTACTGGCGATGCTTTGTTTGCTGTTATTAAAAAGGAGCGTTCTTTAGAATTGGCATTTGAGGGACATCGATTCTGGGATCTAGTTCGATGGGGTGATGCTTCTGCTGAGCTTAGTTCAAGAGGCTTTGTATCAGGCAAGAATGAAGTTTATCCTATTCCTAAGAGAGAAATTGATTTGAACCCAGGGATTTCTGTTGAGGATCAAAACCCAGGTTACAATTAAAATATTTAAGTTTTTTTATGAAAGACTGCCATTTTGTGGCAGTCTTTTTGTTTTTTTAATACCATAAACTTTAAATAAACCTTATGAAGTATTTTATTGTATTAACAGTTTTCGCATTAGTTGCCCTTTCGGGCTGCTCTTCTGGAGGAAATCAGAATTCAGAAGAGGATCGTTTTATTGAAGATCTATTGAGTAAAATGACGCTCGATGAAAAAATCGGGCAGTTAAATCAACATACCAGTCGATGGGAAATGACTGGGCCTGCACCAAAGGCAGATAACACTCAGGAATTATTTGAGAATATAAAAGCAGGTAAAGTTGGCTCCATGTTAAATGTGATTGGAGCCGAGGCAACTCGCGAAGCGCAAAAGCTTGCTGTTGAGAATAGCCGTTTGGGCATACCAATGATATTTGGTTACGATGTTATTCATGGTCAAAAAACAATGTTTCCAATTCCTTTAGCGGAAGCAGCTGCATGGGATCCTGAATTGGCTAAGCTTTCGGCATCAATTGCGGCGAAAGAGGCATCTGCTCAAGGATTGCACTGGACATTTGGACCAATGGTTGATGTTGGTCGTGATGCCAGATGGGGAAGAGTGATGGAAGGCGCAGGAGAAGATCCGTACCTGGCATCTATTATTTCTGTGGCTCGTATTAATGGTTTCCAGGGAGATAATTTAGATGACGTTGCAACCATTGCTGCTTGTGCGAAGCATTTTGCAGGTTATGGTTTTTCTGAAGCTGGACGTGATTATAACGCTGTTGATCTAAGTCGTGAATCTCTATATAATTTAGTGTTGCCAACTTTCAAAGCTTCCACTGAAGCTGGTGTTGCAACCTTTATGAATGCTTTCAATACCATCGATGGAGAACCATGTACTGCAAGTGATGCTTTAATGCGCGATCTATTGAAAGGAGAATGGGGATTTGATGGTTTTGTTGTCTCAGATTGGAATAGTATTGGTGAGATGATGGAACATGGTGCTGCGGCAGATTTGAAGGAGTCCGCATTACGTGCCATTCAAGGTGGTTGTGATATGGATATGGAGGCCTTGGCTTATATCACTCATTTGCAAGAATTGGTTGAAGAGGGTAAGGTTGATGAGAAGTTGATTGATGATGCTGTCCGTCGTATTTTAAGAATTAAATATCGTCTTGGTCTATTCGACGATCCTTACAAATATTCGGATGTAGAACGTGAGAAAAATTCTATCTACACGGAAGAGCATCGTGAGGCTTCAAGAAAGGTAGCACGCGAATCCATTGTTTTGCTTAAGAATGATGAGGCTGTTTTACCAATATCGGATAAGGTTAAATCCATTGCTGTAATTGGGCCATTAGCCGACGATAAGGATTCGCCATTGGGAAATTGGCGTGCACAGGCTGTTGCAAACACTGCTGTTTCTTTGCTTGAAGGAGTTGAGGCAAGTGTCGCCCCTTCGGTGAAGGTTAATTATGCCAAGGGCTGCGATTTGTCTATTGGTAAACGCACCTTTCCTGATTTCATGACCTTTAATGAAACAGACCGCTCTGGATTTAAAGCAGCAGTTAAGGCAGCAAAAAAATCAGATCTTGTTTTATTGGCAATAGGTGAAGATTGTTTTCAATCTGGAGAAGGGCGTAGTCAGACCGATATTGGTTTGCGTGGCCTTCAGAAAGAATTATTTGATGCAGTTTATGCCGTGAATAAGAATATTGTAGTGGTGCTAATGAATGGTCGTCCTTTGGCAATTCCTGATGTTGCTGTAAAGGCTCAAGCTATTGTAGAAGCTTGGCATGGAGGAACTGAGGCTGGACACGCTATTGCTGATGTTTTGTTTGGTCGCTATAATCCATCGGGTAAGTTGCCAATGACTTTTCCACGTAATGTTGGTCAGGTGCCAATTTATTACAATTATAAAAGTACTGGTCGGCCAACAGCAGAGCAGCCCGGACAGGCTTTGTGGTCGTGTTATACCGATTCGCCAAATACGCCCTTGTATCCATTTGGTTATGGTTTGAGTTATACCAATTTTCATTATTCTGATTTTAAATTGGATAAAAGTAGCATGTCGGTGAATGACGAGTTGATGTGCTCAGTAACAATTTCTAATAATGGAAGTGTAGATGGTAAAGAAGTCGTTCAGTTATATATTCAGGACCTTGCAGCTAAATATGCTCGTCCTGTAAAAGAACTTAAGGGTTTTGAAAAGATTGAACTGGCAGTTGGTGAAAGTAAAGAGCTACACTTTAGCTTGACCCAGAAAGAACTTGGTTACTATATGCCTAATGGGCAATACGTAGTTGAGCCTGGTAAATTCAAGGTTTTTGTAGGAGGTAACTCTGTTGAAACGCAAGAACTGGAATTTGAAATTAATCCGCATTATTCATCACATTAGTTAAGCACATAAGATTTAATGCGGATTAACCCCGACTTAGTTGCACCCAATTTTGAGTATCAAAATTGTTGGTAAAACTTTGTCGCAATACACTATATTATCATTTTGGTAAATAATTAGGGTTAAATAAAGGTATTTGCTGAGAGATTAGAATTAAGCTGGCTTCTAAGTCAGCTTTTTTTATTGTAGAAACTCGAGTAGCAAGAGAGAAAATCCCCAAAGTATTGGTAAACCATCAAAGATGATAGCGTAGTTATGATATGGTATATATTTGAGTCGAATAATAGCCAAAATGTACAGACATAAAATAGCAAATGAAATAAGTTGATGTAAGTTGTTGTTTAGGTTTAGAATAAGCAAAATAAAGGCTAGGACAATAAAAGCTAGCGAAATGAATTTGGTAGTGCTAAATCCCAATTTTTGTGGCCATGTTTTAATGGATGCTAAATCTTTAGAATAATCCCTGAGATCGAATATTAGTATCCATGCGAGGAGGAATGGAATGGCAAAGTAAATTGTATTTGCCTCAACTTGTGAAAATTGAGATTCAATTTGTGGTAAAATAGTGGTTACAACCAGCCAAGTAATTAAAATGCTTGGTGTTTTTAAGTAAGGAATCCACCTTAGCCCATGTTTCGTTTTATTTGGAAAAACATAAAGAAGGGACAATAGCCCTGCTATAAATAATAGTGTTTTTTGAATAATGTTTAGCCCAATGAAAAGATACAAACATACAAATAATGAAAGGCTTGAACTAATGATAAGTCCTGTTTTATATCTCTTTAGCCATTGCAAATGATCTTGATTCATTCTCTTAGAATGGATAAGTGAACTTGCAAGGTAAATGTAGTTGTAAATTGTATAAGTCCCCAGGAAAATTAGCGCAATAAGGTTAGCTCTAAGTTTATATTCAAACAAATAGGCTTGAATCCAAGCTACTGAGACTGCAGACAGAGAAATCCAAATGTTTGAAAATATTAACTTTCTTAAGAGCTTCATTAGTTAGCCTACTTTGCTAATGTTTTGCAAAGTATTTAGAGCTTGTATTTTAAACTGATTGCCTTCAACAACAACAATGCCACTGTCTTTGAAGTCCTTTAAAATTCGTATCAGGCTTTCCTTTGAGACGCTGGAAAGATCAGCCATATCCTGACGAGAGAGTGTTGTGTAGAAAGTATTTGATTCATACACTTCTTTAGATAAGTAAAGCAAGGTGTCAGCAACCCGCCCAGTCATCTTTTTGTGCGATAAATTAATTAATTGATGATACAGCGTTTGCATTAATTGGTGATTGTGCTTCAATACACTTTCAGCAAAATTATCATTGTCGTGAAATACTTTCCTAAAGGCTTCAATACTAATTAGGCATGTGTTCACATCCGTTATTGCAGAGGCTGAAAAATGATTCTTATTATCATCAAAAATACCGGGGCTAATTATAAAATCGCCTGGCTTTAGTACCTTAACAATAACACTCTTTCCTCCAAGCCCTTCAACGTGCATTTTTACATAGCCTGATTTTATACAAACCAAATTACTACAGCGCGCACCTTGTTTGATTATTGTTTCTCCTTTACGGTACTCAACTTTACAATGCGAATCTTTAAAAGTGTTGAGTTGTAACTCACTGAGCGTATCAAAGCCGTTAAACTTCATATTGCAATCATGGCAACCATTTAGATGGTTTGATGTGTGAGTCATGTGGTAATAAATTACTTGTTTGCTACAATGAATATAGCTTGATTTATTGGTTGTAACAAATGATTCGAAATATTTGTAGGTTAATGTTTTATTAGGGATGTAAACTTAGTTTGGTATCGTGTTGAGTTTCATTATTTAATACCGTAGCTGTAAAATGCAATTTTATTCAAATAATTTAATAGTTATGATAACTTTTTATCATGTTGGGCTTAATGGGTGTACTAGGTAGATGGTCTTTTTTGTTCCTTGATGATTATTCTTATTAGTCAATCAGTTAGTCTGTTTGTTTTGTTTAGCTAATGTTAATGTTGGTTAAACTGTGGTGTAATAGGTTAGTAATTAGTGCATAAGGGAGTATTGTTAGTTGTAATGATTATAAATAAGGAATTAAATCTACATTAAATCAGCAGTATTAAGTTCTACGTTAACAGTAGGTTAGTGAGTTTGTGTTGATTTTTGTCAATGGGGGTTCGTATTATTTACACCGTGCTACTTATTAAAAAAATGTTTAAAATTGTTAACGCTGAAATTAAATAGAGGTTAACAATAATTCAAATAGTATGAAAGAGCTGAAACAATTTTTTTATCTGGTACTTGTGGTATTAGCCACAGCAACCATGAGCTGTACTAAAGAAGGTCCACAAGGTGAGGCTGGAAAAGATGGAAAAGATGGTATTGATGGCACCAATGGCACCGATGGGGCTAATGGTAACTCTACATGTATGGAGTGTCATAACGATGAAAGTGATTTGTTTTTGAAACAAACTCAGTTTGAGCATTCAACGCACTTTGTTGATGGCCCAAGTCATGTTGGTTATGCTAATTATGCAGGAGGTTCATGTTCAATGTGTCATTCAAATGAAGGTTTTTTAACTGCCGTTGCTAATGATAATAATTCAGGAGGTTCACATCCGGAAGCTACTCCGATGAGTTGTGGTACCTGTCACCAAATACATAAAACCTATACAACAGATGATTATAAAATGCATTATACCAAAGCGGTTGATATGTATTTAAATGAGAATGATGTGTTTACAGGCTTAGAGGTAGATGCTACAAGTCAATATAGTGATCCAAATGGCATGAGTAATACATGTATTAAATGTCACCAGCCACGCCACAGAGGTGATACACAACCAGATCCAACAGTTGATGGAACCTTAGAAATTTCTGCTGGTGCAGCTGCTCATTGGGGACCACATTATGGAGCGCAAGGCGCTATTTTTGGTGGTGTTGGTGGATATGTAGGAACAACAGATCCAACTGCTCCATCTGGAACCAAAGGGCATCATAGCTGTAAAAGTTGTCACATGTCGTTTATTGCTTCAACAGGAAATTATGGCGAATACTTGGGAGGCCACGCAATGGGGCTTCGTAAAGGCGATGATACGGTTGAATTTGGAGCTTGTAATACTTGTCATACCGACCGTGGAGCTACAATTGATTTAGAAGGTATTATGGCTTCTACCAAAGCGCTTCATGCCTTATTAGGACAAGACCTAATGGATGCTGGTATTATGGATGCTGAAGGACATCTTATTGGCGGTACATGGACTAATAAAGAGCTTGCAGCCTACTGGAATTATGCGTTGGTTAAGAATGATCACAGTTATGGCATTCATAATAAGGAGTACAGTGAGTCATTGATTACTGCAGGAAGAGCATATTTAGGTACAAATAACTAAAACATATCTTCAACTGCTTTCTTTATCCTAAGAAAGCAGTTGTTGTATACTTACATCTATTACCTGTTATTTAGCGTAATAGAAAACGTATCGGCTTATGAAAAAAATAAAACATCTGATAATATCCTCATTACTGCTGCTGTTAATTGGCTTTGTAGGTTGTGAGTACAAAACAATAGTTCCAGATAAAGGAGACCCAGTTGATCCAGAAGTGCCAATTAGTTTTTCTGCTGAGGTAGAGCCTATTTGGACAAGTCAGGGTTGTGTTAGCTGTCATCCTAGTGCAGGAGGACTTGATTTAACAGTGGGCAATGCTCATGCTAGTTTAATGAGTCATCCAAGGGCAATAAATAAAGATAATTCTTCTGAAAGTACAATTCTTACTTTTAAAACGGTTCAACCTGGTCCTCATGGAAGTGTTGATTATGTTGGTAACCAAAGTGAAATAATAAAGGTGTGGATTGACCAAGGCGCATTAGATAACTAAAACCTATAAACATGAAAAAATATTTATATACATTGGTTTTAGCTCTACTATCGAGCGCTATGTTATTTGCTCAAGAGGAAACCGAAACCGTAGAAAAAGTTGTTGACAAGCCAGTTCGTTCACCATGGGAATCGGGAACAATAGTTAACCATCATACTAGTGTAACACAACAAAAGAATACTTTAGAAATGGTGATTAATCACCGTTTTGGAGTTGTTGAGAATGGCATTAGTGATGTGTTTGGTATTATGGCTCCTGGTGCTAATATTCGTATTGGCTTTAATTATTCAATTTTAGATAATTTGAATGTTGGTTTTGGTACCAATAGTCAAAAGAAATATCAAGATTTTCAAGCTAAGTATACACCTTTTAGGCAAACACGTCAGAATACGATGCCCGTGAGTGTTACCTTGTATGGAAATGCTGCTATTGACGCTAGAGAAGAAACTGTTTTTGGCACGGATTATGCTTTTAGTGATCGTATGTCGTACTTTAGTGAGTTAATAGTAGATCGTAAATTTACAGATTGGATTACCTTAAAGGCCAGTGTTAACTTCACACATTATAATGCTGTGGATAGTTTAATGGACAATGACAAAATAGGTGTTGGATTTGGAGGACGCGTTAAGTTTAGTCCACAATCATCTTTAACATTTGAGTTAGGTATACCTTTGCAAATTTCAAGCATATCTCAATATTCCACTTTTACGAAACCGCCAAAGGCTCATATGGCCATTGGATATGAGGTTTCAACAAGTACGCATGCTTTCCAAATCTTTTTAACCAATGGTTTGGGTATTCTTAATCAAGAATTATACATGCACAATCAGGCCGAAATGGATTTAAGAAGTTTCCGTTTTGGATTTAATATTACACGTTTGTGGAATTTTTAGTATATTGAATTTTTTCAATACGAATTTAAAGAAAGGGATATGAAGAAAATTAAAGTTAGAATTTTATCAGGTAGTTTACTTGTTTTGTTTGGCTTGCTTTTAATGTCGTTTGTACAGGAAAAAAAGCCTTGGGATGTACCGGCTAAATATCAAAGTATGAAGAATCCTCAGTCAGTTGATGATGCTTCAATGGTGAAGTTAGGTAAAATGATGTATTCAAAGCATTGTAAATCATGTCACGGTAATTTTGGTGAAGGCAATGGACCAAAGGCCAGAAGTATTGATGCTGATTTAGGTGATTTTACTTCAGCTGAGTTTAAAGCTCAAAAGGATGGGGTTATCTATTACCAATCATTTGTTGGGCGTGATGAGATGCCTAATTTCGAAAAGAAAATTACGGATGAGGAAGAGCGTTGGGCAATTGTGACCTATATGCATACTTTAAAGAAAAAATAGGCTAATAAAGCTAAAAAAATACTGCCTGCTTAAAGAAGAGGATTCTTTCTGTGGGCAGTTTTTATATCGTCAATATTATATACATGCTATCATGAAAAAATTAAAGCGATCGTTGTTTCTAAGTGTTTTCTGCTTAGCTATTTTGCCTTATTCGCTTTTGGCACAACAAAATGAGAAGTGCCTAAGTTGCCATGGTGAGGTTTTTTATCAATATGAAAATGAGTGGACAGGACAAATGGACAAACGTCCGATGAATCCTTTTTATCATGTTGATAGCACAAAAATGCACTTATCAGTTCACAAATCATTTGCGTGCATCGATTGCCATTCGCCTGAATATGAAACATTCCCTCATTCAGGAGAATTGCGTATGGAAGAAAAATACGCTTGTATTGATTGTCATGGGGGAGATGATGACTATGCGAAGTATAATTTTGAGGGTATAGAAGCTGAATTTCAAGAGAGTGTTCATTATAAGGCAAATGATGAGAAGTTTAATTGTTGGATGTGTCACGACCCACATGGCTATCAATTGGCGTTGCGCGAAAATGGCCCAATTAAAGATGTGGTTAGTTTAAGCAACGATATGTGTTTGAGTTGCCATGCTAATAAATTTCAATATGGTTTATTGAGCGATGATGACCCTAAAGCAATTGAAGATATTCATGCCTGGTTGCCAAATCAAAGAAATCACTTTAATAAGGTGAGGTGTATCGATTGCCATACCAAGGTTCAGGATGATATATTAGTGTCGCATAAGATTTTGCCAAAAGCTGAAGCTTTGCGCAGTTGTGTGGATTGTCACAGTGCCAACTCTGTTTTAATGGAGTCACTATACGCACATAGGGTCGAAGAGAGTCGTGCACAGTCAGGCTTTTTTAATGCCACCATACTTAATGAAGGTTATATGATTGGTGCCAACCGAAATAAAACGCTTAATGTTGTGAGTATAGTTTTATTTGGCTTGATGATTTTTGGCTTGATGATTCACTTTATTCTTCGTTTAATTCTACTAAAAAAGAAATAAAAATGAGCGCGAAATTATATTTATATCCATTGTGGTTGAGGGTTTGGCATGCATTTAACGCTTTGTTTTTCTTGGTTTTATTAATCACAGGTATCAGCATGCAATATTCAAGTCCTGATTTACCTATTGTTCCTTTTGAATTAGCGGTAGCCAGTCATAATATTGCAGGAATTGGTATTGTTATTGCCTATGTTCTTTTCTTGTTGGCGATGATGTTCTCACCTAATAAGAAACATTACAAAATACAGTTTAAAGGTTTGATTGGTCGATTGACAAAACAAATTCAGTATTACGTTTTTGGTGTGTTTAAGAAGCAAGAACCACCTTTTCCTACTACAGAAGCAATGAAGTTTAATCCATTGCAACAAGTAACCTATGTGGCTGTATTGTTTGTTTTATTCCCAATATTAGCGATAACGGGCATTGCGCTGTTTTTTCCGGAATTAATTGTTAACAATGTTTTTGGGGTTGGAGGAACTTTATTGACAGCATTGTTACATGCAAGTGCAGGATTCGTGGTAAGCATGTTCTTATTTATTCATCTATATTTTGCAACAATGGGTGCTACTTTTACGTCTAATTTCAAGAGTATCGTGAGTGGATTTCATGAAGCACACTAAACTTGTTGATTGCATTTTTTTTAGTTCAAACTTTAAATAATTTACATGGTTGATGTTAATAAAGGCAAAGAGTTTTTGTCGGGCTTGGGTATTACTATCGTTTTACTTTTTCTTGGTTATATTTCAAATCCGGTTTTAGGACAATTTTCTTGGTTTAAGTTAATGTGGCCAAGTAATGCCTATTTTGTATCAATTATTTTTGCCTTAGGTATCGTAATTGGATTACTTAGTAGTAGTACTTTCCTTAGGCAATTAGCGTCGTTTTGGACCATGTTAGCTAGTATTGTTGTCCTGTTTTTAGGGGCGATATATTTGTATGTATTCCCATTAAAGGATGGTTTATCTATCTATCATTATATCGACGGAGTTGGTATACAGCTATTGATGGTGTATGTGTTTTTTGGAATTGGTTTTGCCATAATTCAGGGCTTATCAGCAAAGGGAGGTAGGACTTGGTTTACTGCCTTATCATACGTTGGACTTCTCCTTTTTATTTTCTCAACTGTTGGAGGGCAGCATGATTATTACAAAATGAAGATGCTTACGGGTACTGATCGTGCTATTTTCAATGGCGTGAATTACGACAAAGCAATTTATCGTACCCCATTTGCTATAAAGTTTCTGAATATTGTAATGCAGGATGAGCCGGCTAAATTAATTGTTGTAGCGGATGATGGTTCAATGGTTAGTGATTCTCTTTTAGGACCTAGTTTGGGTGAGTCATTATTGTTTTCTATAAACAATTGGAAGGTGGAAGTTGAATCTTATTTACCCAAGGCTATATTGACTGATAGTGGTTATGTTGAATCAAGTAAATTAAATACGATTCAGGCTGCACTGATTAATGTTTCTGATGCCTCAGGGGATTCATTGGTAAATGGCTGGCTTAGTTCTGGTATGAATGACCATAGACCCCGTTTGTTAAATGTAGATGGTAGAAATTCCTTGGGATTAAACTTGCCATTAACCACTAATTACATTGCAAAGATACGCGTGTTTGAAACGGTGACTAATTATACCGATTATGAAATAAAGCAAGATGAAGTCTTAAAACTTAAAGGTTGGTCAATTGCGGTTGCTGGTATAGATGAACGCTATGGAAGTCAAACTCCAGTTGTTGATTTATTACTCATTTTTGATCGCTGGATTGAGTTGAAATATATCGGATTTGCCCTTCTTTTAATAGGTTTGTTTTTTCGTATAAAGCGCAAATGATTAAAAATTAAACAGAAGCATGAATTGAATTCTTGCTGCATCGCCACTTTGGCCGCTAAAATCATTAACACTACCATACTGACCTTCTAATCCAAGGGTAAGGTTCTCATCCATTAACCAAAATAGGTTGGCGGATGAATAATGGCCGTTAAAGGTATCATCAATGGTATATCCTATTTCGGTTTCTAAATGCATGTAACCATAAACCAATGTGGATTTGAATTGGTCGCTCCACCATTTTTCATAGGCACAATAGCCGCCAAGCGATTTAATGTTAGACAGTTCTTTGCCACCCTTTGTTACCGCATCGTAGCCGCCACCTTCAAAGGATACAAGGTAACTGCCTATGCCTGAGCCACCATTTGCTTGGTATAGAAACTTATCTTTTTTACCAAGCATAAAGTGGCCCGATAATGATAGTCCACCAGCGTTATTAGCTAAGGTTTTCTCTTCTACCAGAAAATTAATTCTACGAAGTACCATGGCTAACTGTATATGTCCCCAATCACCTTTGTAATTTAAATGA
Source organism: Carboxylicivirga fragile (assembly GCA_025499625.1). Lineage (GTDB taxonomy): Bacteria > Bacteroidota > Bacteroidia > Bacteroidales > Marinilabiliaceae > Carboxylicivirga > Carboxylicivirga fragile. Next base: position 21,824 of record JAFMVD010000016.1, on the reverse strand, counting down.
GACGTAAGATCGGGTGCGCCTTGGAAAGTTGATGTTAAGGTCGAATCTACCACAGGAACTTCTGTAATACTTGCCCTAGGTGACTCAAATGCTACAGCAAAATGACCAAAATTTTCAATTTGCTTAGTGTATTTAACTTGTGCCGAACGTGCCCATGCTCCTGTCGGAGGTCCATCAAAATCAATGACATCTGGCCAGACATCCATGTCGCAAAAGGCTGACCAATCCTGCCCAACACGAAATGATTTAATGCCAATCCAAAAATGACGCAGCCTAAAATCTAATGGACCATCACCTAAGAAATCGCCTTCAAAAAAAGTGTATATGTTACCAAATTTTTCGGATTTGTAACCAGCATCGAGACTGATGCGTGATTGTCGTACGCTTAAAGCAAAGCGTGGAGATGTATTACTAGCTCCTGTCGGAATATTTGTAATATTAAACGACTCAGAATTCTGTAAGGCATTAAAATCGTAGAATCCATTTAGTCGCATCTGTCCTCCAATCGAAACTTTAAACTTAGAAGTGACAATGGTGTCTTTAAAAAAAGAATCAGAAGCGCTTAATGAGCTCTGCGCATAAAGCATTGATCCGATTAGAATGAAAATAATTGATAGGATAGATCTTAGAGAAGGATTCATTGTGTAATTTTGGCTCATATCAATTTTTAGTGCTTGGTTTAATTCAAATTTAGTCAATTGTATCGTGAATAAATACATATGTGATTTGAAAAATCAAGCTGATATTAGCAAAATAACAAAGGATACGGACAATAATGCTGTAGGCTTATATCAATTTGCTACCTTTGTGGCTTGTTACTTAATTAATACTTACCATTTTTGGTGAATGTCTAACAAATTAATACTGCCGAATAAAGGCCGTTAAATACTTTAATTATGTCTGTTGCACAAGAACGTCGTAAAAAAGTGACAACCCACGTATTAAGTGAACTTAAGATGAAGGGTGAGAAGATTGCCATGTTAACCTCATATGACTATTCATTGGCAAAGATTGTTGATAATGCCGGAGTTGATGTGATTCTGGTTGGCGATTCTGCATCGAATGTGATGGCAGGTTGGGAAACAACTTTACCAATCACATTGGATCAAATGATTTATCATGGTGCTTCGGTTGTGAGGGCTGTAAACAGATCTTTGGTTGTGGTTGATATGCCTTTTGGTACCTATCAGGGAAATTCAAAAGAAGCATTAACATCTGCCATTCGAATAATGAAAGAAACGGCAGCCGATGCTGTGAAGTTGGAAGGTGGTAGCGAGGTTTTAGAATCGGTTCAGCGTATTTTGTCAGCAGGTATTCCTGTTATGGGACATTTGGGTTTAACGCCACAATCGATACATAAATTTGGTACCTATACCGTACGTGCTAAACGTGAAGAGGAAGCCAAGAAATTAATCGAAGATGCGCATTTGTTAGAGGAAGCGGGTTGCTTTGGTATTGTATTAGAGAAGATTCCTGCTGATCTGGCTGGTCAGGTATCTAAGGAATTACACATTCCAATAATAGGTATTGGTGCCGGAAATCAAGTAGATGGTCAGGTGTTGGTTCTGCATGATATGTTAGGTATCAATCAGGAATTTTCGCCACGTTTTTTGAGGCGTTATCATAATTTATTTGCTGAAATAAGTGGAGCTGTGGGTAATTACATTAGCGATGTTAAGAGCCTTGAGTTTCCTAATGAAAGAGAACAATATTAGATTTTAATTGAATGGGTAAGTTAGATATATTATTTGAAGACAATCATATAATTGCCGTTAACAAGTCAACATCTGACATTGTACAAGGTGATAAAACTGGTGATGAGACTTTAAGCGATAAGGTTAAAAAGTACATTAAGAAAAAGTACAATAAACCTGGTGAAGTATTCCTGGGCGTGGTTCATCGTTTGGATAGGCCTGTGAGTGGCGTTGTGTTGTTTGCGCGTACAAGTAAGGCATTAACACGTTTGAATAAAATGTTTGAAGAGCGGAAAGTCAAAAAGAGTTATTTTGCCATTGTAGGTGAATTACCCGAAAATGATTCAGCCCAGTTGCGTCACTTTATCCTTAAGAATTCGGAAAAGAACAAATCATATGCCTTCCCGAAAACACGTCTTGGAGCTAAAGAGGCTATTTTGAATTATAAAATGGTATCTGGTTTGAAGAACTATTACCTTCTTGAAGTTGATTTGCAAACAGGAAGGCATCATCAAATCCGTTGCCAGTTGGCAAAGATCGGTTGCCCAATTCGTGGGGATTTAAAATATGGTTTCCCTCGTTCCAATAAAAGTGGAGGAATTTCTCTTCATGCCCGTAAGATTGAATTCATACATCCGGTTAGCAAAGAGCCAATTTGTTTAATTGCTAAAACGCCTGAAGAAGAGAATCTTTGGAAAGAATTTAAGAACGTTATTAATGACAAATAAAGACAGTGAAGGAGGCATTTAATAATGCCTCTTTTTATTTCTTTTTACGAACGCCCTCACCTGTAAAAGTCAGTGGTAATAAGTCTTTTGTATTCTCAATTCGATGTATTTCGCTTGCGCCAATCAGTAGGGTGTAAAAAGCTTGTTTCATTCGCAATTCGGTTTCCAGCATTACTTGACGACATGCACCACAAGGCGCAACCGGATCTTTTAATACTCCGTTTTCATTGCTTGCAATAACGGCAATAGCTTCAACAGCTACATCCGGAAATTTTGAATTGGCATAAAACAAGGCCACTCGTTCGGCACATAGTCCTGATGGGTATGCGGCATTTTCTTGATTATTCCCTTGAATAATTTCACCATTGCTCAGGCGTACAGCTGCTCCAACATTAAATCCTGAGTAGGGTGCATAGGCTCTTTCACAAGCTTGTTTGGCCGATTCAACCAAGTGTTGATCTTTATCGCTTAATTCATTCGGTGTTTCAAAAACCGTTATACTTGTTGATATAATAAAATTCTTCATACAAACGTTTAGAATGATAATGTCTATTATTTGACCAAATTTACAATATTGTTTTTAACTCTATCATATATTGTCGCTTTTCTAATTTTTTATCTTTGTTGCATTAATTAAAATTCATTTCTTAAAATAAAGATGTATGAAACAGGTACTATCGTTGTTAATTGTATTAGTGTTGTTGGTGAATTTGGATGTAAACGGGCAATCTAATCGAAAATATAGCACCTCAGAATACATTGAATTGTATAAGGATTTAGCCGTAAAGGAAATGAATCGAGTTGCCATTCCAGCCAGTATTACTATGGCTCAAGGTATTCTTGAATCGGGCAATGGTAATAGTACTTTAGCACGAAAGTCAAATAATCATTTTGGAATCAAGTGTCATAGCGATTGGAAAGGCAAGCGTGTTTATCACGATGATGACGAGGATAATGAGTGTTTTAGAAAGTACAAGACAGTTTATGAATCATACATTGATCATTCCGACTTCTTAACAGGAAAGAAAAGGTATGCATCGTTATTTGATTTGAAAACTACAGATTATAAAGGATGGGCTAAGGGATTAAAGAAAGCAGGTTATGCTACTGACCCTAAATATGCGCATCGTTTAATTGATATCATTGAGAAGAATCAATTATACCTTTTGGATGAAAACAAGAACTGGAAGCCAAAGTCAGGTTCATCAAGAAGCGGTAAATCAGGCAATGATAATTTTGTTATAAGTACCTACAATACCCATGTGATTGATTATAATAATGGCGTAAAGTTTATTCGACTTGAAAGCGATGATAGTTTTGGAGCAATTGCCGAAGAGTTTGGTTTAAGAGACTGGGAGTTATATCACTATAATGATCTGACTAAGGGAGCCAACTTGTCGAAATATCGCTATTTATATATTCAGGGGAAAAAGGGTAAAGCGCATAAATCGCACGAATATCATGTGGTAAAACAAGGCGAAACCTTACACTATATTTCGCAGAAATACGGTGTGAAACTGAAAAAGCTATTGCGATTTAATCGCTTGGAAGAAGGCGCTAAAGTTAAAGCTGGTGATCGATTGAATTTAAGAAGAAAGAAAAAGAAGTAATTGATATTTGAAAATTGGTTGATTTGAAGATTTGTTATTTTCAAATCTTCAAATCAACTAATTAGTGAATGTTAAGAATTTATTTTCGTTATCTGCGAAGCATCAAATCCCCTTAACAGGTCTTCGGTGCGCATCTTTTTCTTACCAGCCAATTGAAGTTCGTGTATTAATAAAGCATGATCTTTGGTGCCAATAGCAATGTAAGTTTTGTTATCAGATTTCACCTCGCCAGGTTTAAGTTTGTGATCAGCACTTATTTCACTTTTGTAGATTTTTGCACTAATTGTTTTGCCATTGGCCAGTTCCAATTCTGTCCAGGCTGATGGGTAAGGTGAGAGCCCACGAATAAAGTTGTGGATCACTTGCGCTTCTTGTTGCCAGTTGATTTTACAATCAGCTTTAAATATTTTAGGAGCCGGTTTTAATACGGTTTCATCCGAATACTCATCTTGAGGGATGGCCTTAATATTGCCTTCTTCAATTCTTTTGACTGTTTTAAGGATAACTTCAGCCCCAAGTTCCATCATCTTATCATGCACGCTTCCAGCTGTATCATTATCCTCAATCGGCAAAGCTTCCTGCATGATAATATTACCGGTATCAATTTCGTGTTGCAAAAAGAAGGTAGTAACACCCGTTTTTTTATCACCATTTATCACAGCCCAATTTATTGGAGCAGCACCTCTATAATGAGGAAGTAACGATCCATGCAGATTTAAAGAGCCCAATGGAGGCATGTTCCAAACCATCTCAGGTAACATTCTGAAAGCTACTATAATCTGAAGATCGGCCTCTAAGGCTTTTAGCTCTTCAATGAATTCCGGTTTTTTTAGTTTTTCGGGTTGCAAAACAGGTAAACCAACCGAAAGCGCATATTCCTTAACTGGCGATTGCTTAAGTTTTTGGCCCCGACCTGCCGGACGATCCGGGGCAGTAATAACACCAACAACCTGATAGTTATTCTCAACCAAGGCTTTTAGACTTTCAACAGCAAAGTCGGGTGTGCCCATAAATACAATGCGAAGCTTCTTATTCATATCAATAATTGTTGGTTTAGCTTATTCTTTTAATTCTCGATTTCCTTTTTGATGAGGTGGAAAATAAGGACAGTGCTTGCATCCATTTCCACAGCAGTAGCCCCTTTTAGTGAGGTAACTATGCGACATTACTCGGAACCCTTTGGGATTCATGTAATAATCCTCGCCTTCAACTAATGGGTCGGACATATAAAAATCATCGAAATCCATCTTTCTTAAGTATTGCTTTTAACTGCGAAAGTATTGAATTAAGGGCATTAAAAAAAGGCCTCGTAGTGAGACCTTTTATAAAAAGTTTATGAATGGCGCTTATTTATTACTGAAATGTTTCATAAATTGAACACGAAGGTAGCCTGCTGGATTTTTTACGTTTGATTGGCTTAAGGTTCCTCTGAAGTCATCAATTTTATCAAAGTTTTTGCGCTCCATCCATTTATCTATTTCATGATTGTAACGCTCAATGGTCTCAATTCCATTTTTGTAAAGCGAGCTGGCTACCTGTACTGTTTGAGCACCGGCAAGCAACATTTTTATCACGGTTTTTGATTCGTGGATTCCGGTTGTTGCCGATAGGTCACAATCAACTTTGCTGGATGTGATGGCTATCCAACGCAGTGGCATTACATATTCTTTATCTTCACTAAAAATATGTGTTGGAATTACTTCAAGGTTTTCAATATCAATGTCAGGAGAATAAAAACGATTAAAAAGCACTAATCCCGCTATGCCGGTTTGCGATAGTTTCGATATCATGCCAGCAAGGTTTGAGAAGTAATGACTTATTTTTATCGAAACGGGAATACTAACTTCTTTTAGAACTGTTTCAATAATGTCAAAATAAGTTTTCTCTTGTTCTGCGCTTTCTCGTTCAAAATCGGATGGGAGGGCGAAGATGTTTAATTCAAGTGCATCGGCTCCTGCATCTTCTAATGATTTAGCGAAATAGGGCCAGTTATGAGATGAAATACAATTGATACTGGCGATGATAGGAATTTTTGTTTCTTTTTTTGCATCAGCAATAAGTTTAAGATAACTGGTTAAGGTATCTTCAACATCGTACTGCTCATAAAAATCCATCGTTTCCGGATAAAGGTAGTTTTGCGAATGCATCTGGTGCATTTGGCGTTCCATCTCAGTTACAATTTCTTCTTCGAATAATGATTTTAATACAACAGCACCAGCACCTGCTGTTTCAATTTTTTTTAAGTCTTCTATTGAATTGGTTAAGCCAGAACTTGCTGCAATAATCGGGCTTTTTAGTTTTAATCCAAGGTAAGTAGTTGAAATGTCAGCCATAATTCAGATTTTTGTTGATATAAGGTTTTGTAATTTTATTCCTCTGGTATGATAAAACAAATAAGCAATTCGTATTGTTGCGTGGGTTTAATGTCGGGTACATCTTTAGATGGTCTGGATTTGGTTCTCTGTCAATTAGATTTTAGCAACAATACTTGGGAATACAAGCTTATTAAAACAAGAACAAAGCCCTACTCAGAGTATTGGTTAAAGGCCTTGAAAAACGCTTTGGAGCTTGGAGGTGAAGATTTGATGCGATTAAATCGTGAGTACGGAAAATGGCTTGGAGAGCAGGTGAAGGATTTTATTGAAGGTGAAGAGAAAGTGCCAGACTTTGTTGCCTCACATGGACATACCTTATTCCATGATCCAGAGAATCAATTTAACTTTCAGTTGGGCGATGGTGCTGCGCTTGCTGCTGCATGTGGCCTGACTACCGTTTGTGACTTTCGTTCAATGGATGTTTGTTTAAAGGGGCAAGGTGCACCCTTGGTACCCATTGGTGATGCCTATTTGTTCAGTGAATATGATGCTTGCGTTAATTTAGGTGGCTTTGCCAATGTTTCGGTAAAGCTTAATGACAAACGAAGAGCATGGGATATTTGCCCGGTTAATACAGTGCTTAACAAATTAACGAACTATCTGTGTTTACCCTTTGATTACAATGGCGAAATTGGGCGAAAAGGTGAAGTTTTGCCAGGTTTATTAAAGCAACTCAATATTCTTCCTTATTATCAGGAAACCTGCCCTAAATCGCTTGCTAACGAATGGCTTATAGAGCAGTTTTATCCTTGTGTAAATTCTTTCATAAATGAAAGTGTTCCAGATCTCCTTAGAACCTGTTATGAGCATTTTTCCTTACAAATAGCATCAGATATCAATAAGGTGACCAATGGAAAAATTCTATTTACAGGTGGAGGTGCTTATAATACTTTTTTAATTGAACTTATTCAATCAAAATTGAGTGGGGAATTAATTATACCTAGCTCTGATTTAGTTGAATATAAAGAAGCTTTAATATTTGCCTTTCTGGGTGCTTTACGAATTTCTAATCAAATGAATTGTTTGCAGGAAGTTACAGGAGCAGATAACGATAGTTGTTCGGGTGCAGTGTATAGTGGAAAGTAAAAAAAACAAAGTACTGGTGGATTCCGCATTGTTTCTATCGCTTCATCTTTTCACCCAATCTAACTCCAAAGAATAAAAACAATATTTACCTGACCGCAAAATAAGGATTGGTATCCACCAGTGCTTCTAATCAATAAACAGATTTTATATAAATATGTTCTCAAATAAAGAGATTGTTTATTAAAGAAAATGGAAGTTCGAGTAATCAGTGTTGAGCGCTAGTTTGTTAGTGTAAAAAAAAAGGAGGCTAAAGCCTCCTTAAATATTATACCAATTGTATTTTAAATCGGTATTATTTCTTTGTGAAGTTAAAAAACTGCAGATCATGTCCCATTCGCTCTTGCTTGGTTTTCATGTAAAACTCGTTGTGAGGATTTGGGTTTATTTCTATCGCTACGTTTTCAACCACTTCCAGGCCGTATCCTTCAAGTCCAATGCGTTTGATCGGATTGTTTGACATTAGGCGCATTTTTCCAACGCCAAGTTCTCGCAATATCTGAGCACCAACTCCGTAGTCGCGTTCATCAGCGTCAAAACCGAGCTCTACGTTGGCATCTACGGTATCCATACCTTCTTCCTGAAGCTTATAGGCTTTGATTTTATTCATTAAACCAATACCGCGTCCTTCCTGATTCATGTATACAATGGCACCTTTTCCTTCTTTATTTATGGTTTCCATTGCTTTATGAAGCTGGTCTCCACATTCGCAACGTAATGATCCAAAAATATCACCGGTTGCACATGATGAATGCACTCTAACTAAAATAGGATCGTTTTCGTCCCATTCCCCCTTGATAAGTGCCATGTGTTCCAGTCCATTTGATTTTTGTTTAAATGGAATAAAACGGAAATCACCGTGAGCCGTTGGTAGGTTTACTTCAACTCCTTTTACTATTAGGCTTTCATGCTTTAAGCGATAAGCTATAAGATCTTTGATGGTTACAATTTTTAGATCAAATTTCTCTGCGATCTTAACCAATTCAGGCATACGTGCCATGGTTCCATCTTCATTAAGTATCTCAACTAATACGCCGACGGGAGAGAGACCCGCTAAGCGCGCTAGGTCAACCCCAGCTTCGGTATGTCCTGCTCTTCGAAGAACACCTCTGTTTTTAGCTTTTAATGGAAAAATATGTCCTGGTCTACCTAGTTCTTCAGGCGATGTATTTGGATTGGTAAGCGCAAGTATCGTTTTTGCTCTGTCGGATGCTGAAATTCCTGTTGTACATCCCTGACCTATTAGGTCGACAGATACTGTGAAGGGTGTAGCATGGCTCGATGTATTTTTGCCAACCATTAACTCCAACTCTAACTCTTCACAACGTTCTTCGGTTAATGGCGTACAGATTAATCCACGACCATGTGTTGCCATAAAGTTGACTTTTTCAGGCGTCATTAGTTCCGCAGCGGCAATAAAGTCACCTTCGTTTTCACGATCTTCATCATCAACAACAATAATCAACTCACCATTTTTAATAGCATCAATAGCTTCTTCTATGGTGTTGAGTTTAAAACCTTGATTTTCTGGCATTTGTTACGATTTTAGTCGGATCTATCCGAATTCAAGGTGCAAAATTAATCATTAATTGGTCCAAAACAATGAAATAGCTCACCTTAGTTTTTATTACTTGCTTCTTCTTCCTTGTCCAATTGATTGGTAAGATCAAATTTCTCACGTTTAAATAATTTACGAAAGAAAATGAGGTAGGCATCAGCATTTAATAAAGCAGAATCTGTAGCTGACTTATAGGTTAAGAATACACCCAATGGTAAAAGTACCGCGGAAGATAGCCACATGCCCTGATACACTGGCCATAAGCCTTCGTTGGCAAATTTAACGCCCAGGGTATCGATGATGTAATATACTATAAAGAAAAGAACCGAAATAACTACCGGCATTCCAAGTCCTCCTTTTCGTATGATGGCACCCAATGGAGCACCAATAAAGAAAAAGATAAAGCAGGCGAATGAAAGTGTAAATTTACGATGCACCTCCATGAAATGGCGTGTCTTCTTATGCTCTTTATCGCGAATGAGTCGCATTTGCTCACCCATCTGGTTCTTATTATCAGTGGCATTTCGAAGAGCGGTTTCAACCATCATCTTTTTCTGATGAACCGATAAGGATGCAATGAGTGTGTCGACATTAAGGATTTGAACAGAATCAATATAAGCCATGTCTTTATTTAGCTTTTTCTTTCTCGCAGAGTAACGGGCCTGTTGAAAATAAAATCCTTGTGTATTCTTAGAAAGATGATCGATGTGTTTGTCAATTTGTATGTTGAAGGTATCGATGTCGCTATTTAATTGGTTTAGATTCTTCATGCGATCGTAACTGGCAAACAGCTGTTCGTCAGTACGTGTAAAATCCATTCCGTGCATTTCAATAAGGGCAACCTGTTCTTTGAAGTGATCAATTCTGAATTGTTGCTGTTCTTTATCGCGAATTCTTTTTTTACTTTCAAGACCCACTTTTTCATCAAAACGAACGCCGTCCATAAGGGTTAATACCATGTGGCGTTTATCCTCTGAAATTTGTAGGCGACCAGAATCAGCAATCGTTACATTACTATTTTTGTTGAGTCGATCGCGGTGATCATATATCATGATGTCATACAACAAGTTAGTTTCGTTGTCTTTTTCATCAATTTTTATTCGAAAATCATCGATACCATCATAAAATACCTGCTCCTTTATATCCAGCTCGGGTCGAGCTTTCTTAACGTCATATAATAACGAATACAGTTTTAAATTGGCATAGGGCATTACATTGTTCGAAAACCAAAATGCTGATACCGAAATTGTAATGGTGATAATGATTAGCGGCATCATTGTGCGAGGAAGAGAAACACCGGCAGCTTTTATGGCTGTTAATTCGTAGTTCTCACCTAGGTTACCAAAGGTCATTAAAGACGCTAATAAGATAGCTAAAGGCAAAGCCATTGGAACAACTTGTAGCGTTGCATAAAATAATAACCTGGATAAATCAGCAAATTCAAGTCCTTTGCCCACCATGTCGTCAACATATTTCCAAAGAAACTGCATTACCAGAATGAACAATGAAATAAAAAATGTCATTGCTAAAGGTCCCAAGTAGCTTTTTAATATAAACAGGTGTAATTTCTTCATCCTTTTTATTTACATCAATGAGATTGAATATGGTGCAAAGTTAGTGAAACGCTTAAAAATGTAATGGTAAGATTCAGATTTCTTCAATAATTATGCCTAACAACTTTGCTCAATTATCCAAAATGAATGACTTAAGTTTATGAGTTGGTGTAAACAAAGACACCCGGCTTAACCGGGTGCTTACAATGAATTAATAATGTTTTTAAACAGAGCCGAGACCGTGCTTGAGCTCATCTATTTGCTGATTCCATAGTTCAATGGAATCTTCTTTTTCATCTTCTTCCGCATGATCAACAACAATAAGAGCTGTTTCACCCGTTAAATCATCTACATTAATGCGAAATTCAAAGTATGATTTCTCATCTTCATCATCAAGCCAATGGTAACGTACCATTTTATTTTCCTTCTTCAATACTTGTTCGGCTTGCTGTTCTGAACCATCCCAAACAAAAGTGTAAACTTTTCCTTTGAGGTTAACATCGTCAGCAAACCATTCAGAAAGACCACTAGGGTTACTAAGGCGAGCAAACAATATTGCCGGAGATGTTTTAATAATATATTCTAATTCAAACTTTTCCTTTTGAATTGACATGTCTAGTCTGTTTTGATTAAATGTATGAGCTCACAATATAACAGAATTCTTCGGGAAATAAAATCAAATAAGCGATGCAATTTGGCGTATTTCAACAAAGATTAAATTTAGTGTCAAACGAATGAGTTTTTTATGAGTCTATAATTCAGTTAGTTTATAAAAAGTAGAAAAATATTTTGTGTTTTTGTTGGTGTATTAGGGGTATTTCTCTTACATTTGCAACCGCAAAAAAGGAGAGACACAAGGGTGTCACAACAATCTCCAAGCAAATGCCGAGGTAGCTCAGCTGGTTAGAGCGCAGGATTCATAATCCTGAGGTCGGCGGTTCAAGCCCGCCTCTCGGTACAAAACCTTTCAGATTAGTCTGAGAGGTTTTTTGTTTTTATGGCAAAGTATAGGCAGAAAGTAATAGTTCTTCTTAATATACCTCACCACATTTTGGAATAGCGATTTCTGCTCCCATTCTTGAATTGAATCCACAATTAGTATTATTGAATTTTGTATTAGTCTTAATTTGTTAACAATAAGATTGTGGATAGCAGCTATGGTTTAATTATCAAGGCTTTTGATTTAATTAATTATGATTTTATTTTAAAATGTGCTCGTGCACAATTATAATTTGTTATATTTGTTCACATATCAACTTAGATTTAGTTTATTTAAATTCAGGTACGTATACCTTTATGAGTTATATTGCATTTATAGATTTTGTAGCCTAAATAAAGATTACTTCTTTAAACGAACAGCATAAGCAAGGTATTGAGTTATAAATCGGACATGTATATTAGTTTCTTTCACTTAATATTCTCTAAACGAGGTTGTATGGTGATCATTGAGAGAAAATATAATCATATGAAACGAGCCATGAGAATAATTTTCTCACACAGGACGATGACTATTGAGGCGAGTTCCATGTGACATTAAAAAGTATAATATAGACACATGAAAAGGTCAATCATATCAATATTAGTAATCATTTTATTATTCTGTCATTCCAATTCTGTATGTCAGGATTATAACATCAAGCAAATTAGTGGCCTAACCGGTTTATCGCAAAGTTCGATCAATGGTATCTGTGTTGATAAAGTTGGTAATATTTGGCTTGGTACTGATTTTGGTTTAAACAGATACGATGGTAGAGATATAGAGCGATACTATAGCGATATTAATGATGTTTCTTCTTTGTCAAGTGATTATATCGTTAATATTTATGAGGATGCTCTAGAAAACTTATGGGTATGCACTTCACGAGGATTATGCTTGTATGACCGGGTAAAGAATACATTTGTAAGAAACCCATTTCAACTAGAAAAGGATATACGTGTTGAAACAATTTTTGAGAATGAAACCCATGTAGTGTTTCCCGATAGTCGGCTTAATATCCATTTTTACGATAAAAGAGATGATACTGTTTTCACTATAGAATTAAAAACAAGTATTGAATTTCAGTCATCAAGAATCAGGATATTAAATTGTGTCGAATACGATGAAAACTCATTCTTAATTTTAATAGATGAGGAAGGAGTTTTTAAACTTGATGTGCAGACAGGTGCATTGCACAAATTTATAAACCTGGACTCTAAACACTATTCGACTCTACAAAAAATAGGGATGTTTTATTACCTGACCACCTACGATGATGTCATGAAGATATCAAAAGAAGGTGTTGTTTTGGAAAGAATATCTTTGGCTAATTCAATTTTCAAATCGCAGATATATCTTGATTTGAAAGAAAATAAATATGATAATACAATATGGGTGACATCTGATTATGGTGGAATTTTTATTGTTGACCATAACCTTAAGATACTGAATAGGCTAGTAGCTGGACAGAGAGCAAATGACATTTTACCTGAAAACTCTGTTAAAAAGATTCATTTTATCAATGAGAAAACAGCGGTTATCGGTACCGTACGTTGTGGTGCTTTAATATTATATAATTCAGGAATTAATTATTACCGCTACAATAGAATGCTGACGACCGGGCCTTCTGATAAATCGATACTTTGTTTTGAAGAGGAGAATAAAAACAAATTATGGATTGGAACTGATGGAGGTGGACTTAATCTTCTCAATAGAAAATTGAATTCGTTTGAGTATTATTCATCTGAAGATGTCCTCATTGTGACATCTATTTTGGATTATTCCGAAAGAGATTTGCTTGTGGCTTCCTATCAAAAGGGATTGTATTTTTTTAACAAAACAACTAAGCAGTTCAGAAGTGCTGATGAAAACCATTTATTCAGGAATATTAGAAAAGATGTAAGACACAAAATTTTTAAGGATACTAAAGGGAACATATGGATCTCGGATGGTAGTTTGGTTAAAATTAATATTGCGAAAAATACCTTTGAACGTTTTGGTCATGAATCTTTTTTTGATGGAATATTTCCGATTTATTACACCGCCTATGAAAGTTCTGCTGACTTAATCTGGTTTACCAGCGTTGGTGGAATGTTTGCTTATTCATTAAAGGAAAATAGGTTTGTTGATAAGGTCATGTTAACAGAGGATCGTGAGGTTAATGGGATTGAAATTTATTCAGTTGTAGAAGATAAATTTGGCAATTTGATATTTGGTACAGACAAGGCTCTGCTTTATTATAATACTGATTCAAAAAGTATAAGCGAATATGTTGAAGGTTCCAGCAAGATGAATAAACTGTATTCTTCTTTATATATGGATCTGAGAAATCAGTTGTGGGTGGGGACAAACGATGAACTGTTAAAAGTAGATAAGAGTGGTCTTATTACTGAACTAGCTTCATTCAGAACCTTAAGTGAAGATGGAAGTATTGAATATCGACATGGTGCTGTTTTGAGATCCTTGGATGAACGACTTTATATGGGAAGTAATAACGGCATTACTTTTTTTATACCTGAAAATATTGAAGCTGATAGTATAGCTAACCGACCTGTAATTACATCTTTATCTTTATTAAATACAAAAGATAGAAGTATTCTTGATACCAGTATTGTTATCGACGTTAAGGAAGATGCGTCAATAATTATGAATTACACCTCAGGTATTTACAAGTTTGAGTTTAATAACTTTAATTATCCCTTTGAAGAATATACCGAATACGCCTACACCTTACAGAATTTCGAAAATCTGTGGCACACCGGTACAGCAAATTCGGCAACATATACAAATCTTCCACCAGGAGAATATGTTTTTAAAGTTAAGTCTACCAATAAAACAGGGCAATGGAACACCGAAGTTGCCCGTATTAATATCCAGATTCTACCACCATGGTACCAAACAACATGGTTTTTTATAGTGTTGGTAATTATAATTGGCTTTATAGTTGTGCTGATATGGCGAGAAAGCCTTGTGCGTTTAAAACTAAAGCACAAGTTGGATTTAGAGACATCAAAACAGGAACAGTTGGAAGCCATTAACCAACAGAAACTAAGTTTTTTTACTAATATTTCGCATGAAATAAAAACACCCTTAACGTTAATATACAGTCCATTAAAGCATCTTATTACTAAAGAGGCGTCGGATGAAGAAGTGCGTAAGGCTTTGCCGTCTTTGTATCGTAATGTTCGACGAATGATTGATTTAATTGAGCAATTACTTGAATTTAGAAAGACAGAAACCTCCACTTTGAAATTGAACTTGTCGCGTTTCGATTGTATTTTTGTGTGCAAAGAAATAATTAATTATTTCGATTATTATACAAAGCTACAAGGGGTTAGTGTTGAACTTAGTGCTGATCAAACTGAGTTGTGGATAGAATTGGATAAGGATAAATTCATTAAAATATTAACAAACTTAATTTCTAACGCAATTAAGTTTTCTCAATCAGGAGATATCGTTACTGTTAATATACAATCATCTACTAATCTCCTATCATTAGAAATTAGCGATTGCGGAATAGGAATATCTGATGAGGAGGTTAATCGAATTTTTGATCGCTATTATCAGGTAGAAACAGGCATAAAAGGTACAGGCATTGGATTATCATTGTCAAAACACCTTACCGAATTGCATGGTGGTTCAATAGGCGTAAGCAGTGAACTTGGAAAGGGTACTTCTTTTAAGCTTCAGTTTCCCATTAAGCAAGAGAATAGTTCTGCTACAGAGCTAGCTGTTGAAGCTAATAATATTGTGCCATCCGATGAAAAAGTGGTTGATGCTGTTCAGCTCAACAGGATTGAGCTAAATAATAAAGAGAAAGTTTTAATTGTTGAGGATGAACATGAACTAAGAGAGTATTTAAGTAATGCTCTATCAGAAAGCTATCATGTGCTAGAGGCGAGTGATGGCAAGGATGGTTTCACTTTGGCCCATAAAGAATTGCCAGATTTAATTATTTCTGATGTTATGATGCCCGAAGTTAATGGCTTTGAATTATGCCGGCAGTTGAAAAATGATATTAGAACAAGTCATATACCAGTGATATTATTAACGGCCAAAAGTATGTTTGAAGATAAGGCTGAGGGTTACCAGAGCGGTGCCGATGCCTATGTGTCTAAACCGTTCGATTTATCCTTGTTAAAGTTGCAGTTGGCTTCACTTATTCGTAACCGACAATTATTACAAAAGCGCTTTGAGAGCGATCCGGAGTTGTTGCCACAGGAATTAACAAGTACCGATTTGGATAATCAGTTTTTAGAGCAAGCCATTGCTATTGTTGAGCGCCATATTGATAATGCAGACTTTAAGGTTTCACACTTTGTGGAAGAAATGGGGATGAGCCGTACCTTGGTGTACAATAAAATTAGTGCCATTGCTGGTAAACCTGTTAAAGATTTTATATTGAATATTCGCTTACAGAAGGCAGCTAAGATTATTGTATCAAGCCCAATAAATGTATCAGAGATTGCCTACGAGTGTGGTTTCTCCGACCCGTCCTATTTTAGTACTGTTTTTAAGCGATACTATAAAATGTCGCCTCTACAATATCGTAAACATTATGAAGATAGGTGTTATAATAGTTAGTGACACTTCCTTCAAATGATGCTATAGTTTGTTGTTATACCGATTACAAACCAAAACGATTGATAAAAAATCAATCTGTGGTTTTGTATCGGTATTAACCATTGTAATTAGCAAAATGATTTATCAATTATTTTGGAATACAATTGGTATTAGCTCTCATTTTGTAATAGATATTTAATTAATAGCAGAAAGTAAACGTGATGAGTTTTAAACTTTGTACGACTTACTTTTGAATTTATCCATTTTTTGCAATTGTGTACAAAATCAAATTTTAAGTAGATAAAAATGGATTGATCAATGTTTTCTCATACAGATATTTACGCTTTGAGGTATGCCTTTGAAAGAGGGCAGCTTTATAAAATATTAACGAAAAATATCTATTTGTATGAAAAAAAATCGAACAGGTTTTTCATTAAAGCAAAAACTGTTGCCGCCAAATTTAATTAGGCGGATTAGAGCATTTTTATTAATGTTTATTGTGTGTTCAAGTATGTTTGCCCAGCAAGCTAGAACTGTTACGGGAGAAGTGCTTGATGCAACAGGTGCAACTCTACCAGGTGTATCTGTAATTCTTAAAGGTACAAGTGAAGGTACTATAACCGATTTGGATGGGAAGTTTATGCTATCCGTGCCTGCAGAAATTAATTCACTTGTATTTTCCTTCATTGGAATGATGACACAGGAGATTGATGTAAGTAATCAAACAATTATTTCTGTTGTGTTGAAGGATGACGTGCAGGGGCTTGAAGAAGTAGTAGTTGTTGGTTATGGTACCCAAAAGAAAGTTAATTTAACGGGTGGTGTTGATGTAGTATCAGCCAAAGATTTGGAAAATCGACCAGTGGCTAATGTAGCGCAAGCTATTCAAGGTGTAGCACCTAGTCTGAATATTTCCACTACTGATGCAGGTGGAGAGCCCGGAGCAGGTTCATCGTGGAACATTCGTGGGGTTGGAAGTATTAATGGTAACGATAGTCCTTATATTTTGGTGGATGGAGTGCCAATGGATATTCAAAATTTGAATCCTGATGATATTGAGAGTATTTCGATATTAAAGGATGCAGCAGCTTCGGCTATCTATGGAGCACGAGCACCTTATGGAGTTGTTTTAATCACCACAAAGAAAGGTAAAAAAGGCACTAAGCCATCGGTTACCTACTCAAACAATTTTGCTTGGGCAGCACCAACAAATCTTCCCAAGGGAGCCAATTCGATGGATGCGGCATTGGCAATGAATAAGGCTGCTGAGAATTCTGGCTTAGGACCTGTAATTGATGATGAAACATTGGGGCGAATACAAGCCTACCTGGATGGTTCTATGACAGATGAAACCATTCCTGATCCTGCCGACCCTACCAGTTGGGGTACGTGGACAAAGGGTAATGCCAATAATGATTGGATGGACATCTATTATAAAGATTGGAGTGCTCGCCAAAAACATGATATTAGTTTAAGTGGCGCAGGCGATAAGGTTTCGTATTATACATCAGCAGGGTTTTATTCACAAGATGGACAACTTGATTTTGGTAATGATAACTATTCGAGGTATAACATGTCAGCCAGAATTGATGCTCAGGTAACTGATTGGTTTAATTTTGGAGTAAACACCAAGTATACACGTACAAAAAATGTGTGGCCAAACGCATGGGGTGGATATAATCGTGATATTATTCATCATCAGTTTTCTCGTAACTGGCCAATGAATCCGCTTTATTTACCTAATGGTGAGCGTTCGTCAGATAACAATATACAATTAATTGATGAATCAGGTGATCGTGAGCGTTTTTCAGATGATTTTTGGGTGACATTCAGTGGCGAATTGGAGCCGATTGAAGGGTGGAAGACTAGAGTGAATTATAGTTGGAATAACTCTAGTTATAAGCAAAAAAGTCATTTAGCCACTACCTATGGAACAAACGTGGTTGGAGAAACATATACAACTTTTAATAATCCGAATTCCTTCGAAGCCAGTTTTCAAAGCGACGATTACCATATGTTAAATGTTGTGTCATCTTATTTTAAGGAAATCAATGAGCACACCTTTAATGTGTTGGTAGGTTATGAAGAGGAGTTGAAAGAATACAGTAGAGGCAACCTGAAACGTGCTGAATTGGTTACCGATAAAGTACCTTCTATAAGCACTGCTACAGGGCAACTTACAGGAGGAGATCAATGGACACACTGGGCAACGCAAGGTGTTTTTGGACGATTTACTTATAATTTCAAGGAGAAATATTTGGTCGAGTTTAATGCGCGCTACGATGGTTCATCTCTGTTTGGTAATGCTGATACACAATGGGGTTTCTTTCCATCTGGATCCATTGGATATAATATCTCAAAAGAAGATTTTTGGGAGCCAATTGAGCTTTATGTTAATAGTTTGAAATTCAGAGGATCATATGGATCCTTAGGAAATCATGATTATTCAAAAGGTACGGTTGGCGATTATTTCCGTTACTATGAGACATTACCTGTTAGTACCAACTTACCATGGATAGTTGCGGGAGAGCGTCCTGTTTACACTGGAGCTCCTGGATTGATTAGTCCTGCATTAACATGGGAGACATCAACCACATTAAATATTGGATTAGATGCTGCCTTTTTAAATCATAGGTTGGGATTAAATTTTGACTGGTATAAGCGAACTACAAGCGATATGATAGGGCCTTCACAGTCTCTGCCAGATGTGCTTGGTGCCAGCCCTCCATTAATAAACAATGCTACACTTGAAACCAAAGGTTTTGAATTAGTGTTGACATGGAAAGATCGCATTGGCAACTTGTCATACAATGTACGAGGTGTATTAGGTGATAATAAAACGGTGATAAGCGATTACAGTAATCCAACTAAAACTTTGAATAATTGGTACTCGGGACAGGAGCATGGTGAGATATGGGGTTATGAAACGGCCGGTTTCTTTAAAGAAGGAGAAACAGGTGATGATTGGCACGATCAAACAGCTTTTCATAGTCGCTGGCAAGGAGGAGATATAAAGTTTCAGGATTTAAATGGAGATGGTGTTATTAATTGGGGAGATGATACCGTTGATAATCCAGGTGATAAAAAAGTTATTGGTAATACAACGCCTCGCTTAAATTATGGCTTATCCATTGGATTGAACTATAAGGGGTTTGATTTTAATATGTTTTGGCAAGGTGTTGCTAAGCGCGACTGGATTTTCTCACGTTATACCAATGTATTTTATGGATTTAGAGGTAGCATGTGGCAAAACAGTTATTTCGAGGATCACATGGATTACTGGACTCCTGAAAACACAGATGCTTATTACCCAAGACCTTATTTGCAAGGTGAACACTTGAAAAACACCAGAGAGCAAACCAAGTATCTGCAAAATGCAGCTTATTTGCGCTTGAAAAATATTCAATTGGGTTATACGCTTCGTGGCAACTGGACAAGTAAAGTCAAGCTTTCGAAGGTGCGCTTATATGTATCGGGAGAAAACCTATTGACATTTACCAAGTTGAGTAAACTATTTGATCCGGAAGCACTTGGTGGTAGATATGGTAGTGGAAAAATATATCCACTTTCTAAGGTAGTATCTATGGGAGTTAACGTAACATTTTAATCACTTAACGAAGATATTATGAATTTTAAAAATATAAGCTTGCTAAGCATTGTGCTGGTGTTTATCATGCTTGGATGTAGCGATGATTACTTGAAAAAGCTACCATTAGATAAGATTTCAGCAGATGATTACTGGAATTCGCCAAATGATTTAAAGCTATATACCAATCAATTTTATCCTCGATTCTCTGATGGAGGTTCTTGGAGTGGTGGTATTACATGGTTCGATACAGGTACCGATAATATGCTGCACAATAGTTACGATGACCGCATTGCTGGTTATCGAACTGTGCCGGCACGAGGCGGATTCGAGTATAACGACAACGACGAAAAAATAGGATATGACGATATACGTGCAGTCAATTATTTTCTCGAAAACTATTCACGCGTTTCGGCTTCAGCCGATGCAGTTGGTCAATATGTGGGCGAGGCTTATTTTTTTAGAGCGTACTTTTATTTCAATTTAGTACGAAAATACGGCGATGTGCCTTGGATTGATAAAACTCTTTCTCCTGAGTCGGAAGAATTGTTTGGTAAAAGAACATCTCGTAAAGTTGTTGTTGAGAACATTCTAAAGGATTTAGATGAAGCGATAAAAAACCTTAGTGCAGGGCCGATAGAAGATGGTAATCGTCTATGTAAAGAAGTTGCTCAATTGTACAAATCACGTGTGGCTTTATATGAAGGTACTTGGGAGAAATACCACGCCGGTACTATATTTGGTGTTGAAGGTTCAGATGGTGCAGCATTTTTGCAAGCGGCTGCCGATGCTGCTGAGGCGTTAATTGATGGCGGAACCTTTAATGTTTTTACCACGGGAGATACTAAATGGGATTATTGGCACCTGTTTAATCAACCATATAGCTTTGCTGGTAATTCGGAGGTGATGTTATGGAAAGCCTATGATTTAGGACTTAGTCTAACGCATAATCACCAGCGCTATTTACCACGAATTGGTGGTGGACGTGGAGTGACACAAACATTTATTAACGACTATTTGTGTGTAGATGGTAACCCTATTGCAGGCAATGCTTTGTATCAAGGCGATGCAACAATAGAAGATGTAATTACTAACCGTGATCCACGTATTTTTCAAACCATTTATACGCCGGGATGGCCAATGGAGATAGTAGGTTCTGATACTTTAAAAAGATACGAGCGAAGCCATTTATATGCTACTGGAGATAGTAAATGTCCAACAGCTTATCAGGTCAATAAGGGTGCTTTGCCTGATCCTGAACAATATAGATCAAGTGGTTTGGGTGTAAATCCATCTATTATTTTCAGATATGGTGAAGCCTTATTGAATTTTGCCGAGGCCAAAGCGGAATTAGGATCACTTACACAAGCAGATGTGAATAAGAGTATCAAACTATTGCGCGATAGAATTGGGATGCCCAATTTAGACCTTAACAACATCCAGAATGATCCGAATTGGTTGTATCCTGATGTTAGTCCTGTGATTAATGAGGTGCGTCGCGAGCGTAACATTGAATTAGCTGTTGAAGGATTTAGATGGGATGATATTGCGCGTTGGAGAGCTCACCATATTTTTATGAATAAGCGTCCTTTAGGTGCAATTTACGAAGCTGAATTATATCCAGAATTAACGCTTGGAGTAGATGTGTTTGTTGATGAAAATGGTTACATCGACCCATACCAGAAATCATTACCGAATGGTTACGAGTTTGATCCTAATAGAGATTACCTGGCTCCTTTATCAACCGAGGAATTAACCTTGAATGATAATTTAGATCAGAATCCAGGTTGGAAATAGAAACACCCTTTCCTAATTCATGTCGAGTAATATGTTGCTATTGCGCATATTACTCGACTATAATGAAATTGTTTTGATTAGATTACAGTTAAGTAAGAGGTCCATAGTGTTTATTATTAAGTAAATGTAATGTTGTTACAGATTATTGTGCATTTTATAGTAATAAGTAGGACGAAAGAGGCTGTCTCAAAAGAGAATTTAAAATTCAGACAACTTATAGATTAAAACTTAACCTTTATTTCTACCCCTCCAAACCTCCCCTAAAGTGGAGGCTTAAGTCCCCTTCAGGGGATTTAGGGGT
>JAFMVD010000015.1 GCA_025499625.1 Carboxylicivirga fragile | reverse complement strand
AATTACTCATTTCATAACCTGAGGATAAACCTCAGGCTAAATTAAGGCTAGGCTTTCAGCCTTGCAATGACATTATAATTTTCATATCACACCACCTACTTAAAGATCAATAAAAATAATTGAGTCGTAACTTATTTTATGGCTGAAGGCCATTATCAATTAAGCCCGAGGTGTTAACCTTGCGTTATAAATATCAAGTTTAAGTTCGTCCTGTAAGGACAGTTCATTCTCAGTCTAACCACTTAAATATATGGTAAGGATCGAATCTTAATCAATTATTTAATTGCCCTTTCAGGACGCTACAAATTACTCGTTTCATAACCTGAGGATAAACCTCAGGTTGAATTAAGGCTAGGCTTTCAGCCTTGCTATGACATTATAATTTTCATATCACACCACATAACTATTACACCATCTGCTTAAAGACCAATAAAAATAATTGAGTCGTAACTTATTTTATGGCTGAAAGCCAGTTTCAATTAAGCCCAAGGTGATAACCTTGGGTAATGCAGTAAAGTATTAATACGCCCTGAAAGGGCAGTTCAACAGCAATGCATCAGAAATTTAACTGTTTCCAATCGGCTTTTAATCGTTCAGTTAGAGGTACACCCATACCTTTTACATCAACACCCATATCACTTAACTCATCAGCTACGCCATACATATTGGCACAATTAACACATGCTTCCAGCACCACTCCATCTTCCTTCATTTGCAGCACTTTCTTTTTGATCTCTTCGTTTTCAGACAATAACTTGGCAGATGGCCCCCAGATAACAAGATGCACTTCTTTAAACCATTCCCTTTTTTTGGCGGCATGTGTATACATCAAACAAACTTTAAAAGCCACATCCGGATCACCACTACTCCAAATAACCATTAACTTATCATTTTCTCTCATCTCTTTTTTCTTAGCTGTTATCCCCATAATTGGTAATATCATCAAAAACAAGGCAATCAATCGTAATTTCATATCATATTCTTTATATATTTCAATCAAATATCATCTCATTTCACTTAAAAGGCAACTATGAGCCAAAAAGAATTGTACATACAATTATTGAACGAGCAATTAAATAAAATAGATGATCGTGACTTCAACCTATCATCCTGGAAAAAAGCCAGTTCAATTATCATTGACTCCATCTTCGGTAGTCATTCTGTTCAATCAAAAGCAATAGCGGCTCTTAATTACGAATACAATAGTTGGGCACTTCGCGATGAATCGGGTAAGGCCGACCCTTTAAAGGAAGATTGTAAAGCTTGCATGAACGTTATTATTCAGCAACTTGAAATTCAAACGGAGCCAAATCCTGATGATAATACGAGAAATGAGGAATTTGATTTTATCTGGACGCCCTTTGAGGATGAACTAACCGGATCGTCGCTTAGAAATTTAAAGCAATTATTGCAAGATAAAAACACCGAAAAAGAGGACATTGAGAAATTCTTAAAGAATTTACCAGATCAAACAAACATTGATATACTTACCAGTATTATTACTGCAGAAACACTAAAAAACTGGTTAAACCAGAACAAATAAACAGCACTTAAGAAATGATTTCGTACGCCATTATTGATAATATATTTCACGTTTCATTATCAGGAACCATCGAACTGAAAGATTTACTCACATTTCTGAAAGATTTTTCAGAGATAGAGAATCGGCCGGAAGACTTGAAGATTTTTTATGATCTCACACAAGCTAATGTAGATTTACACCTTGATGACATTAATAAATTGTCGGCCATTGCTGAAAAGTCAACATTAGATTTAAGCTCAGTAAAAACTGCCTTTTTGGTCGAAGACCCTAAGGTAACAGCTTATGCTATGCTTTTCTCATGGTTACCAACTAATGAGCGAATAAATCGAAAACAGTTCTCAACAAAGGATGCAGCCATTGAATGGCTTAATTCCAACGAAGATTAAAAATATAAAAAACCACCTCAAAGGGTGGTTTTTTTATTGATGTATAATGAGAAGCTGTTTTAAGTTTATAACTTATTCTTCATTTTAAAGTCCATGTGTTCTCTCGCCAGTTTTTGCTCACGCTTTAAAGCTGATTTACGATGATTTTCAAATTCCTCTTCCAACTCTGATAAGCGATGCTTTGTTTCGTTAGTAATAGAATTACTTCTCTTAAAAAGTAAAAATAATATAACCGCTAAAGCAGTCAAACCCAAAACCAGACTCCACATAATGGTATTGTACAACGATTTGGATAACTCGTTTCCAAATAAGGCAATACTGTCTTTGCTTTTAGTAACTGTGTCTAAATTTGTTTTTAAAACAGTTATCTGAGAATTTAATTCCGCCTCATTTAAGTTAAGCTGCTCAATCTCTACTTGATGCTTATTAATACTACCTTTTAAATTTACGATACTATCGCTCGCACTCTTTCTCAACTTATTTAAGTACCAGGTTTTTACAACTTTGAATTGCTCAAAGGTATTTGATTTTTTAATCACATAATCAAACTGTCCTTTTACGTTAGTACTATCAAAAACGGCTACATCCTGGGGTGTTTGTGCAAACATCACTAAAGTATTTGCAAGAAATAATAATAGTATACCGTACCGTCCAATTTTTCTCATATTTCTAAGTTTTACGTCCTCTAATGCAACGTTGGGGTTAAGCTCAATATTGCTTTAATTCATAACTTTTTTAATAATCTCACTTTCTTCAATCAAAAATATCAATTATTTATCGAACTGATCATATAAGAAGAAACAAAAAAAGCTTCCCTGAGGAAGCTTTTCCAAATATATGATGTATAAATTACATTCTTTCAGGCACATCTATTCCCAGCATCCACATTCCATTTTTAATGGCTTGTCCAACACTTTTACACAGGAACAAACGCATTGATCGGATAGCTTCGTTTTCCTCAACAGCAATTGGCGAGTCGTGATAAAACTGATTGAACTCTTTTGCCATATCATAAATATAGTTAGCAATTACAGCCGGACTATATACCTTACCAGCCTCCTTCACTACCGATGGAAAATTAGCCAACATCGACATTAATTGCACTTCTTTATCACTTAAAATAGTGGTAGAATCAATACAATCAGGAATTGAAAATCCTTTATCAGCAGCCTTACGTCCAATAGATTGAATACGTGCATAAGTATACTGAATAAATGGTCCGGTATTACCATTAAAATCAATTGATTCCTTAGGGTCAAAGGTCATATTCTTACGAGGATCAACCTTTAAAATAAAATATTTCAAGGCTCCTAAGGCAATGGTTTTATATACTTTTTCAGCTTCTTCCTCAGAATAACCTTCCAATTTACCGAGCTCCTTCGACATATCACGCGCCGTATCAATCATAGCTGCCATTAAATCATCAGCATCTACAACTGTTCCTTCACGCGACTTCATTTTACCTTCGGGTAATTCAACCATACCATAGCTGAAATGAACCAAATCTTTACCCCAATCAAAACCCAGACGATCTAATAAAATAGCGAGTACTTTAAAGTGGTAATTCTGTTCGTTACCAACCACATAAACCATTTCATCAATCTTATAATCATCAAAACGCAATTTAGCCGTTCCGATATCCTGAGTCATGTACACACTGGTTCCATCGGCGCGTAGCAACAATTTCTCGTCTAAGCCATCTTTCTCAAGATCAGCCCAAACACTGTTATCTTCGCGTTTCTCGAATACACCTTTCTCAACCCCGCCGAGCACCATGTCACGACCAGTTTTATAGGTATCCGATTCGTAATAGATTTTATCAAAATCAACACCCATGGTTTCATAGGTAGTAGCAAAACCACTATAAACCCATTTATTTAATTGCTCCCAAAGCGCATATACTTCAGGATCGTTAGCTTCCCACTTCAAAAGCATTTCGCGAGCTTCCTTCATCAACGGAGAGCTAGCCTCAGCTTCTTCTTTGCTTGCACCATCTGCAATTAAAGCTGCTTGCTCTTTCTTTAATTCCTGATCAAAACGTACATAGTAATCACCAACTAAGTGATCACCCTTTTTACCCGTTGATTCCGGAGTTTGACCTTCTCCCCACTTCTTCCAAGCCAACATCGATTTACAAATATGTATACCTCGGTCGTTAACGATATTAGTTTTCACAACCTTGTTACCATTGGCTTCAACAATGCGAGATAGAGAATATCCTAATAAGTTGTTACGGATATGTCCTAAATGAAGTGGTTTATTTGTATTAGGTGAAGAGTATTCAATCATCACCTGCGATGATTCATCCGTTACTTTTTTAATCCCGTAACTATCGTCATTTCCTATCTTATTAAGAAAATCAATCCAATAAGCATGCGATAACTGAATATTTAAGAATCCTTTTATTACATCAAATTCCGATACATTTTGACAATCATTTTTAATAAAAGCTCCCAATTCGTTTCCAGTTTCAACCGGATTTTTTTTAGAAACCTTTAATAATGGAAATACCACAATGGTATAATCGCCCTTCATATCTTTTCGAGTAACCTGCAATTGAATCGACTCCAATGCTATTTCGGCTCCATACAGTTCTTTAACTGCTTTTACTACAGATGTTTTTAATTGATTCTCAATTCCCATTATTCAATATTATTACGAGTAAGCTATATTTATAGAAGTTGCAAAGGTAATAAAGATATGCTTTAGGTGAATACCCGATTGAGGTATCTATATCAGTTTATGCATTAAAAAATTTATTTTTAACACATTATTTAATAACTTAACTGACTATAACTATTTTTAAATATTTGAATGTTTCTACATATAATCAATTGTTATAATTTTGTTAATTCAAAACCAAAGCTATTCATGTAAGGGATTATATGAAAACATTTTAATTAAAGCATTCAACATTTGAAACCTATTCATAACATAGCAATCACAGCCCTGCATCCACAAAATGCTTCTACCATTAGCTCGGGTTTTAACTTGACGCATATGTTAAGCATTGGTGTAACGCTGCTACTTTCAGCGTTAGTTGCATTTATTATCTATACCTACTATCGAAAAGGAAACAAGAACCTATCTCAGAAGCTTCACTCCTTGAACCAACACACCTCAACCAGATCAACCGACATTGGCACCATCCTTTACCAAATAGTTAATCACATTCCATATTCAGCCTGCATAGTAAATTCGGAGGGGCGAATCAGTGTTAGTAATGTGCAGTTTATTGCTCAATGTGGTAAAAACAGAAATGAGCTATTTCAACAAATTTGGCACGAAGCATTAAAAATTAATGTCAGTGACATCGACATATCTTTAAACAGGGAAAAAAGCTACACCATAAATCATGTTAATCATTCTTCCTTAAAAATTACCACTAAACCTATTATTCTCGAAAACCTGCAAGTATCACTTTGCAGCATTGTAATTGAAAACATTACACACATTGAAAGTAACCTGAGT
The DNA here is from genome assembly GCA_025499625.1 of Carboxylicivirga fragile. GTDB lineage: Bacteria > Bacteroidota > Bacteroidia > Bacteroidales > Marinilabiliaceae > Carboxylicivirga > Carboxylicivirga fragile. The sequence goes on along the minus strand of JAFMVD010000015.1, from coordinate 100,710 downwards.
GATATTGAGTTTAGAAAAAAATATTTTAAAGAGATTATAGACAAAACTAACCTTGCTTTATTGGTTGAAGATTACGAAGGCCATATACTGGAAGCTAATATAGCAGCCTGTGAATTATTAGAAATAGATTATAATTCTTTAAAAAACAAACGGATTCTTGACTTTACGCCAGGCTATCAACACGACCTGATGCAAGATCGTTTCAACCCAAACAATGAACACGATAAACTTAGAACTATTAATCATTTAATAACTCAAAATAACAATGAGGTTCCGGTTAGCATCAGCACTTTCGAAATTGACTATTATGGTACCAACGTTCATTTCTTTCTAATTAAAGATGTTTCGGAGAAGGTTCGGATCGAAACCGAAATGAAAGAAGCTAAAAGAAAGGCGGAAGAATCGGATCGCTTAAAATCATCATTCCTGGCAAATATGTCGCATGAAATCAGAACTCCAATGAACAGTATCATGGGATTTACCGAATTGATGTGTGATGATCAGATATCAAACCTTGAACGAAAAGAATTTCATAACATCATAAAATCCAGCGCCAACAATCTCCTTAATCTGATCAACGACATTATGGAGTTTTCTAAAATTGAGTCTGGCATAATAAAACTCAAAAATGAGGATCTGAGTGTAAATGAACTCTTCCATTCCCTAGAAGAATATGCCAAAAACCTTCTTCAAAATCAGTCAAATGTTGAGTTTATCATTGACTATCCCACAATTGAAGAGTCAGCACCAATTATTGAAACCGACCAGTACAGAGTTGAACAAGTGTTACGACAATTAATAAACAACGCCGTAAAATTTACTTACAAGGGAGAAATACGTGTAAAAAGCACATACCAAAAAGATGGCTCCATTGAATTTATGGTATCGGATACTGGTATTGGCATTCCCAAAGAAAAAACCTCGAGTATATTTCAAAAGTTCAGGCAAGCCAATGACGAAAACTCTCGCGACTTTGGAGGTGCTGGTCTGGGCTTAAGTATATGCCAACACCTGACGAAGTCTCTTGGTGGTTATTTATGGCTAAAATCAAAGGAAGATGCCGGCTCAACTTTTCGCCTAACAATACCCCAATACAATATAGCGCACCTTTCGGAGCTCAATAAACCAAGGATTCTTATCTACCGAAATAATGATGAAGTATCGAGCCACTTATCATTTATTCCAACACACCAAAGGATTTGTGTGTATAGCAAAGAGGCTCTGCAACACATTCCAGAATCAAATGACATTGCTGTAATCATTCTTGAAACTCCTCACGATCTAAGTCTTAAGCAATTTGAGGAAGAACAAGTTCAAAAACAGTATCCAATATTACTATATGAAAAGGGTAATACAAATGTTATTTATTCGCCAATCGAAGAGGATAAAGGCAGAGTATTATCAAATTCCCAAGATCTAATGTTATTTATTAACGATTTGATACAGAGTTAATCTATTTCGAATTCGAGAGGAATAATATACTCACTCTTTATGGGAGCTCCATTTCTTGTGGCAGATAGAAACTCCCATTCATCGGGCAAATCCGATGCAACCTTTAAAACTGCCTTATCAATAAGAGGATGTAATTTCTCAGATATGTAGTAGCCATAAACCTTACCATTCTTATCAATCATTAAATTAAGCACTATCCTACCACTGATGTCTTCATCAACCGCTTTTTCGGGATAATTAACATGATCGACCATAAAAAGATATGGAATCAAAGGACTGCCTTTATAAAAGCAAGGTGTTCGAACAGATGAAATAATTCTGTTATTACTTCCTATTCTGACAATTGAATCCGAATCGAAATCATACTCATATTCCAACAGATTATTAAAACTATAATATTGCCACTGTCCTATTCTTTTACCATTTCTATAATTACCATCCTCAATTAGTTGGTGTTTATAGAACAATCGGTAACTCCCCTCTTTAATACTTGTATCTGGTTTAACATGAGAATACACCTCTTTGAAAAAACCATAATTACGCGTAACTTTTTTAACATCTTGAGAAGTAGATGAACTAAGCCAGGTAAAAAGCAAAACAAGTGTAAAAATATAATATGGCGCTTTCATACAGTTTATAACGATTAAAGACCCTAATAGGTTATAACAACACTTAATTATTTACGTCCCAACTCATCTTTGATTCCAAGCACACCCTTAGCAATTTCTTCCATCTGAATTAAAACGTTGGCGGTTTGACCATCTTCACCTAGTCCCTTCAGTTTATTATTTCGAACGAAAGCTTCTTTAACTTCTGTCCAACGCAGCTTATCTTCTTCATTCAACACGCCATATAATTCTTTAAATTTAAGCATGTTTGCTTCCGCACCCGTGGTTAATGTTTGCGCCTCATTTCTATAATGCGATAATAACAAAGTATTCAACTCTTCCTCATTCATAATCGGCAATATCTTTTCCGATATCTTATTCATATCGCGATAGGATCCTTGCAACTTAAATGCAGGCTCAGTACGATATTCATCGGCTTGTGCTGCAGAAGAAATATACTCCAAATTCACTTTTAGTATTACATCACGCGCCTTAATCAACTTCTTCAACACATCTACGTAGTCATTAATTTCTTCAGGCGTATGTGCAGCCTCAAACTCATGCCCATCCTTTTGTCCTGTTTCAGCTATTGAAATAAGCGTATATAAGTCCGCCTGGCTTTTGCTTGATAGTTTATTTAAAACAGGATTCGAGGTAAGGGAATTCTCGATATAACTCATTTTAAATTCCTCGTCCGATCCACCAATGATATCTCCAATATTATAAATATCGGCACGGTTGGCTAACATATCAGGTATCTTAAACTTATCACCACTTTCGGTATAAGGGTTACCAGCCATTACCACGCAAACCTTTTTACCTCTAAAGTCATAAGTTTTACTCTTACCCTTATACACACCTTCAACCTTACGCTGGGCATCACAAAGCGATATAAACTTCTGTAAAAATTCAGGATTACAATGCTGAATATCGTCCAGATAAATCATCACATTATCTCCCATTTCAAAAGCCAGATTTAGTTTTTCCAACTCTTCACGCGCAGCGGCATTAACCGCCTCAGATGGATCGAGTGATGTGATTACGTGACCAATAGACGGCCCATTTATTTTCATGAATATAATACCCAATCGACTGGCCAAATATTCCATTAAGGTGGTTTTACCATATCCCGGAGGCGATATTAATAACAACATACCCATTAAATCGGTACGTTTACCAGCTCCCTCTGCTCCTATCTGCTTTGCCAGGTTATTACCAATAAGAGGAAAATAAACTTTATCGATTAACTTATTACGTACAAATGAAGACAATACACGCGGTTTAAATTCATGTAATCGTAAGTCATCGGCAAATTGCTCGGTTAGTTGTTTCTTCTGTCTTGTATATTGCGTATACAAAGTCGTTTTAATAGTAACAAAGTGCTTAAGGCGCGACACAAACTCATTAAAGTCAAAAGAATAAGCTTTTCCATGTAGCAAATTATGACTCCCTTTTAAACCTTCAAGCTGACACTTAACGGATTGATTTATTAAAGTTTTGTCCTTCCTTGAATCCAACAGCAGACTTATACTTACTTCGTTAAGGTATTGCGTATCTTTTTTCTCAACATCAAAATAGGCTGAAACCCAGTTGCGAATCAAGCGATAGGCATTGGACTTATCTTCTTTCAAGGGTTCAACAGAAGCTTTAAACTGTTTGCTTGCACGATTCTTTCTAAGGTAATCTTGAAACCCATCAAACAGAACAGATGCCTCCTTCGATAAAATAAAGTTATCCTCTTTTGCAATTTGATACAGCAGGTATGAAGCAGCATCTTTGATTAACTCAGCATCAAACAATTGCTCCTCATTATTAAATTCACATAAGTGCTTTTCGAGCACATCAAGCAAATAATTGAACTGTTTAGTATCCGGAAAAACCTGCAAAATCAAACCAGCCCCTTTCAGGTTATTGTTCAAATCTGACTTAAGAACTTCATCGCAATGGGCATTCCAAAAATACTCAGCCATAGCACGCGCATCAGCAGAGAAGCGCAGCAAACCAGCATTAAAATACACATTAAGCATTTGCCTTAATATCAAAGCAGCATCCACATCGTGAACCCCTTTGGAGTAACCTTCGTTGTATCGCAATGACATAACACCCTGCACATATTCCTGCAATTGAGTCTCATCCTTTTCTTTTAATTCTTTTAGAGATGCACTGCCCTCTGTCTGTTCAAGTGACATCGTATAAATTTGATAGGCCAAAAATTCGGAACGATACACATTCTTATCTTCCGATGGCAACACTTGATTCCATATTTCTTTGGTAGCTAAAAAGCTTTCGTCACGAACTTGCTCAAAAAAGTTAGTACTACTTAGGTGATAGTACATTTCACCATCCTTGTTAATCATCGACAATTCAAGGTTTTGAGTATTAACCGAGAATTTATGATTTCCAAACTTTATAATATTGGACCCATCTTCAAACAACTCCTGCTTATCCTTTAGTTGCCTTACTGTTTCTTCCTTAAGTGATTTTAATTTACTTTCAAGATCATCCGCTTTAATGTTATCATCCAGCTCTTTCAGCTCAGTTATTACATCACGAACTTTCTCAATCATTAAATCCGAAGCAAAATAACCATTCACTTCATTTATCTCTTTAAACTTTGAAACACGATTACGAATGGCTTTAAGTATGCGCTCTGCTGAAGATTGAAGTGCCGTTGTTTTTCGGTTGCGTTTCTCAACCAAACTCAACTTTTTCGATTCGAAGGCATTATAAACCTGCTCACGTTTTTGCGTGATGGATTCCATGAACTCTTCAAAATCAGAAAACTTACCTTCCAACTCTTCGAGCTGTACCATAAGTTTTGAAAGATATTCATCAGCCTTACCAGGAGAATCACAAAGATCGAGGTAATTAAGCATGCCCTGCTCAACCAATCGAAGTTGAGAAGCAAACTCTGCTTTCGCCTCAACGGCTCTTAATCCTTTGCGCTGTTTCTTTAAATCGGCTTTTATAATATTAAACTGGGAGTATACAGCCGAGATATTATTGATGATTTGTGTAGTTTGAGTAGCATCATCAATCTTTAGGTTACTTACAATATCAATCAACATTTCCAACTGACCTGCCAGCTTCACAATTTCTTCGGAAAGATCATCAGCTTCACTTACTTTAGCAATTTCGCCGACTGATGAACGAATTTTCTCAACCTTTTGCTCGTAGGCATCCAAGGCCTCGTCTCGAAGCAAGAAGGTAACACAGTCCTGTGATAAACGGTGGGTCTTCTCTTCGACAGACTGCTCCAGTTCTTTTACAAAATCCAGATCAACATAGCGAAGTTCCTGCAAGCTTATTATTTCACCTCTAACAGCACGCAAATCAGCCAACAACTGCACATAACGATCTATGTCAGTTATATTCTGAGAACTAATATGTCTGAAAATCTCCTTTACCTTGACTTCTGCATCGTTTACACTATCTGTTGTACTTTTTCTGATGCTGCGTACTTTCTCATATTCACTTATTGCTGAAAAAGCCGATTTCTTAATTTCCAACAAAGGACTTTTAATGTCGAAGGCATCAGTTTCGGCCAACCAGTAATACGAATCTACAATGGATGTACACTGCTTAACTAAATCGCCGTATACATCATTATAACTTTCATCCTTATTTACCAGCAACATAACTTCACGACACTCCGCCATTGCCTTTACCACATCTTTATTTCCAATTTTATAAAGGCGCGAATTATTAGAGGCAGGTAATTGGTGGTCAGAAGTCATGAATGGCGTTGTCCATACTTGTATGGTATGATGCTTACTGGCTTCTTCATGTCCTTTAAAATAGCACAATTCACCATTATCAAACATAGAGTAACCATTACAAATAAGCGGCGTTTCAATCTTTTGATTGATTAAATTATAAATGAGCAAGACGTAAGTACCTACTTCCTGATTGAAAAAGACATATAGAAAATCCTCACCATTAAATGATGCTACTTTACGCTCAAACATCAGGTTGTCAAAATCACCATCAAACACCTTGAACTGTCCGTTTTGCAAATAATAACCATTGGCAAAAATCAAACCTTGATCATCTGGCAATAATACACAGGAATCTTCAAGCGCATCAATTCGTTTGACCTCTTGTACTTTTGAGTTGTATACAAAATATCGAAAGTCCTTTTCCTTATAGGGCAATATGCGTATCACAACTAAATTGCCAACAATGGCATAATGAATTTCGGAATCATCTAGGGTTTGATCAGGCACTTCAACCTCCTCGGCATAAATACCTAAACCGCTATCCGTATTGTCTTCAATTTTAATGGTAAGATCGCCTCCAACAGCCTCTACAAAAACAATATCTTCGATGGATACATGTGGATGTTCGCCATAAACATACTGCTCGCGCGTTGCCTTTGTCCATTGAAACTCGTGCTGATCGGGAAAAACAAATTCATGTGTATGCCGATTACCTTTATATTCTAACTTATCTCCCTTTACCAACCATTTAAAAGCCTTAATATCATCCGTTTTTTTTCCGATCTGAAAAACCATATACAGATGTGGCCCTATGCTTGCAAACTTGATAAATCGTGTTGTTTTATAATACTCATATAGGTTCTCAAAGTCACTTAAAAATTGATCATCCTCAATCAGTGACAAACTTTGTTCTGAAAACTTACGATCCTCATATGAATATATACTAAACACATCGTCCAAAGATGTTTTGGTTTTAAGACCAATAATCACATTGTAACCAAATATCATTGAACTTCCAATGGATACCATATCAACGGGCGAACAATTATTTTGTGTGCTAATACGATCAGTGGCAACCAGTGAACTCTCGATGGAACCAAACACTTCTTTTCGTGAAACATTGAGCTTATCAAGCCTTTGCCCCAGATCATCAGCATTTTTTCTCAATCGGTTCTTAATTATTTCATAAGTTCCTTCTTCGAGTTGAATATTTTTTTCGTTTGCTGTATTAGGCTTATCAGACATAGGATATCAGTTAGTCTTATATGTTTATGGTAATAGAGAAAAGGTATAAATAGGGTAATAAACACAGGTAACCAATGCCATGGAACGATCTTTTAAATCGTCCCAACATGGCACCTGTATCAATCTTTGGTATGTTTATAAACGAATACCTAGGTTATGAGCTGTTTGATTCGAAACCCCAAGACTACGCGCGATATCGCTCAAGCTCGATAACATACTACTTGTTTTGCTATCAGGGTTTTCATTCATCATTTTACCAATTAAGGCACTTATACTAAGGTTTCTAACGTCCTCAGATGAAATACCAAACTGATCAATAAAACTTGCAAATTGATCTTTAAAGCTGCTTCCATCTTCGCTATCAAAGAAATGATTTTTGATATCGCTGATTATTTCGCTATTGTTAACCACCTTATCAACCTGCTTACCTTGTGTAATTGATCCTACAATCTTATCAAAGAACATTGTTTCACCACCAACGATATCGATATTCGCAGCTTTCAGTGCTTCCGCAATAACATTAGCCTGAGCATCTGCTATATCTTTCTGAATATTGATTCGAGCCAACTCCAGCTCTTTCTGCATATCCAATTTCAACTTGAATTCTTCGTGGTCTCGTCCAACATCATCAAGCTTCTTCATGGCCATACCTTTTTCTTCGATACCTTTGGCCTCGACGCTGTAACGCTCATCAAGCACTTTATTCTCAGCTTGTCCTTTTTCTTCAGCCGCAACTGCTTTCGCCTTTATAACATCAGCCTCTGCTTCACCAACATTCTTAGTTGCTTCAGCCTCTGCTGCCGCTCTGGCTTTGGTTCCTTTGGCTTCAGCCTCTGCTTTTACCTCTAAGACCTTAGCTTCGTTAATTCCTTGTTTTTCAAGGGCATCAGCCTTAGCCTCTATTACCTGAGCCTCTGCAACACCAAGTGCCGCCGCTTCTGCCGCTTTAGCTTCAGCTAAAATTTTAGTTGCCTCGGCTTGTTTACCCGCGGCTTCGTACTGAGCTTCGGCTTGTATAATTTGTGTTTTAGCATTGTGTTCTGCTGCATTTTTAGCTGCTTCCGCTGACTTTATCTCTTTAACGAAAGCCTCTTCAGCATCCATTTCAGCATTGGTAATCGCCACTTTCTTCGCTCGATCAGCCGTCGCAAACTCCTGCGTATCTTTTATCTTCTCCTGTTCAGCTACAGTTGCTTTTTCTACTTCCACACGCTCACGAATCACTTCCTGAATTTGCTTCTTCTCAATTTCTACTTCTTTTTCTTTTGAGATCTGAGCCAGTGTCACCACTTTTTCACGTTCAGTTTGCTTCAAGGCACGCTCCTGTTCAACTGCTTCCGTCTCTACAGCTTCCACGCGTTCGCGATTTTTCTCAGCGATAACAATCTGACGCTCCTTATTTTTCTCAGCAACAGCCACTTCTTCTTCAGTAATTATGCGTGCTTTTTCAGCAATTAATCGTTGCTCTTCAGCTACCTTCTTAATCTCAGCTTCCTGACGATCTTTAATATTAGCAACCTCACGTTTTTGGTTTTCTTCCGTTTCGGCTAACTGACGTTCAAGCTCAAGTACTGTTTCACGTGCTTCAACATCTTGCTTAGTAATTGTCTTCTGCTTATCTCTCTCAATCTGATTCGATAATATTTTTTGAGCGGCTGTTAGTTCAACAATTTTCTTAATACCCTCTGCATCAAGAATATTATTTTCAGATAAAGATTCAAGCGGTGTCTGCTCCAGGAAGTCAATGGCACAATCATCCAAAATGTATCCATTCAAATCCGTACCAATGATATTTAAAATCTCATGCTTAAACTTCTCACGCGAATTGTACAAGGAAACAAAGTCGAATTGCTTACCCACCGTTTTTAATGCTTCCGAAAATTTAGCGTCAAATAACTCAACTAGGGCTCTTTGGTCAGATGCTCGAACACAACCTATTGACTGAGCAACCTGAATAACATCTTCTGAGGTTTTATTTACACGAACAAAAAAGGCCACTTTAATATCTGCACGCATATTATCCATACAAATAAGGCCATCCTTGCCCATACGCTCAATCACAACGGTTTTAAGCGTGATGTCCATAATCTCCATTTTATGAAAAATGGGTATTACAAACAAACCAGAAAAAGAGACTTTAGCTCCACCAAAACCAGTTTTTACCAAGGCTTGACCTTGGGTGGCTTTACGAAAAGTCTTTATAATTAGAGCCAAGGTTCCAATTACGACAAATACAATTAATAATACTGTAGCAATACTTAATGATTGAATAATTTCCATTTGTTATATTTTATAGGGTTCTACTAAGTAACATTTCTTTTCAGGTATGTATTCTATTATTAAAGCGGTTTGACCTTTGTCGAGCTTTACACTTTCATCTTTGGTTAAGATGTTTACACGGTAAATATTGCCTTCACGCTTTATTTCTGCCTGTCCAAATTTATTATGGCAAGCCGTCATTAAAACTGTGCAAATCTTACCTACATATTTAAAACTATCATCGTCGTTCTTCTTCATTTTAGCGAAAAGAGCTGCAATGGGAGTAGTTAATACTTTAGAGGCTAATACACTTACAATTAAATTGGGGATAAGAGCGATCAATGAAATCAAGAAGGAACTATTGTGAAATACATGGTTAAACAGGATTGATATAAACCACATGGGAATTATCAGGAAACTTAACCACACCATAAAGGGTATTCTGCCTAGGTTGAAGAAGATTAGTATGGAATTGAGAAAGGCAGCGGATCCGACACCATCGGTGTCGACATCTGCATCTGTATCAAGGTCAGTATCTACATCTACGTCCGCATCAATGTCAACATCGGTATCAACGTCTACATCAAGAAAATCCATATCCATGGCACCAATGATGACAAAAATCCAATAAACCAATATCAATAGTAATAAAACAGTGGGTATAATATTCACCCCTGAAAACGCAGCTTCAAATAGTTCCTTCATGAATAAGGATTTAAGGTTAGGTAATAGCTTGTCTTACTATATTTAAGCCTTTGCTATAATATGGCAAGACGTATATTAAAAAAGAGCTTAATACAATTATTTGCATTAAGCTCTTTATCGTTTATTCTTCTTTATTCATACCCAATTTTTCTTTCAACTTAGCCAATGATTCAGAAGCTTCAGCCTTATTTTCTCCACCAAGAGCTGAATTTATTTCATCATCCAAGCTTTTTGACTCATTGGCAATATCACCATACGCCTCAGACAGAGCTTCCTCCTGGTTCACTTTCTCCTTCATTTTTTCGAGCATACTTATTGTACTACCCGAATCAATCTGAGCCATTTGCTTATTAATATTCTTAGTTGCCTTGCTAACTTTTACACGAGCTTTAAGCGTACGTAACTCATTCTCGTAAGTACTAATTTGCGAACGTAAGCTTTTAATATTCTTATCTAACTGCGCAATGTTCTGATCAAACTTATCAACTTCCTTTTGCTTCTCACCAGCAAATGTAACACACTCTTCTTTTTTACTTAAAGCTTCAGTTGCTAATCGATCAGCTTCATCAGCCGAAATACTACCATTCTCAGCTTTTTTCAATAAAAGAATGGCTTTGCTCTCATAATCTTTAGCACGATTGCGATTTGTTTCTAAATCATTCTTCGAACGAATGGCCAATGCCTTTACTTCTGCAAACGCTTTCAAACTTTCATCTAAATGCTTTTTCAAATCCCTGATACCTTGTTCGGTCATTTTAATGGGATCTTCTAATTTATCAACTGCTGAGTGAGCTTCCGCTGTACCTATCTTGAATAATCTACTAAATACGTTCATAACATTAATTTTTTGAGGACAACTTAATTATTTCTTCCGCATACTCACTCAGCAATAAACTAAGTGAGTTAATCGAGCCTTCCAGCTCATTCAAATCCAGATTCTCTATCTGCAGTGTATCCCTGAATATCACCTTTGTACCAGTTTCGTCGAGAACAAAAGCGCCGTGAACAATGTCACGATTCTTCATCAAAAGTTGTTTAAATACACGCAAACTATCTGCTTCCATTTGAAAAATAAACTGCTCCATAATAAGCAGAGGGTCGGCACAACCAAGAACCAAATTCATTATTCCTTCATCTTCCTTATTCACAACAAGCACTCCATCTTCAACTTGTTCGGTGATGATTTCACAATTTAGTTCTAACAGGTAATTTTTTACTTTTTCAAAATGATTTTCCATTGTTGGCTTCTTTAAACAATTTTTTCAGGATTTGAATTTAGAAAATTTTCTCTTTTCATAAAGCATCAATTGTTAATTTATAATTATTATATGTTTGTGTTAAATTTATTAGCAATAGTCATTTTATTTTTCTTATTTTGACAACTACAATAGCAAATATAGAATAATATTTTATTTCTGCCAATTAAATTAGCATTATTTATGAGTTTTTTTGGAAAAAATATACGGAAGATTCGTTCGATACGAAAAATAAGCCAGACTGAATTCGCCAATATCTTTGATTTATCAAGGGCTAGCGTGGGTTCATACGAAGAAGGTAGAGCTGAACCAAAACTGGAACTGATTAATAATGTAGCTAAACATTTTAGCATCACTATTGACGAACTCATAAATAAAGAACTTACGGTAAATGATTTATACCATTTCGACGTAGGCAACGAACCCGTTTTTAAGAGCCCTGTTAAGCAAAAATTAGAAATTAGAAAAATCCCGTATTCACACTCCAGTGAATTAATTAAAAAAAGTATTAAACAACTCTTAGGTTCGACATCACTTCTACATATACCTATTCCACCGCATAGCCAAGATAACATTGCCATTAGCATTGACAAGGTTCATTTCAAAACAAGCCCTGAAATATTCGAAAACAATACAAGCATCATTATTTGTACCGACACAAATACAATTAACACTCAACAATATTATCTAATAAAAACAAAAAACGCTATTTATATTAGCAAGCTAAATATATTAGCAAACGAACGTCTACATTTAACAGAAATCGATTCAGAATTACATATCATCAATAAAAATGAAATAGAATATTGCTATCCAATAATCCAATATATTGGCACAACACCGAGCATATCTAATGATGAGAAGCTATTAAAGCTTGAAAAACAAATTCAGCAATTAATCCAAAGAACCCTATAATAAGCAACATGCAAGAGACCTTACAATACCTAAAAGCTTCACTTGACGATTTTATCTTATCCAATTCCGAAAAAAAAGCACTCAAGTCAGTTCTTTCTGATAAACAATTAAAAAAGAATGACCTTAATCGATTGCGTAGCGAGATATTTAAAATGACAAGAGAAGAACTCTCTGATCACAAATCACTACAATTACTTAATTGGCTGGAGCAAGCCAATAAGTTGCTACTGCCCAAAGAAGAGTCACAATCCAATTTCAAATCCTACTTTAGTCCGGGTAACGACTGCCAGCAAGCCATTTGCAATGAAATATCCTACGCATGCAGAAGCATCGACATATGCGTATTTACAATAAGTGATAATGTAATTCGTGATAAAATTGTTTATGCCATTTCCAAGGGCATTAAAGTTAGAATAATAACCGACGATGATAAAACCATGGATATGGGATCGGATATTGACTATCTGCACAAAAAGGGAGCCATCATAAAGACAGATAATACCAGCTACCACATGCACAATAAGTTTGCTATATTTGATGAGGCAACATTAATCACAGGTAGCTATAACTGGACACGAAGTGCAGCAGAACACAATCAGGAAAACATTATTGTTACTAACGAGCAGCAACTAATAGTACAGTTCAGAAAGGAATTTGAACGATTGTGGAAACATATGCTTCCATTTGAATAAAAATAAAACCATTATTAATTAGACAATCCGAAAAACATGCAAAAAAAATTAGTCGTTATTTTAATCGCAGCATTAGCTGGCTTGGTCATTGGATATTTACTTTTTGGTAAGATAGGTGGCGAATATATTGACATTTCTGACATATTCAGTAGTGCGGGTGGTAAACTTGGCTCTTTCGCCCGTAAAGCTACTGGTATAGCTAAAATCAGAACCAACATTCTACTTACTGGTGGAGCTGGTGCTGTACTTGGAGTAATCTATACTTTTGTTAAAAAGAAATAAAAAAAGTTGTATATTGGCAATGGCTTTTGCCCGTAATCATCCCTAGCAATCAATTCCATCACAGCTGCTATCGGGTGTGATCGGACAGAAGCCTTTTTTTTGATTCTAAAAATAAACCCTTCTTTTACTTATAATCTTATCTACTTAGCATCTATATTCATCATTTTTTGATATTTTTACGGCTCCATTCAAAAAAAATCAAAAGTGACGAAAACTGACTCTCAATTTGACCACGTAATATCAATTTGTAAAGACATCTTTGAAAAGAAAATGCGTGATTACGGTACTGCGTGGAGAATACTAAGGTCGTCGAGTATGACAGACCAGATCTACATCAAGGCGCAACGCATAAGAAGCATTGAAACAAAAGGAATATCAAAAGTTGACGAAGGCGTTCGATCTGAATTCATTGGCATCATTAATTACGCAGCCATGGCTTTGGTTCAGCTGGAACTAAAACCAGCTGACGAACCAGAGATGAACCAAGACGAAGCTCTAAAGCTTTACCTTGAAAAAATATATGGCTCAAAGGCATTAATGGAAGATAAAAACCATGATTATGACGAAGCCTGGCGGAAAATGCGCGTTAGTTCTTTCACCGATTTAATTTTGATGAAGCTTCATCGCACAAAACAAATTGAGGACAACCAAGGAAAAACGATCATCTCAGAAGGAATTGATGCCAACTATATGGACATCATCAATTACGCCATTTTTGCGATGATTAAATTGGAATTTCCAAACGATGAGGATAATCAATAAAAAATAGATTACTATGCTTAATATTATTTGTAGAGTTATTCTGGGTATCGTCTTTGTGTTTTCGGGCTTCGTAAAAGCCGTTGATCCGCAAGGTAGTGCCATTAAAATTGCGGAATACCTCGAAATAATTGGCTTGCATAATTTTGAAACACCTGGTTTAATATTAGCAATAGTATTATCGACGCTTGAATTTGCCATCGGTTTCCTCCTTCTGTTTAATCTAAATATTAAGAAGATTTCTCCTTTGGCTTTTGTGTTTATGGCATTTTTTACAATACTAACTCTTTATAGTGCTATATATGCGCCTGTTAGTGACTGTGGTTGTTTTGGCGATGCAGTTAAGCTTACTAATTGGGAAACTTTCTTTAAAAACCTCTTCTTACTTCCGCTAAGTTTTTACATTTATAAAAAACGTAATAGAAATGCCTCTTCCCTATCAGCATTAAAACAAAATATTGGAAGCATAATCAGTATTCTTTTCATTGTTGGTATTTCAGTCAATTCGATTCAGCACCTGCCTTTATTAGATTTCAGACCATACAAAGTAGGAACCAACATTGAACAAGGGATGAGCATTCCGGAAGGAGCGCCTGAAACGGTTTACGAAACCAGTTTCATTCTTGAGAAAGATGGAGAGAAAAAAGAATTTGATGAGCACAACTACCCATATAATGATACTACCTGGGTGTTTGTTGAAGCAAAAACGAAAGTGGTGAAAGAAGGCTATCAAGCCCCTATTCAAAACTTCATATTACAATCAGAGGATGGCCTCGATATAAGTTCAGACCTTATCAAGCACGATAAACCGGTGTATTTACTTATTACTCCAAAAATTGAAAAAGCTTCTGAAGAATCAATTGAGCATTTGAAAGCAGTGCATAAATTATGCATGGAAAAGAACTTCCTTTTTTATGTTGCAACAGCATCTCTGCCCGAAGACTATTACAGTTTTGATTCGAAGCACTCGTGTGGATTTGAATACATCAACGCCGACGAAACATTATTAAAAACAATATGCAGAGGTAATCCTGGATTAGTTATACTTTATAAGGGAACCATTATAGCAAAATACATGCACAGTGATATTCCAAGTATTAATGATTTAGACAATACACTTTCACATTCTATTAAATCATTAAAGAGTAGCAAGGACCAATGGATAGTTTTATTCTGGGCCTTGGCATTGCTTGGTATTATAGTGTTACTATATCGAATTAAATAAACTTTAAAATTACAATTGATGAGACAAAACATTGTTGCTGGGAACTGGAAAATGAACAACACCCTGGAAGAGGGAATTACTTTAGCCAAAGAAGTGAACGCTATTTTAGTGGCAAACAAGCCAAATTGCAAAGTGGTACTAGGAACGCCATTTATCCATATTACAGAGGCTGTAAAAGCTGTTGATAGCAGTGTAGTTGGAATTGCAGCTCAAAACTGCGCAGATAAAGTAAGTGGTGCATACACAGGTGAGATTTCTGCCGCTATGGTAAAATCTACAGGAGCTCAATATGTGATTCTTGGTCACTCAGAGCGTAGAGCTTATTACGGTGAAACCAATGCTTCTCTTAAAGAAAAAACGGACTTAGCTTTAGCTAACGACCTAACACCTATCTTCTGTATTGGCGAAGTACTAGAAGAGCGTGAAGCTGAAAAACATTTTGATGTTGTTAAAACTCAAATCGAAGAAGCTTTATTCCACCTAAGTGCTGATGCATTTAGCAAGGTTGTTTTGGCTTACGAACCAGTGTGGGCCATCGGAACAGGTAAAACGGCATCTCCTGAACAAGCACAGGAAATTCACGCTTTTATTCGTCAGACATTAGCTGACAAATATGGTGCGGAAGTTGCCGATAACACGAGCATTCTATATGGTGGTAGTTGTAAAGCTTCTAATGCCAAAGAATTATTTTCAAACCCTGATGTTGATGGTGGTTTAATTGGTGGAGCTTCGCTTAAGGCAGAAGACTTTCATGGAATTATTGCTGCTTTTTAAGCTGTTGTAAACAAATTAAACAAAGAGGTTATTCGACGAATAACCTCTTTGTGTATAATCTCATTTCTTTTAATCTGAAAAAACCGACTTTTTATCAAATTCATTCTATCATTAACATTGGAATTCAGCTAGCATTCCTATATTTACAGCACAGTAATGACCCAGAATGAGACGAAGTAAGACTATTAATATAGCGTTATACTTTTATAAAATCCTATTTCTGTTTTTAGCAATTATAATGTCGCCTAAGACATTTTCGCTAAATACGGATATAAATTTCCAATCCTTTAATGTAAAACATGGATTATCTCATGGTTCATGCACAGCCGTAATACAAGATAGCGAAGGTTATATATGGATAGCAACCTACAATGGTCTTAATCGATTCGATGGGTACGAATTTAAAGAATTCAGGTATCAGGCTAATGATTCAAGCTCACTAAGTCATAATGGTGTTCAATCTCTCATACTCGACCAAAACCAACAGCTTTGGGTTGGAACCAACAATGGTATTAACCTTTATGATTCTAAAACCGAAACATTTGAGCGTTTTCTAACCAATGATGGTGATATATTAAATGCTGTCTACAGCATGAGTTTATCCGCTGATGGATCGATATGGTGTGGCACATGGGGACAAGGTCTGGTCGTAATTAATCCGATCACAAAAGAAACCCGTTCTATAGATTTATCTGAATATGACTTTTTAAATTCAAGTAGCAATTTAATCCGACAAGTCATGTGTGACTCTTCTGGAGATGTATGGATTTGCACTTGGGGTAATGGTTTGCTTCAACTAAACCCCAACAACCTTGAAATTCATCAATATTGCAATAGTGAAAAAAACAATTTACTTGCCAGCAACTATACCTGGAGCATTATTGAAAAAAACGAAGCGGAATTCTACTTTGGAACGGCCATGGGTGGACTTCACAAACTAAATAAATCAACAGGTTTAATAAGTGAAGTAAGCTCGAAACTAACTGAGCGCATTAGAACAGCTGATGTCAACACCTTGGCACTTGACAATAAAGGAGATATATGGGTAGGTACCTATGGCGATGGCCTATTTATAGTTTCAGAAAACAATGATGCAGTTAAAACATTTACTTACAGGAGCAAAGATCCTAACTCAATAAGTAATAATCGCATCACAGATTTCTTTTTCTCAAAGCAAAGCAACATTATATGGGTAGCAAGCTCAGATGGGATTAACCTCATTGATCCCATGCTTCAAAAATTCAGACTGATTGCTGATGATGAATTCCCAGCCGATGCACTAAGTGCTGAATGCCATTCATTTCTACTCTCAAAAAATGATGAACTCATAATTAGCACATGGGGAAACGGTCTTTTATATTTCGATCTGAACAATCATACCTTTAAAGACAAATCAATTAAATACCCTGAAATTAGCGACAGTCATGTTTTTGATATACTGCAAAAAAACAATAAAATATATGCAGGTACGCGCTATGGCTTAAATATTATCGATAAAACTACAAATAGAATTAATCAACATATAGCAGAATACTCTGAAGAAGGTCGACTCGGCAGCAATTATATTCGTGATGTATTAATTGATTCAAAAAATCGCATTTGGTTAGGAACTGATGCAGGCATTGAAAGTTTTGATGAAGCAACAGGAAAATTTAATCTTTACAAACCATACCCTAACAGTAGTCCTGAAGTTTTAGAAAATTTAATTTGGACGATGGAAGAAGATTCCAATGGAAATCTTTGGCTTGCATCGGCAGGTGGCGGGATATCTGAATTTAATCCGGATACAAAAGAATTTTTAAACCTATACAAACATGAATCAAATAATAAAGAGTCCATCGCAAGCAATCGCATAGTATCTCTTAAAATTGATTCCAAAAATCGCTTTTGGATTGGCACAACCGAAGGGCTAATTCAAAAAAACGAGAACGGCACATTCACGAAGAAAATTAGTCTTGAAGATGGATTACACAACGACGTGATTTTCGCCATAGAAGAAGACAACAATGGTGACATCTGGTTTACAACTGCTAAATCTCTGGTTCGTTTTAAACCTAATACGAATGAATTTTTTGAATTCTTTTATTCAGATGGCATCCAGGAAAAGGAATTCTACATGGAATCATCTCTAAAGCTTGACGATGACCGACTTATTTTTGGTGGGCTTGGAGGCTTTAATATTTTTCATCCGGATAGTATTAAATACAATACTATTGCACCTAAAGTAGTATTGACCAAATTGAAGATATTTAATCAAGATATAAACGAATACCAAGAAGATAAAAAAATAACCTTTTTAAAAGGAGCCCTCAATCATAGCACTAAAATAACGCTTGGGTATCAAGACAATTCACTTTCGTTTA
Source organism: Carboxylicivirga fragile (assembly GCA_025499625.1). Classification (GTDB taxonomy): domain Bacteria; phylum Bacteroidota; class Bacteroidia; order Bacteroidales; family Marinilabiliaceae; genus Carboxylicivirga; species Carboxylicivirga fragile. The sequence continues at coordinate 82,456 of JAFMVD010000015.1, read as the reverse complement.
CTTTTGCGGCATTAAATTATTCTCATTCTGAAAAAAACAAATACCAATACAGGTTAATAAACTTTGATTCTGATTGGATATACAATGGCAATAACCGAACTGCCACCTATACGAATCTGCCTCCTGGCGAATACACTTTTGAAGTTAAAGCAGCCAATAATGATGGCTTATGGTCAGATGAAAGCAAAACACTTAACATCGTTATAAAGCCACCTTTCTATTTAACTCCCTGGTTCAAGATTACTGTTGCCTTGCTCCTGCTCGTAACCATTGTTTTATATATGCGCTTGCGAACCAGACAACTAAAAAATCAGAAAAAACGACTAGAGAAGCAGGTAAAATTAAAAACTCAGAATCTAAGTCAAGCCTATAAGACTCTGGAAGATAGGCAAGAAGAAATTAAAGCTCAGAATGAGGAAATACTGATACAGAAGGAAGAAATAGACATTCACCGTCATAATCTGGAGGAACTGGTAATTCAGCGCACAGCAGATTTAGAAATTGCTAAGAATAAAGCTGAAGAATCGGAAAAACTTAAATCTGCCTTTTTAGCAAACATCAGTCACGAAATACGAACACCAATGAATGCCATTATTGGTTTTTCTTCCTTACTTGAAACGCCTGATCTTGAATCAGAAGAACAAGAACGTTTTATTTCGCACATTAGAAACAACAGTGAAACTTTATTAATTTTAATCGATGACATTCTTGATCTGAGTAGAATCGAATCAGGCACCCTTCACATCAAAAAAACCGATTTCAATATTTATGATTTGATAGAGAAAATATCAAACCAATACAAAGAACGCATTGAAAATAAAGGCCTGGAATTCAGGCTAAATAAAAGCATGAGCAAAAGTGCTTATCAGGTATACAGCGATGCTTTGCGCATTGAGCAAATAACCAGGAACCTTCTTGAAAATGCCTTAAAATTCACTGAAAAAGGACATATTAAAATTGGTATCACCACTCACTTTGAAAAAAATAAAGAATATCTGAAAATATACATTAAAGATACCGGAATTGGCATACCCAAAAACAAAACCAAAGCTATCTTTGATACCTTCAGAAAACTAGAAAACAATCAACTTCAACGTCTTTACGATGGTACTGGTCTAGGCCTCTCAATTTGTAAGAATTTGATAAAACTATTAGGTGGTAAAATTTGGGTTGAGTCGATTGAATACAAACAATCCATATTCTTTTTTACAATCCCCCTTAAGAAAGACAATTAATAGCTTTAAAATCCAAAAGGTTCTTCAACTTTTCGGCTTTTTGATTTTTAAATATACTTACTCAAAACCTCAATGATCATTGGTTTTAATTACTTTTGTAAAAAAAAATGCAATATACAAAAGTAAGTGTCAATGTATCGCCAGCTAACGAAATTGCCAATGACTTATTAATGGCTCAAATGGGTGAACTGGGTTTTGAAAGCTTCTGTGAAAGTGAAACTGGTTTTGACGCTTTTATTCCATCGGCTGACTACGATGCCACAACATTAAAGCAATTAAATTTACCTTTTGAAGGTACATCGCTAAGTTTTCAGACAGAAACGATTGCCGATCAAAACTGGAACAAAGTGTGGGAAGAAAACTACTTTCAACCAATTGCCATAGGTAAAGACTGTTTGGTTAGAAGCACATTTCACAAGCCGATTGAAGATGTTAAATACGAAATATTGATCGATCCAAAGATGGCTTTTGGCACAGGACATCACTCAACTACCAGCTTGATGCTTCAACACATACTTGAAACGGATGTGAAAAATAAAACAGTTCTCGACATGGGATGTGGCACTGCAATATTAGGTATGTTGTGTTCAATGAAGGGCAGCAAATCAATATTAGGAATCGACATTGATGAATGGGCGTATAACAATGCACTTGAGAACATTGGCCTCAATAACATTTCTAATATGCAAATTCAATTGGGAGGATCAGAACTGTTAAATGAAACAAAATTCGACATTATACTTGCCAACATTAATCGTAACATACTACTAGATAATCTTCAACACTATTCGAAGGTTTTAAATTCAGATGGCACTTTGTTCTTGAGCGGCTTCTATACCGAAGATTTACCAGTTATAAATGCCGAAACCGAAAAACAAGGATTAAAATACATTTCGCATAAAACAGATAACAATTGGGTGGCTGCCACGTATAAACTTTCCGAGTAGTGAATTGTCACTAATTTGTTTAGATGAAGTTTTTGAAATTTAAAAGTCTATGATTAAATATTTACTCGCTCTTACATGCTGTATATTAATACAGCTTTCTTCCACAGCTCAAACAAAAAAGTTCTCTGGTTCACCAGATACTTTCATTGAGGAATTAGATGAAATATTTAAGATATCAGCAGATAAAAAAGCCTCTAAACAATTTATTGAAGAAGTTGAACTTTTTTGGATGGATCCGAATACATCGGATAAATTGAAAGAATTGATTATTGAAACATGCACTCAATTAGCCGTTAAAAAAGCAAGATCCTATCCTGATTATCATACCTACCTAACAACCATTATGACTTTTAAAAGCAAAGGTCACATGGACGAAAGCTTTACTAATTGGCATACCACGGTATCCAAATTATTGAACACACCCCGATTTGCATTAAGGCATGTTAAAAAATTCCTAAGCCAAAGTCAGGATTTAATTGCAACTAACACCATATTTTCAACGCCTGCTGTTAAATGGAAAAGCCATAGTAACGACTATAAATATGAATATGAAGGCGACGAACTAATTATTAATTTTCCTTCAACTACCAATATTGTTTGTCATTCAAAAAAGGACAGCATCATAATCTACGATACAAAAGGTAAGTTTTATCCTTTAAAGGAAATATGGGAAGGTGAAATGGGAAAAGTCACCTGGGAGCGCTGCGATTTTGACCCAACAATGGTATATGCCACTTTTCAGAACTATTCGGTAAAAATGGATAAACCAGAGTTGAGTATTGATACTGTAGAATTCTACAATCGACATTACTTCGACAAACCGCTAAAAGGTAAGTTGACACACAAAGTAATGAAGATACAAACAGCCGAAGGAACCATTTACCCCAAATTCATAACTAACGATGAACGCTTTGAAATAAAAAAGATACATCCCAATATCGATTACGAAGGTGGTTTTGCACAGAATGGGGCTAAATTCCTTGGGGCTGGTAACCCCGATAACCCCGCAACCATTACCATATCTCGCAACGACACCGTTTTTGTTACTGCTAGCTCCTTGTATTTCGCGCTTCGAAAAGACCAGATTTTAAGTACAGATACTGAGATAAAAATTAAGTTGGATACAGCATTCGTCTATCATCCAGGCCTTATTTTCAGATACATGGCCGACCTAAATGAGCTACACCTCATCCGCAATGGTGAAGGTCTTGCCATTAGTCCCTACTTCAACACCTTTCACAATGTTAGTATGGACGTTGAGTTGATACGCTGGAATCTGGATAGCCAGTGGATGGATTTAGAGATGTTAAGTGGTGCTGCCCAAAATCAGGCTTTCTTCGAATCCTTAAGTTATTTTCGTGAAGAATTTTATAACCGCTTGCAAGGTATGGATGCCATTCATCCTTTACAAGGCCTGAAAAACACAAGTAAATACTTCCATGGACGACCATTTACTGCTGCTGAATATGCACGTCACATTGGGCTGCCAGAAAGCCCGATTCGACAACAGGTAATTGAACTATCGTTTTATGGCTTTGTCGGTTATAATGTTAACACCGATGAAATAACCATTCGCCAGCGATTACTCGATTACATACAATTTCGTTTGGGTAAAAAAGATTTTGATGTAATTCGTTTTAACTCGATAACGCCCGGTGAAATAATGAATGCCCGACTTGATTTAAAAAACTATGATTTAAATCTGAATGGCGTTGAATCCATCTCAATTTGCGATCATCAAAATGTTGTTTTCTTCCCGCGCAACAAACAAATCATCCTGAAGGAAAATCGAAACTTTACCTTTAACGGAACCATTAATGCGGGGATGTTAAATTTGTTTGGTGATGGCTTTAAGTTTTCGTACGAAGATTTTAAAATTGATATGAGTAATATCGACTCACTTCGTATGAAGGTACAATCAGGCGACCTTGACTACTTTGGACAACCAATTCTTAAACGTGTAGGAAATACGATAGCTCAACTATCAGGCTCGTTAAAAATTGATGAACCAGGCAATAAATCTGGAGCAAAACGCAACCCTCACTTCCCTATCTTAACCAGTGAGATTGAATCGTATGTTTACTTCGATCATAAAGAAATTCAAAATGGATCGTACAAAAAAGAAGAGTTTTTCTTTACTCTTGATCCTTTTGAAATGGACAGCATTAACACGCTTTCGCGACAAAACTTTGATTTCGCCGGATTGTTTGAATCAAACATCTTCCCAACATTCCGCGAAAACCTAACAATTCGCCCCGATTACTCACTTGGGTTTAAACGCGATACACCTGAAGAAGGCTACCCTATATATGATAACAAAGCAACTTTTACTGCCGCCATTGACCTAAGCAATGCAGGTCTTAAAGGAGATGGTAAGCTGGAATATGTCACCTCTACCTCTTTATCTGAAGAGTTCACATTCTTGCCAGACAAAACACTTGGGCAGGCACACGAGTTTACAGTTGAAAAACGAATTGAAGGCACCAAATACCCTGATGTTCAAGGACAATTCATCGACATAGAATACCTCCCAGAACAAGAGCAGTTATATGCTCAAAGTTTGGAAGAGAATTTCGTGATGTACAACGAGGAGGCTCAATTGAAGGGTAAAGTCAAACTCACGCCTTATGGTTTAACCGGTGGAGGAACTTTCTACATGAATCATGCTAATCTATTGTCGCAAAAAATGGACTTTAGTGACCATTCTATGGTAGCCGATTCGTCCGACTTTAACTTGGTGGGAGCGGATATGGAAGGCGTTAGCTTCTCTACATCCAACCTAATATCGAGTATCGATTTCGAAACTCGACAAGGTACTTTCCAATCGCGTAGTGGTGGTAGCAAGGTTGACTTTACCGACAACCGATACATCTCATACATTAGCGAATTCTCATGGGATATGGATAAAAACGACATCTATATGGGGGCACGTGGATCAAAAGGTAACCGCTTTATATCAACCCACCGTCGCCAGGATTCCCTCTCATTCTATGTTCCAATGGCAAGGTACGATGTGGAGTTTAAAACCATTTACGCCGAAGAAGTCAAACAGATTGATGTCGGTGATGCCAATCTAATGTTGAATGATGGCTTCGTCACCATTCGAGAAGATGCGGCCATCGATCCTTTGGACAGTGTTAAGATTATTTTACAACAAGACTCTGCTTTTACCCATTCCATCTATGAGGCGCGGGTTAACATCAACGGAAAATATGCGTACAACGCTCGCGGTAAATTTGACTACTTTAATGGTGATGGTAAAAAATTAACCGTAGACATGCATTCCATCGAATTAGATGATGAAAAACAAACCGTTGCCGAAGGTAAAATCACGAGTCAGGAACTATTTACATTTGATTCGCACTTTGCCTATAAAGGAGATATTAAATTAGAAGCCCGACATGAATTGTTGAGTTTTAAAGGTGGCGCACAAATGCTGCATCGCTGTCCAAGCGGCCCTCAAACATACATTCGCTTCGAAGATAGAGTAGATCCGAGCAATGTGCGTATTCCAATTAATGAGGAGACTGAAAACTTTGAGTACAATCGTATTTACAAGGACTTTTTCATTACCAAGGATAGTACACACGTATATAGTTCATTCCTTGAAGACAGAGAAGACTATAGCGATGTTCCAATGTTAACGGGTGAAGGTTATTTGATTTATAACGACAAAAATAAATCCTTTGACATCGCCGCAGAATACAAACATGCCAACCCGGATTCCATTGGCAAACTTCTTCGGTTTAACGAGTCGGATTGTAACATTCTGGCCGAAGGCGAATTCGACATGGGTGTTAAACTTGACCAAGTAAAACTAAAGAATGTTGGTACTCTACTAGATGTTCGTGATGAAAATAAAATCACAGCCTCAACTATGATGGGCATAGATTTTTTCTTTAACGATGAAGCATTAGATTTATTCCACAGTAGCATTCTTAATTCAGATGCTAAAACATCGAAACTTAGTAAGGAAACCTTTGTAAAACGCATGAAGGAATGGAGCGGTGACAAACAGGCTAATAAATTGGAACAATTGCGTTCAAGCACTGGATTGACGGATCAGATTCCTTTGGAAATGCAACAAATGCTACTATTTAGTAACATTGATTTTGTTTGGAACTCAGAAAAACGCGCCTACATTGCTAATGGAGAAGCTGACCTGGCATTCATGAAGAATTATGTGATAAATAAAAAGGTGAAGCTACAGGCTGAAATAGTGAACAAACGAAGTGGAAACTCCTTCGACATGTACATTGAGTTTGATAACAATACCTGGGTGTATTTCACATACAAAAACAGTATGATGCAGACGCTATCGTCGAACAAACAATACAACAACCTGGTGCAAGCTCTCAAGTCCGATGAACGTAAACAAAAAGTTGGTTTAGGTGAAAAAGGATTCACCTTTATTCTATCACCCGAAAGTAAGAAAAAACGTTTCTTAAGTGGCTTTAAGAAGAAAGAGGCTCCTGCAGAAATCGCTAATTAATATATTAAAAATAATTGAGCTACAAGGATGACATCTTTCAATAAATCTTTTATAAAGATGTCATCCCTAAATTCAACACATAAACTAAGCTCGCTCAGTGAACGGATACTTTCCGAGTTTTTGGACACCCTCTTTTTATTTCGAAGCACACCTCATACATTTACGGCTCTCTGGCATCAAAACCAAACGCCCTGCTGGAATAGCACCTTTACAGGAAACGCAAACACCAAAATCAGCATCATTTAAACGTTGTAATGCTTCCTTTAAGTTCTTTAGTTTTCTTTCCGACTGGCGTAAGGCTGCATCATTTACACTTTTGTTATTGATGGCATCCATCCTACTAACCCGACCAATGGCATCATCAGGACTAATAGCTCCAGTTAATTCCTTAAGCGATTTTATTTTTCGTTCTACTGTTGCTATTTGCTTATGAATAAGAGTTTCTATTTCGGTTTTATTAATTTCCATCACTCAACATTTGGGATTAGAATTAAAGATAAGATAATCTACTTAATTCGGACTAATCCTCAATTCCCACAAATTGGAGAGTTAGAGTGTAACAGGTTTGATTTACATATGCCATCTTTTAACCGTTGCTAACTCAAAAAGCGCGTACGCTGGCATCGAATAGAAGATCAGCGCTATCACACGATTACATCGTTTAGTTTAATAAAAATAAAAACTAAACAACTAAAACAAAAGCTGCACTATTTCTAATGCAGCCTTCATTGATATTAGCTAATGCAATAGAACGCGATGCAATCGCGCACTAAAGGGGATTTATATTATCGAATATTTATAATTTAAAGACAATACAATAAGGGATATCATTTGAAAAACCACAAAAAAACCCGAAGCAATTCACTTCGGGTTCAAATAACTATCATTTATATTTTATTGACTAACTTCCAATACCTTTACTTCAAATTTCAATACTGTGTTTGGAGCAATTGGGGGGTTTCCTCCAGGACCATAAGCTAAACCCGAAGGTATATACAACATGGCTTTTTCTTTTAATCGCAACTTAGGTATGCCAATCTGCCACCCTTTAATTGTACTACTTAATCGAAAAGGAGTCTTATTAGTATCATCCTCATTGGTATCAAATACAACGTCATCCAAATACATTCCTTTATATCGAATAGTCATCGATGCATAATACGGTACTGTAGCACCGCTTGCCTGACTATCATCTAAAATGCGATAATATAAACCAGATGGGTCTTTAGTGGCATCCGTAATATTGTTTTCTTCAAAATGGATTTGTATTAATTCATCATCAATAGCTGCCTGCTTTACCGGGTCATGCGCTTCTTCTTCATCTTTATTACAAGCCGCCATCACTAATAAAACCATTGCTAACAATTGTACTTTCTTCATATAATGTATGCTTTTTATTTGCTACAAATATATAAGATCTCAGTTAAAAGCCTTTGATTTTAACATTCTTTCCAGTTTTTATATCCGTTTTGTTAATATCAATAATAAGATATAAAAAGAGGGTGTCCAAAAAGCAAAATCGCTCATCGAGCGAAGTCGAGATGAAATTTTAAATGTTGATTATCAGCAAATAATCACTTCGACTCCGCTCAGTGAACGCGTAGTTCTAATGTTTTCAGACACCCTCAAATATTTTTATTTTGACTTACTTCTTCTTATCCAAAATAGCTTCTATCTCATCCATAATGCCATTCATGGCTTCAATGGTTTTTTCAAAAGGTTCAGACTGTGTCATATCCACACCTGCCGTTTTAAGTATCTCAATCGGAAAATCCGATCCTCCAGCTGATATAAACTCCATATAACGCTCTTTAGCTCCTTTTTCGCCAGCTAACACTTTTGATGCCAACGCTTGAGAAGCTACAAACGAGGTACTGTACTGATAGACATAAAAACTCATGTAGAAATGAGGAATGGCTGCCCACTCAATGGCGATGTTATCTTCTACCTTACATACACCTTCTTCATGTCCATAATATTTACGAGTGATATCGCCATATAATTTTGTCAAACTCTGACCTGTTAATGGCACTCCTTTTTCCGCTTGCTCATGAATGGCCAATTCAAATTCGGCAAATTGCGTTTGACGGAATAAAGTACCTTTAAATCCATCCAACATACTCATCAATAACGATAGCCTCATATCATCGTCTTTCAACTTCTTCTGCATCATGTCGTTTAACAATACCTCGTTAAAAGTAGATGCCACCTCAGCTACAAACGTTGCATAGTTAGCCGTTGCAAAAGGTTGATTTTTATTCGAATAGTACGAATGCATTGTATGCCCCAACTCATGCGTTAAAGTACTAACCTCATTATATTGGTCGGTATAATTCATTAAAATGTAAGGATGCACATCGTAAGCACCTCCATTTGAATAAGCACCACTTCGTTTACCAGTATTAGGGTACACATCAATCCAACGCTTATCAAATGCCTCTTTTACAACAGATGTATATTCCTTACCCAATGGCTTAAGTGAAGTTAAAATTAAGTCTTGAGCTTCTTCGTAACTATATTTTAACTCTACACCTTTTACCGTTGGCGCATATAAATCGGAATACATTAAAGTATCAACACCCAACATACGTTTTTTAATAGCCAAATAGCGGTGAAAAGTTGGTAAATTATTGTTGACATTCTCAACCAAGGAGTGATAAACCTCAACCGGAATATTGTTAGGTTTCAACGAAGATTCTAAGGCTGAAGTATAGTTTCTTGATTTAGCACCAAAAATATCAACTTTTACATTTCCGTTTAACAACTCGCCATAAGTACCTTCAAAACGCTTATAATTATCCCAATAAACTTTTGTCACTTTTTGACGATCAGCTCTATTGGCTGAAGCTCGTTGAACACTAAAAGTAGTACGATTTAATTCAATTTCTTTACCATCGCTTAAGGTAACATTTTCCCATGGCATTTCGGCATTACTAAATACGCTAAAAGCTGAATTAGCAGCACCTGTAATCATACCTGTCTTAGCCATTATTGCTTCTTCCAAGGCCGATAAAGTATGCATTTTCATGCGTGATATGTCCTCTAACTGCATGCGGTAAATTTCCAACTTAGGCTCTTCTTTCAGAAACTTTTGAATGATTTCTTCAGGAATAGCTGCCATCTCAGGCGATACAAACGATGCCTTTTGACTATAGTTGATAAATACTTCACGTATTTTTTTTACACGCTGCATGTTTTCCTGATCGCGTAAATCCCAATCCGATTTCAATGAAGCATAAATGTATAGTTGATAACCTTCTTTCATCAACTCATCAGAAAAGGTCATGAAACTCAACATATCCGCTGCCGATGTTCCAATCTTACCTTGATACGATGAAATGGAATTCATCTTTTCAGCCATCTGATCAAGTGTTTCATTCCAAATCGCATCAGACGCGTAAAGATCAGTTACATCCCACTTGTATTTATCTTCGATTTCACTGCGTTCTTTTTGTGCCGAAACAGTATTTAACGCTCCTACAAAAAGAAGCATTAAAAGGGTTGTTTTAGTAAATTTTCTCATAAGTAAAGATTTTAAATTGTGTGTATTAAGGCGCAAAATAATCAATTCATCTAAATAAGCACATGACAAAAAGCAATCAACTATTAACATCATACTACTCATTACAATAATAATACAAGGTCCAGCGAAAGTAAAATCAATAGTATCATCAAATTAATCATATATGCTTCTAAAGATTTCATTATATTTGTGGCGATTTTAACAAATCGGACAGTTCGTAACCATCCTGTCGGTAAATAAAACTAGGACCTTGTAGCGTGCTACAATCATGTGTGTATTATTATGCGCGCACCTTAGTTTACCTTCTTTTTACAACTTTCCGATTCAACTCTAAGTAGTTAATTAACATGGATAAAGCCATAGTATTATTATCAGGTGGATTGGATTCAGCAGTTGCACTTTACCTTGCTAAACAAGAGGCAAAGGAAGTACATGCTATTTCGTTTGATTATGGTCAACGTCACGATCGTGAATTGCAAGCAGCCAAAGCAATCGCTGAAAAAGCTGAAGTAAAATCTCATCAAGTTGTGACCCTAAAACTGGATCAATGGGGCGGCTCATCGTTAACTGATAAAAGCATGCCGCTTGAAGATGGTGATGTAAACCGCGATGATATACCAGTTACCTATGTTCCGGCTCGCAACATGGTTTTTCTTTCGGTTGCAGCATCCTACGCCGAAGCCATTGATGCACAAAACATATTCATTGGAGTTAGTGAAGTTGATTATTCGGGCTATGTTGATTGTCGCCAAGAGTTTATTGATAGCATGGAAAAAGCCATCAACCTGGGAACGGTAATGGGCGCAGAGAAAAATCGCCCCATCAAAATTCATGCTCCCTTTGTAAATAAAACCAAAGCACAGGAAATTACCCTAGGGATGGACTTAGGTGTTGATTTTGGCCTAACATGGAGTTGCTACCGAGGTGATGAAAAACCATGTGGCACCTGCGATAGTTGTTTATTGCGAGCCAAAGCTTTTACCGAAGCTGGATACGAAGATAAAGCACTTAAATAAGAAGCAGAATGGAGAAGTTGGTATTGGCTAGTGAAGGTGTTTTTCCTGTTGTTAAAGACATGCATGGTAATACGATCAAAGATCAGCCACAAACAGGTTTACTGATGCCTGGCACCATACAGGGTGAAGGTAAATTAGCGGGTGTTCCGTCCTTATTCATTCGCCTATCTAGTTGTAATTTACGATGTATTTGGCAAATGAACGATGGTAGCTTTTGTCGATGTGACACAACCTACGCCTCCTTTCACCCGGACAAAACCCAAGAAATTGAAGTCGATAATATCATCGATTGGTTGAAGCACAATTTAGGCGCCATTCGTCATGTTGTAATTACCGGTGGAGAACCTCTACTGCAGAAAAAGCCCCTAGCTAGTCTTTGTAAAAAGATAAAGGAAGAATTAAACTTACACATTACACTCGAATCGAATGGTACCCTATTTGATGAAACAGTTGCGCAATGGGTGGACTTGTTCAGCATATCGCCAAAATTAAGCAACTCGGTTCCATCGGCTGAAAAGCTAGCGCATTACAACTTAAAAGAATCCGGTCCATTTAAGTTTCATGGTGAACGCCGACTTAATCTAAACGCACTTCAAGCATACATTGACCTTTGTAATCGCAGCGATAAAGAACTTCAACTAAAATTCGTTATTGGTAAAACCGATGATTACAAGGAAGTAAAAACAGATTTTCTGAATAAGCTCAATGACTACAAGAATAACGACATATTATTAATGCCATTGGGGGCTACACAAGAGGAAATTGCCAAATCAGCTCCATTGGTTCTTGAGATGGCAATAGCCAATGGATGGCGCTATAGCCCACGTGTTCACATCGATCTATTTGGGTCGAAACAAGGAGTTTAAAAAAAGCCAATAGCTGTCAGCTAAAAGCTATTAGCTAACAGCTTAAAAGTAAAGGTAATGACTGAAGACAAATACCTAGGAAAACAAGTAAAGTACCCACAACAATATGCCCCTGAAATATTAGTTGCGGTACCTCGTTACTTAAATCGTGAGCAATACCAGCTAGCTGATAACGACCTTCCTTTTATTGGTCTGGATGCCTGGCACGCTTATGAGTTGAGTTTTCTTACTGTGAACGGCTTACCCGTTACTGGCCTTTTAAAGTTTGTGTATTCATGTACTAACCCTAGTTTGGTTGAAAGTAAATCACTCAAATTATACCTCAACTCCTTCAACATGCATCGCTTTGGTAACACTGCGAAAGAGGGATTAGCGTTAGTACTAAACACAATCCAAAAAGATTTGGAGAATTTATTAGACACAGAGGTAAAACTTAGTTTCCATACAAGTAACAATCAGCAATTACCTTTCGATTTTAATGAATATGAAGTTCTTGAAGATGTCTTGGATGTCGACACAATTAATTTTACTGACTTTAATGAAGCGCCCCAGCTACTAAGTGAAGCTAAAAACAAAACAAAGGAAATTAAGATAGCCACCCACCTCTTACGGAGTAACTGTAAAATTACACATCAACCCGATTGGGGAAGTGCATATATCTACCTAAAAGGTAAAAACACACCTGATCTTCATAAGCTATTACAATATCTTGTTTCCATTCGTAACGAAAATCATTTTCATGAAGAAATTTGCGAGATGATATACAAACGCCTTTGGGATAAGTTTAAACCCGAAGAATTAATGCTTGCCTGTATATATACCCGGCGAGGTGGTATCGACATCTGTCCTGTACGTGCTAGTCACGAACACATAATACCAGAAGCTCTTTGTGACGGTCACAACCTATCATCAAAACTTTTGAGACAATAGTTAATAACCAAAGTTTATTCGGTCGAAAGCACTTAATATCTCTTTGCTATTTTGATTTAGTTCAAACGCCCTTTTGTAATACTTAATAGCTTTTGCTTTATTACGATTTTTAAATTCGTAATAATAGCCTAAATTCTTATATAAATCAGAATATGCTATTTTTGGTTGATCATATTTATCAAGTGTGTATTTCTTTTCAATATCAGCTAAAAGAGTAATTGTGTTTGTTATTTGTGTTGAATTCATATAGTTCATCCCCAAATTACAGCTTAACAAAAGATAACTGGAAATGAAATTATCATGGTTTTCAAGAAATGGAAATTCAGTCAATAAATAATCCAACTCACTAATTCGTAATTTTATATCCGATTCAGAATAACCAACATCATTTAAAACTCTTGCAGGTGCTATACTATTTAAATTACTTTGCAATCTAATATTCTCCTTCTTAATCCCATAAGCAATACAATACTCCCTAAAAGTTGCATCAATTTTACCTTTCATATGAAACCCCTCTCCTCTTTTGAAATGATACCAAAACTCAACCTCTTTTAATAAAGTTGAATCTTCAATATTATTAGCATAAATTTTATAGGCTCTATCAAAACCACTAAAATCCCCTCTTTCAATCATTCTTTCCTGAGCAATAAACTGAATATCATTCCCTAATCTCTCCTTATTATACATTTCAGGAATTATTTTATACAAATCTATCATTGTTTCAATATCGGAGTCTGATTCTAATTGACTTGAACTTAGGCTTTCTTCCAGTAAAGCAACTGACAAATATTTTGCCTTATAATTAGGTTCAATCTGGTATGATTTCTTAAAACATTTTAAAGCAAAATCTTTATCATCATTCATTAGCTCCCATAAACCTTCATTAAAATATTGATACGCAGCCAGAGCGTTTACACTTACAGACTTTGTATTGTAAAAATACTCATTAAAAAGCTCATCAGTTGATTTATGTCTATATTCATAATCGGATATAAGTTTATTTTTTTTCATAAACTGAACATAGGATTTTTTAAAGCGATCATCATGTACGATATATCCACCTTGTGGATCAGTTGTTTCTACTTTAATTTTATTTGTTTGCGGATATGCTAGTAAATAAACATGGGTCGGAAGTTCTATAACCTCATATGGTATATGCAATTCATCAAATACCAACGCGTACAAAGCAGATGCTGTTACGCAATTATATGTACCTGCAATAAATATATCAGAGAATAATGCTCTTGACATGTACTTCCTTAAAAAATGACCATGTACTTCTTTAAAAACATATTTAATTTGTTTTTCCTTCTTTGACACAGCCAATTTCTTCTTGTCAAGCCTTTCAACAAATGAATTGATTTGCAATTGTGCATTCTGAACCATAACCTCTTTCGAATCTGATGTAATAGCTATTAACAATGCTAAAACATCTGTTTCTGTTGAATCAATAAAATTGGTAAAAACCTTTTCTTCAAATTGATTATGAAAGGATAAATTTAATCTGGCCTGCTGTGATTTACCATTAATCGACAATAAAAAAAGCAAAACAAGAACAGCAAGTCTGAGAGTATTAGTTAGCATAGTTTAATCTTTTGTTTGGTGCAATAAAACTAACCAATATGGAGTAGATAACAAAACTTAAAAAAAACATTTATCGAAGCAATTCTAATTCTCATAAGATAAGCCTTGCCGCGGGTTCATTATGATGGACATAACTTATCATTAAAACTTTTAAGGCAGTAATAAGAGCTTACCAATAATTGATAAGCTCGTCAATTCTTTAAGCAACAACAATCGATTTTAACTTGCTCGTAAATTGCATATTATCAGCAATCGGACAACGTTTTTCTATCTCATGCAGGTAAGCTTGCTTCTCTTCCATCGACATGTCAGCATCAATTTCAACGAATGTTCTTATTTCAATAAATCCAGCTCTACCTTCTTCGGTTTTTCCCAAAAGAAAATTCTTATCAATATCTCCTTCCAACTTTACATTTATGCCGCGTACAGGTAAACGCTTTTGATTAGCAATAATACGACCAATGGCACAAATGCACGCTGGCAACGAAGCTAAAAAGATCTCCATTGGATTTGGTCCCTCATCAGTACCTGCCGGCTTTGGTTGGTCAATTACAAAATTGTGCGAACATTCTACTTCGGTGCGGAAGCCTTCATTCATTTTGGCTCCAACTTTTAGTGTTGATATAGTCATTTTGTCGTCTAATAAATTAAAAATTCAACACAAAAATAAAAATTAATTTGAACATATGTTCATTTTAAATATGTTTTATTGAGCCAATAATCACTTTTGAACTGACTTTGGCCCCAACTCTATCACCTCCATATCTTTTATTTCCTTTCCATCAATTGAAAAACGTAGTGCAGTTCTTACGGAATGAAAACCTGACCTTCCTGAAGCTCCAGGGTTTAAATGCAAAATTTCCAAATCCTTATCGTAAATCACTTTCAGGATATGCGAATGACCTGTAACGAAAAGTTTAGGCTTCTTCTTTACCAAATCCTTTTTCACTCGGGCGTCATATTTACCAGGATATCCACCAATATGGATCATATATACACTTACATCTTCGCAGGTAAATATTTGTTTTTCTGGCAATTCCTGCCGAATAGGTGAACTATCAATATTGCCATAAACAGCCCTAAGTGGTTTAAATTGCTGCATCGCTTCCAATACCTTAATATCGCCCAAATCACCTGCGTGCCATATTTCGTGCACATCCTTAAACAGTTCCTTAAATCGGGGATCAAAAAAGGAGTGCGTATCTGATAAAAGTCCAATTCTTGTCATTATTGCTTAAATAGCCGTTAAAGTATGCCCAAAAATATCTTAATTTTCATAAATTTATTCCGAATCAACACGCTAAGTATGTCCCAACAGTTTTTTAATCGAGATATAAGTTGGTTGTCTTTCAACCACCGCGTACTGGAAGAAGCTAAAGATGAAAGCCTTCCTTTGTTCGAGCGTTTAAAATTCATGGCCATATACTCAAGTAACCTGGATGAGTTTTATAAGGTGAGAGTGGCCGAATACCGAAATGCAACCGTAAATCCCAAAAGTTTTCCTGACATACCAGATGCTGAACAGACATTTGAAAAAATTAATGCCATTGTTAGTCAGCATTGGGTTGAATTTAGTCAGATATTGAAAGAGCACATATTACCGCAAATGCATTTGAACGGTATTATTTTGCACTATAAGGGCTACCCAAGTTATCCGAGTCACCTAAATTTTATTCAAGAATATTTTAATACTGAGATAACGCCCTACGTTCAACCTGTTCTGTTAAACAAAGGAACGCGTTCTTTCATGCGCGATAACAGATTATATCTTGCGATCAAACTCTTCAAAAAAAGCACAAAAGAGAAAGCTCGGAAATCAAAAAAAGCAAGGTACGCTCTCATAAAATTGCCAACCAATGAAGCGCCACGTTTCATTAGACTGCCAAGAGTAGACGACCAACATCACATTGTTTTCTTGGACGATATATTACGCTATAATTTGCAGGAATTATTTCCTGGTTTTGACATTGTTGGTAGTTGGGGCGTTAAATTGGCACGCGATGCAGATTTAGGTATAGAAGATGAATTTGGCGGTAACATTGTAGAACGAATTAAGGAAAATCTGGCCAAGCGAAAAATAGGAAAACCAGCGGGCTTCCTGCATGATCGTAATATTCCAGGCGATTTATTAGCATACTTACAGGAAACTTTTGATATAAATACCAATGAATTAGTACCTACGGGTAGTTATCTGAATTCACACGATTTTTTTAATTTCCCAACACCGGAGAATCCCGATTTGGTATGGCAAGCCCCTAAGCCTATTTTACCTTTTGAACTGGAACAGACAGGTTCGATGTTTGAAGCTATCAAAAAGAAAGAGCGGGTTTTACATTATCCCTATCACTCTTTTAAATACGTCATCCAATTCTTGAACGAAGCTGCTACTGATCCTAAAGTTGAAGACATTATGCTAACTCAGTATAGAGTAGCTAGTAATTCCGAGGTAGTTAGTGCCTTAATTGCTGCAGCCCATAATAAAAAGAACGTGACTGTTTTTGTGGAAGTAAAGGCACGTTTCGACGAAGAGAATAACCTCTACTTTGCTAAGCAGATGGAGAAAGCAGGTGTTAAAATAATGTACAGTATTCCCGGCTTAAAAGTACATGCTAAAATGGCATTGGTTCTACGTCGCAGTCATGGGGTGCGAAAGCGTTCATTTGCCTACCTAAGCACGGGTAACTTTAATGAAAAGACGGCACGATTATATGCCGATCATGGTTTCTTCACCTGTAATGATGCCTACATTAACGACATGGAGAACTTGTTTAAATATCTTCAAGATCAAAGCATAAAACCTAAGCTAAACAAACTTCTGGTAACGCAGATAAATTTGCGTAAAACCATAATGGAAAACATTAATCGTGAAATAGAGCTTGCACAATCGGGCAAAGAGGGCTATATTTTACTAAAAATGAACGGCATCCAAAATAAAAATCTAATTAGTAAACTTTACGAAGCGAGTCAGGCAGGTGTTAAAGTTGACCTTATTGTGAGAGGTGTATGTTGTTTGGTACCAGATCAAGAATTTAGCAAAAACATACGAGTGCTCAGATTAGTGGATAGTTTTTTGGAACATGCTCGCATTTGGGTATTTGGTAATGGAGGTCAAAAAACCATGTTTCTTTCATCAGCTGATTGGTTAAATCGTAACATCAATAGACGAATAGAAACAGCATTTCCAATCGAACACCCGGAATTGAAAGACGAAATTCTTAACATCCTGGAGATGCAATTGAACGACAATGTTAAAGTGAGACGAATTGACACCAATTTAAACAATGTATTAGACCAAACCGATAGACCACAGCTAAGAGCGCAAGTTAGTACCTATAGTTACTTATATGAATTAGACCAGGTAATACGCGCTAAATTTTAAGCTGTTTTAATGCAAAAATCAAAGCTATGAAAACATTAATTTTGATGCGACATGCGAAGACAGAACAGTTAGAGTACGGAACCTCAAAATCCGACTTTGAACGTGAGCTTAAACCTCGGGGCTACAAGGACATAAAACTCATAGCCAGCGAAATTATTCGATTCGAATCTATTCCTGATTTAATAATATCGAGTACAGCTAGTAGAGCCAAGCAAACAGCACAAAACCTAGCTGAACACCTTAGCTATGATCAATCGCTGATTCGCTACGAGCAATTTATTTACGATGGTTACACAACTACTGATTTCTTAAGTTTCATGGAGCAGCTCGACTCCAAATATGATACCATTGCTGTTGTAGGTCATAATCCTGAAATAGCAATGATGGCGGTTAACTTGTGTAATGATAATATCTTTCATTTTCCTACGAGTGCAACAATCTCCATTTCGTTCGATCAACAAAGTTGGAAGGAAATTAAAGCACGTGAAGGAAAAACCAACTGGTTTACTTACCCAAGTATGCTGCGATAAAATATAAGTAAGTGAAATATATTCAGGCTAAGAAGATTCTAAGTGTAGGAAAGCCTGAAGGTGATCCTTGGTTTGGCACTAGTTACACCATTAACTTATATCGCGGTTGTACGCATGGATGTATCTATTGCGACTCAAGAAGTGATTGCTATCGCATTAACGATTTTGACCAAATTGAAGTTAAACAAAATGCCTTAGAACTTTTACACAGAGAACTCAAATCAAAAAGGCAGCGACGAACCATTGGTTTTGGATCGATGAACGACTGCTACATGCCAATTGAAGAGCAGCAAAGACGTACACGTAGAGCACTTGAAATAATACTACATCATAAATTTCCCATACACATTATTACAAAAGGAACTTTGGTTACCCGCGATACAGATTTACTAAAACAAATATCTAAGGTTTATGCAGCGGTAAGTTTTACAATCACAGCTGCGAATGATGAACTGGCAAAGAAGATTGAACCTCAGGCTCCAAGTTCGACAGATCGTTTTAAGGCACTAAAACAACTTCGCGAAGCAGGTATATATGCAGGCATTACCCTAATGCCAATATTACCTTTTATCAACGATTCAATTGATAACATTAAACAAATTGTTGCGAAGGCTGCCGAAAGCAATGCGTCCTACATTATAGCTTCAATGGGCATGACAAATAGAGATGGACAAAGAGAATACTTTTACAAGAAACTAGATCAGTCATTTCCTGAAGTAAAACAAAAATACATGAATCAATTTGGTAATGACTACTCATGTGCATCACCCAATGCCAAACTCTTATGGCAAACATTTAATAGTGAATGTAACAAATACAAGATCCCAACGAAAATGGCTTTTTACAAACCAATTAACAACCAACAAACTTCGCTGTTTTAATTATTCTCAACCATTTTGCTAATTACATTGGTTAATGCCGATATAACATTAATTGAGTTTTATGAACGAAGTGAAAAAAGGCGTATTTTAATGTATAATCGGTATTACTCTTTCTCCACCAGACTCACTCATCAAGGTACTCCAAAATATCGGCTGGTTGACATTTCAGAGCTTTGCAGATAGCATCCAAAGTTGTAAAACGAATGGCCTTCGCTTTACCAGATTTTAAAATGGATAAGTTCGCATTTGTTATCCCAATAATCTCGGCCAACTCATTACTACGCATCTTTCGTTTAACAAGCATAAGGTCTAAATTAATTTTTATCCCCATAGCTATACAGTTAAAGAATTTTCCTCTTCAAGAATAATTGCTTTAAACAACGACCCACATTGTATCAGAAAGAATAAACCTATAATAAATAAAAACAAAGGAGAAACCACGAAACCTTCTATCAACAATAAGGGATTAATTAAAAATCCGTCTTCTGCTAATTGCACAATAAAAAGGATAAAAGCAGAAATTCCCCCAGCATATAAAAAATGCTTACCACACATTTTTAAATTTGCTACTATTTTTGGGCTTATAAAATCTCTAGACAGGTAATTCCTTGCTACTCGTCGAAGAAACATTATACCTCTCAAAAATGTGATCCAATAAGCCATACTTAGAACTGTAATAATTAGGTTAAAGATCGACTCAAAACTTAATGAAATATCAATTTTATCATTGTCATATAGTTCTACCAGTTCGCTAATAAAAAGTGCAGACAAAACTACTAATAGCCCAAAACAAAAAATATCAATTAAGGATTTGAATAATACTGAATATTTCATAATAATTTAGATTAGAATATCACAAAGCTAAGGCATTTTTATTGCTAAACAATCTTTTTTTATTGTTTTTCGATAAAAATTTATTCTATTTCGATAACACAGAAACAACTTACTTTTTCTTAAATACAGTTAATATAATACGCATTCAAATAAATCGCCAACGGATTCAAATTTTCACCTAGCTCACTTCAAACGATAACTTACCTTAGATTAAAATTCTAATCATTGCATGGACCATGGGCAATCCACTTAAAAAAATAAGCTTATCAACACGAAATTTCATTCATCTGATAAAAGTAGAAAACATCCTCTATTGCCAAAGTAACAACTCATATACAACCTTCTTTTTTAATGACAATAAAGAAACAATAACCGTATCTGTATCAATCAAAAAAATTGAGGAACAATTGTGTAACAATAACTTTATTCGACCACATCAATCTTATCTGGTAAATACCCTTTACATAAAAAGCTTGAGTAAGATAAGCGATGGCGAACTATTACTGGCCAATGGCACATACATACCTGTAAGCTCAAGAAAAAAGAAAGCCATTCTCCACTTCCTCAAACAATCCTCACAAATTCAATAACAGTAATATCACTTAACAACATAAACAAAAAATAATCAATCAGACTAAAAGTATAACTATGAAACAATTACTATTTATTCTTGCATGCCTCTTAATAACACAAATAAGCAGAGGTCAACAAAAAGCACAACAATTTGCCATTAAATCGGGATATGCCGAATATACATTAACAGGTAGCACAAAAGGCACAAAAAAGCTGTGGTGGGATGATTATGGTGCTAAAACTCGAACGGAAACTAACTCCGAAACTGTTACTAAAATGTTCGGAATAAAAAGTGTAGATAAAACTCACTCCATCGAAATTATTGTGAAAGATAAATATTGGTCTGCCAATCTACTTGAATCAACAGGTAGCAAAGGAACCCTACCCTACTACAATGAAAGCAGAGAGTTATTTGAGGACATGAGCAAAGAGGAACAAGAGGAGTTTGCGAATAATTTAATTGAATCGCTTGGTGGCGAAAAACTAGGCAATGAAACCATTATGGGTCATAGATGCGAGGTGATTAAAGTGATGGGAGCTAAAATTTGGATATACAAAGGGCTTACACTTAAATCGGAAGCTAAAGTATTAGGCATCGAAAGCAATGAATTAGCGAGCAAATTCGATGCTGGAAAATCAATATCCGCATCCAAATTCACACCTCCATCCGACATTACTTATGAGAATATTGACCAGCAAACACAAGGAATGTTTGGTGGCTTTGCGGACATGGCCAATATGGATAAAACATATGAAGATGATGATTCTGAGAACATGGAATTGGTACCAACCAAATACCCTTATGACCTATTTCTGAAAAAAGTAAATGGCTTTTCTCACGATGGTTATAAAAAAATGATGGCTCAGAGTTCGGATGGAACTCATAATGCCATGTTCATGAAAGGATTTGGATCAACATTAATGGTAGCAGCTGTTTCTAGCGAAAATGGCGACATGAGTGAAGAAGGCGACTTCCAAATCTTTAATCACAAGGGTAAAACGTGCATGTATGGTGCAATTGACGAAGATGATGACGACGTCGTACTATTAGTGATTGAAATACCCGAATACGATACTTATATCACCGTTGGTACATCTCCTAAAAGAACAAAACAGGAATTATTAGATCTCGTTGATCAATTTAATTTTTAAGCAAATCATTCAATAAACAACCTGCATTTAAAAGTAACAAAATGATAAAATTTTTACTTATATCAATAATTGTCACAGCTTCATTAAGCCTTAACGCACAAAACTATGACATTAGTTTTACAGCAAGTGGCGAGTCTAATAGTATTGGGTCCATCATAGCGACTAACCTGTCAACGAATGAATCACTAACACTACAGGGCTCAGATATGCTGCAACTGCAAGCAACATCAACAGACATTACTAAAATCTCAAATGATACAGATATAAAGCTATACCCTAATCCATACAATAGCCTTTCTAATCTTGAGCTTCAGTTGGATAAAAATCAAACAGTTCTGATAGCATTAACTAATTTAAGTGGAAAAACATTGATTCAATACAAGCAAGAATTAAACGCCAGTACTCACAAGTTTAATATAGCAACGGCTCATGCTGGTATCTATTTACTTAGTATCAGAACTGAAAAGAAAACAATCTGCAAAAAGATAATACAAAATCAAGCGAGTCAAAATCTGATTAAGCACTTAGGTTCAGAACCAAATAACATCAGTTCACGATCAAGTCTAAAAGCTGCCAACAATGTGCTTTCTTTTACACCTGGAGATGTAATTTCATATCGTTTCGTAAGCGGTAACTTTACAACAATAATCAATGAAATACCAACATCCTCAAAAGTCATTAATGCTGAGTTTGTTGAATGCTCCGATTATGAAGGCAATCATTATGCGGTAGTCAAGATAGGTAATCAATGGTGGATGGCTGAAAACCTACGAAGCACAAAATATGCAGATGGCACATCGATACCACATGTAACAAGTGATGAAGACTGGGCTGCCATGCGTGGAATGGGAGGCAGTACCGAAAGAGCCTATTGTTATTTTAATAATTCAGAAGCAAGCAATGATGTTTTATATACATATTCTGCAGCTACTAACAACGCCCCATACGACGGTGTTAATTATGCTCAAGGTATTGCACCAAATGGATGGCATATACCAGGCAACGCTGAATGGTACGAATTAAGAGACTACCTAATAGATAATGGACATAATTACGATGGTTCTTCATCTGGAAGTTATATTGCCAAATCATTAGCTTCGAACTCTGGCTGGGATACCAATGATAAAGAAGGTAGCCCTGGTTACAATCAATTAACCAATAACAAATCTGGCTTCAACGCCTTACCAACAGGATTTCGAAAGGATTACTACGGCAGATTCCATTTCAACTCAAGAAAATATGCACGCTGGTGGAGCAGGCCTATAGGCAATAGTGGTCGAACAAATTTTGGTCTCAATTATTCATCCCTTTACTTTTTTACCGATGGAGATAATACAGGTAACTCATGTGGTTTCTCTGTTAGATGCGTGAAAAATTAGAAGATAAAGTTATTGAGGGTGTCCAAAAACTCTGAAAGTATCCGTTCACTGAGCGAAGTCGAAGTGATTATTGGTTGATAATCAGCATTAATCAAATTTCATCTCGACTTCCTTTCGACATGCTCAAGGGGCATCTCGATGAGCGAGCTTAGTTTTTGGACATCCTCATTTTTTTATTCTAAGCTATCACACCTGAACCAATCAACTCATCATTGGCGTACCAAGCTGCAAACTGCCCCGCAGTGATACCACGCTGAGGCTGATCAAAAACAATGAATATGCCATTATCGCGATAATGTAAGGTTCCTTCCTGCAGCGGCTGGCGGTAACGAATTCGCAAACTAAAACGACGAGACTCTCCAACCTTCATGGCTAAATCCTGACGTATCCAATGGATCTCATCACTAGCCACTCTTAATACTTTGCGGTAAAGCCCTGGATGCTCTTTACCCATGCCCGTATACACTTGATTAAACTCAACATTGGTTCCAATCACAAATAAGGGTTCAGGGAATCCACCTATATTTAATCCTTTACGCTGACCAATGGTATAAAAGTGAGCTCCATTATGCTCCCCTATTTTCTTACCATACTTCGGATGAAAAGCGTAAGGCTGCGATAACTCTAATAAGTCCTCATCGGATGGTTGTTCCACTTCTGCCTTTGACCAATCGCGCACAAATAATTCACTGTGTGCATCTATGTTAAAAACACGCCCTTTTTTAGCTTCTAGTTTCTGTTGCAGAAATACAGGTAAATCAACCTTACCTACAAAGCAAATACCTTGTGAATCCTTTTTATGGGCCGTTACTAAATTCAACTCGTTTGCAATGCGTCGAACCTCTGGCTTAATAATATCGCCAACCGGAAACATTGCTTTCTCCAATTGTTTCTGACTAAGCTGACACAAAAAATAACTCTGATCCTTATTGTCATCACTTCCGGCCAATAAGCGATGTACTTCTTTTCCATCTACAGTTAATGTTTCCTTTCGACAATAATGACCCGTTGCCACATAATCGGCTCCCAACTCCAGTGCCTTATCTAAAAATACATCAAACTTAATTTCACGATTACAAAGTACATCTGGATTAGGCGTACGCCCTTTCTCGTATTCG
Source organism: Carboxylicivirga fragile (assembly GCA_025499625.1). Lineage (GTDB taxonomy): Bacteria > Bacteroidota > Bacteroidia > Bacteroidales > Marinilabiliaceae > Carboxylicivirga > Carboxylicivirga fragile. Next base: position 58,017 of record JAFMVD010000015.1, on the reverse strand, counting down.
GCAAACATATAATCAACAACACGCTTACGATAAAAGTCGCTCAAGTCAACCATATGAAATGGAATATCCAACTTCATGGCAACAGCCTGCGCATCAAATTTATCATCTAACCAAGGACAATCAGCTTTTAGTACACCAGTTGTATCGTGCCAGTTCTTCATAAACAGCCCAATCACTTCATAACCCTGCTCCTTTAGTACGTAGGCAGCAACGCTTGAATCAACTCCTCCTGATAATCCTATGACAACTTTTTTCTTTTGCATCATTACTTTCTTTACAGCAATTAGGGCACAAAAGTACTGTTTTTATCGGGAATACATACGTGATACCACACATCCAATTGTCACATTAACAACAAACCTAAACTTATGATTACTTCTAAAACACCTATTCTCCTCTTTTGCATTTTGTTGCTAAGCTCATGTGCTGTGCAGCACAAGACGCTTCCTAAATTAAATATCTCCTATATCGAATCCTTTCACCTTAATGAAACGGATAGTTTATACTATGGCTATTTTAAAGACTTATTAGCCTTAACTGAGAATAGCAAACTAAAGCAGCGATGGGCAAAACGGAAGAATTATCAAATTATTGGCTTTGAAGTAATGAATACGAGTGAATCATTCACAAAGGGCTTTCAACTTAAATTTTACCATAATAACGAACGCATTATTCCACTTCGAAATGAGTGGATTGCAAAAAAGGCTCGCCAAAAAGTAAATAAGGTTTCATTAATAGCTTATCCAATGCACTTCATCGAGTTGTGTTTGTTTCCTCCAGAAAAACAAGAAGATGAAGATGGCTTTGACACAACAGATTATAGCACCGTATCATTGAAAGCTGCTGAAATGAATAACGAAGTTCGTAAAAAAGCTAATTCGGATCTACTGAAAGATTTGCAGGAAAATGATATCAGCCATAAGGTATTACCGAGAGGCCTACCAGTATATGGCATAATAATTATTGAAGGTAATATTCCTTTGGATCAACTACAAGTGAAACTGAAGTAACAAAGGCCAATAGAAAAGCCGTTTTACACAAGTTGGTAAAACGGCTTTATATATCTTAATCAATGCTTCTTATACATTAATCATCATAGGCATTAGCAACATCAACTCCTCTTCGTTTTCACCATTCTCGAAAGGTAATAAGATACCTGCTCTTGATGGATCAGACAACTCAAGAATTACATCAGATGAATTAAGGTTGTCAAGAATATCAGCTAAGAATCCAGACTTAAAGCCAATCTCCATTTCATCACCTTCGTACTGACAACTCAAACGTTCGTGAGCCGAAATACTAAAATCAATATCCTGAGCCGAAACAGTCATTTCATTACTCTCCATTCTCAATTTAACCAAGTTACTTGCCTGATTAGAGAAAATAGAAACACGACCTAGGGTATTGTGAAATTCACTGCGATCAATAATCACTTTATAAGGATTATCCTGAGGAATAACAGCATTATAACTTGGATAGTTTCCTTCAACCAAACGACACACTAACTTATAATTTGGCAAAGTGAAAAAGGCATTTTTGTCGTCAAATTCAACAACAACATCACCACTCTCCTTTGGCAAAACATTTTTCAATAAACCTGCCGGTTTCTTCGGTAAGATGAAAGAAGAAGAAAAATCAGTCTTAGCATCTAAACGACGATAGCGAACTAACTTATGTGAGTCAGATGCTACAAAAGTCATATTCTCAGGAGATAACTCAACCAAGATACCATTCATCACAGGGCGAAGCTCATCATCAGCCGTCGCGAAAAGTGTTTTGTTAATACCTTTTTGCAATAGATCAACAGATACCTGAAGGTTTGAGCTCTTATCAGCATCAAGCTGAGGTAACTCAGGGAAATCTTCACCATTCTGACCTACAACACTAAATTTACCCTTATCAGTTACGATATCAACCCCAAAACTTTCCATGTTAATGTCAAAGTTTAAAGGTTGCTCTGGGAATTTCTTTAATGTTTCCAATAAAATACGTGATGGAAGGGCGATGATGCCTTCTCCATCCGAATTATCAACTTCTAAAGAAGTAACCATGGTCACCTCCAAGTCAGAAGCAGTAAGTACTAACTTATTGTCTTTTAGATCAAATAAAAAGTTATCCAAAATTGGCAAAGTACTTTTATTGCTAATAACACGGCTTATTGCCTGCAAGTGTGATAGCAAATCTGTACTGGAAACAACGAATTTCATTAGTGTATGTATTTAAGTTTTTATCAAATATATCAAAAAAACAGATAATTAGTACCTTTTCCCTAATATCCTGCCACTTTTTGGCAGAATATTAGGGAAAAGGTACGTATGCAAAATTTATAATGCATATTACAATAAAAAGTGTATGAATTAGCATTCAAATTAAATGTATGCATTCATCTATTTTATAGCCGAAAGATACAAAAAAAGACTTTTGACAAAAGCCTGTCCTGATTCAATTTACAAAGAAGTTTTTAACAAAAAAATAAGCACCATCAAATACCTGAATATGAAAACCTAAGCATCCAGAATAAAATTTAATCGCTATTTACCGAAACGTCTTTTACGAATATATATGAATGTGATGCTTCCTGCGATAACCAATAAAATAGGTAAACCAACATTTAACCATTTCCAAAAAGCTGTGCCTTGCGACAACTTGGCTTTATCTAGTAAACGCAATGTTAAATGTCGCCCACGTAAATGCATCCACCCATCATCGTCGCACAGATAATTAACCGCATTAACTATGAAATCTTTGTTCCCATAGATTTGTTGAGAGCCTTCATCGTAACCAAGCGGTGTTATACGCGGATTACTATCTTTAAAGCGTACTTCGTTACGGATAATATCACCATCAGCCACAACCATCATTCGTGTGTTCTCACTAGATTGCTTGACCTTAATAGTTAAATCATCAAATTCTTTTGGTATAGGTCTGTTTTGGAAAACGGAAGGAAATACACCTTCCTGAATAATTGCAACCGGTTGATATGATGCATTAAACTCCGCTTGTTGTGGCTGTTTATTAACATCCGACATGTTTACAAAAACAGGCGTACCATTTAGTTTGGTGTATTGCGACGTTCGCAGAAGTACTTGACGATTCAGTGCCAAATTACTACCAACCGTATCGATGGTACAAGTAAAATCGCCTCGCACCAATTGAATATTCCGACTTATAGGGTGCGCGCTAGACGCTGCTAATAAAGGACTATACAACCAGGGTACCGGAACCAATTGTGCCTGCCCCTGAGGGCGAGCATTCATTAATATACGACCAGCCTGAATATCTTCAACCAAAACAGGATTAACTCTAATGCCATAACGAAACAGCTGATCATCAAGATTAACATCATTATAAAGGCCGATTGTTTGTGGTTGTTTGCGCAAACTATCAAGTGTCACATTCACAGCATCAATCAGATACAGTAGCCGACCACCATTCATCAAGTATTGGTCAAGAATAAATTTATCCTTCTCCGAAAAAGCCTTTGATGGTTTGGCTATAATAACTGCCTTGTAGTCATTAAGTATGGTGGGATCGGTCCCCAACCTACCTCTATCCACCTGATAATACCTTGATAATTCATCAGTGGCCTCTATCACATCCAACTCATCCAATTCGCCATGTCCTTCAAGAAATGCCACCTTTGGTTTTTCCTTAATCAACAATCGGCGTAATGCATCCGTGAATTTATATTCCAAACTCTCCATAGAGATGTTTAAATTCTCAGCTCCTCCGTAACCAGGAATGTTCTCCAGTAGATTCAAACCAATTATACGCTCATCGAAATACACCATGGCATAAGGGAAAACATAGGATTGAATTTTACGACCATCTTCGGCATTCTCAAATACTGTTTGAGCCTCAAAACCATAACTCTCCAATTCTTCCAGAAAGGCTTTCTTCTCATTGGCCGAACCTTCATTTGGATCGATAAATTCATATATCAGATGGCGCCCTGCAGTGCTTTTAAACTCTTCAAGCATCTCACGTGTAGCACGCGACAATTTTTGAAAGCCCACATTTAATTCGCCATGTAAATACACCTTGACATATAAATCAGAAGATAAATCTTCCAACAATTGCTCCGAATTTGACGACAGAGAGTGCCTTTTTTCGGAAGTTAAATCAAGTCGAAAAAACCATTTTGAAGCAATGAAGTTAAGAGCCAATAACACAGCTAATACAATAACTACATTAATTAGAACCTTTACTTTTGAATGACTAGTCTGCATAAAAAACTTGATTTATTTCTTTTGATTTGACAACACAAACTTCGTTAAAAAAACAAAGAAGAAAATAAGAGATAGAAAGTATATGATATCACGCGAGTCAAGCACTCCTCTACTCACAGAACTATAGTGACTATCAATACCAATCATACGTATGGTTTCGCTCATCGATTTTAATCCTGGTAAGGCCGCCAAGGAATCAAAACCTGTGTAAAATGTAAAACACAATACCACAGCTATCACAAAAGCTACTATTTGATTATCACTCAAGGAAGATGAGAAAGTACCGATGGCCACATACACTGCAGCTAAAAAGAATAACCCAATATACGATCCCCAGGTTCCTCCCATATCAAGGTTTCCAACAGGATTACCCAAACGCACAACACTAAACACGTACAATAAAGTAGGCAACAGGCTTATCGCAACCAGTATCAAACCGGCCAGATATTTTGATAATACAATCTGCATTTCCGAAATCGGGCGAGTTAATAATAAATCGAGGGTCCCCATTTTTCGTTCATCAGCAAATAAACGCATGGTAACAGCTGGCACAAGAAACAAGTACACCCATGGCGCCAAATAAAACAAGGATTCGAGCGAAGCATATCCCCCGAAAATGATATTCAAATCACCAGGTAATACCCAAAGAAATAAACCAGTTATCAATAAGAAAACCGATATTACCAGGGCTCCAATAATTGAACTAAAAAAAGAACTTATTTCACGTTTTAATAATGCTAGCATATTTAGTTATTTAGCTTTATCCACTTTTAAAGATTCTAACATTAGTTGAGCCGTTTTTGCACTTGAACCGGGACCTCCCATCCGTCGATGTAACTCTTCATAATCAGTTAACATCTCTTTGCGGCGTTCCGTATCAGCTAGTATCTCACCTAACTCATCCTGTAATTTTTCCAATGAAAAATCCTTTTGAAACAATTCTAATACACAAGCCTTATCCAACACAAGATTAACTAAGGAAATATACGGCACTTGAATCAATATCTTTTTCGCAATAAAATCGGTAAAGCCTCCACCCCACATTTTGTAACAAACCACTTGTGGGCAATTTAGAAGTGCCGTTTCTAAGGTAGCGGTACCTGAAGTTACCAGAGCCGCACGAGAATTTTGAACCAACTCATAGGTTTGGTTTAGTATAACTGCCACATCTTTACCTTCTGTATATTGCTTATAATCGTCCAGACTAAACGAAGGCGCACCAGCAATAACAAATTGAAATTCTGGAAATTTTTCCACCATCTGAAGCATATCGGATAGAATATATTTTATCTCTCCTTTTCTACTACCAGCAAGAAGTGCAACTTTTGGGCGATTATCCAATTTGTTACGCTCTACAAACATTTCGAAGGCCTCATTTTTATTTGGTCGGGTATCAATGGCATCCAATACGGGATTACCACTGTACTGTACCTCAACACCATGTTTCTTGAAAAATGAAGTCTCGAAAGGTAAAATGGTGAACATGCGATCAACCGAAGCTTTTATCTTTTTTACGCGTTTTTGGTTCCATGCCCAAACCTTAGGTGAAATATAATAATAGACCAATATCCCTTTAGCATGGGCATAATTGGCCATGCGTAAATTAAATCCGGCATAATCTACCAAAATAAGTACATCAGGATTATAATCAAGAATGTCATTCTGACACAAGTCAAAATTCTTACGAATGGTTCTTAAGTTCATTAACACATCCCACAAACCCATTACAGCTGTGTCTTTGTAATGACGAACCAATGTTCCTCCTTGAGCCTCCATAAGGTCTCCACCCCAATATCTGAATTCAGCCTCCGGGTCTTTTTCCTTAAAGGCTTTCATTAAATTCGAAGCATGTAAATCGCCAGATGCCTCACCAGCAATAAGATAATATCGCATTAATTCTTTTATTTAATCAAATGGAAACTTACAACATAAATTTAACAATGAGAACAACAATTGCATAAAGCAAAGTTGCCGTTACTATGCCTCTTGCAGCCAATAACCGCTCTTTATTAATGGCAATAAAGAATAATATTAAATTAGGAAGCACACTAATACTTAGCAGCTTCCCAAAACTCCCCATTCGCACCATCTCTGATAAAAAGGGCAAAAATTCCAAGCCTCCTTTATATAAGGCTGTATATAAGATTAAAGACATCAGGATGGGCACAACAAGACCAACCAGCAGACCAATAATCAGTTTATTACACTTACAGTTCATGTGTTTATAGTTTGTTTTTCATTTGCCACATGGAACTCGCCTCCATAGTCATTCTCCATTGTGAGAAAATTTACTTATGGCTCGTTTCATATGATTTCAATTCTGAGATTAAAGCATGAGCAGTTGAATCAAGTTGACATGGAACCAAGGAAGCATATCCCTGACTAAGCACATATTCATCTGTATCAGTCGCATCAGGTTCGAGGTTTTTGAAACTACCCGTTAACCAATAATAATCCCTACCCCTTGGATCTTTTCGTTCAATAAACTCTTCAACCCATCTTCCATTGGCCTGACGAACTGTTTTTAAACCTTTAACCTCATTACCATCCGGTACATTAACGTTTAAATAAGCGCCTTGAGGTAATTTTTGAGCTAACATATTCTTTATAACATCTCGGGCAATCTCAGCCGCTTTAGTAAAATCAGCCTCGTAACTATAATTAAGTAAGGAAAAACCAACTGACGGAATATCGCTTAATGCACCTTCGCGAGCTGCCCCCATAGTACCAGAATAATGTAAACTAATACTTGAGTTGGCCCCATGATTAATTCCTGAAACCACCAAGTCCGGTTTCCTATCCAGTAATTGATTAATAGCTAGTTTGACACAATCAACTGGTGTTCCATTTATTTTGTACAGCTTCAAACCTTTTTTATCCTTCACCAACTTAGCGTACAAGGGATGTTTTACAGTAATCGCATGTGCCATACCCGAGTACGACTCATTGGGTGCTGCTATCACCACATCGCCAAATTCCTTTAGAACCTTAACCAAAGCAACTAACCCTCCGGCTTTAATGCCATCATCATTTGTAACCAGGATAAGTGGTTTCCTATTTGTTTCCGTCATCCAAATATTCTTTAGAAAATCAAAGATATGTATTACGGTCTAAAGCAACAAAGCAATGTAAACATTCTCTCATGCGATTATCTTGCTAGTAGCATCATTTACTTAATGACAAACTTCACCGACATTAGGCTTAAAAATCGTTTTTATTATTAGCAATGAGCCATCAAAATCATTACTTTTGTCCGCTCCCGATAGCTATCGGGATAAGATAATCGTATTGCTATGAATACGATCTACAAATAACCATTAATGATTAATAAAAATGAATATTTCATACAACTGGCTTAAGAACTACCTTAACATTGACATGGAAACTGAAAAAGTTTCTGAAATATTAACCGACATTGGTCTTGAAGTTGGTGGAATTGAAGAAATACAATCCATTAAGGGTGGTTTAGAAGGTTTGGTTATTGGTGAGGTGTTAACATGCGAAAAACATCCCAATGCTGATAAGTTAAGTAAAACAACAGTTTGTATTGGAGCCGACGAGGCGTTGCCAATTGTATGTGGAGCACCTAACGTTGCCGCAGGACAAAAGGTAGTTGTTGCCACAGTTGGAACGGTATTATATAGTGGTGATGAAAGTTTCACCATCAAGAAATCAAAAATCAGAGGTGAACTTTCCATGGGAATGATTTGTGCCGAAGATGAAATAGGCGTAGGAAGTAGCCACGATGGTATCATGGTTCTACCTGAAGATATAAAGCCTGGCACCATGGCCAAAGACTATTTTAAGGTTGAAAACGATACCCTTATCGAAATTGACTTAACACCAAACCGTGTTGATAGTGCATCGCATTATGGAGTAGCACGTGATTTGGCAGCTTATTTAAAACAACATCAGTCTGGTGTCGAGCTTAAATTACCTGAGGTTGATTCTTTTACTGTTGACAATACAAATTTCCCTGTTGAAGTAAGTGTAGAAAATAATGAAGCATGTCCACGTTACTGCGGTGTTACTATTTCAGACGTAAAAGTACAAGAGTCACCAGAGTGGTTGCAAAACAAACTTAAAGCAATTGGACTTAGTCCGATCAACAATATTGTAGATGTTACCAACTTTGTATTGCACGAACTTGGGCAACCACTTCATGCTTTTGATGGCGCCAAGCTGAAAGGTAATAAAGTTGTAGTTAAAACATTGGCCGATGGTACCGAGTTCGAAACTTTGGACGAAGTGAAGCGTGAGCTATCGAGCAACGATCTTATGATTTGCAATGCCGAAGAAGGTATGTGTATTGCTGGTGTATTTGGCGGATCAGATAGCGGCGTGAGTGAGTCAACTACAAAAGTATTCCTTGAAAGTGCGTATTTCAATCCAGTATGGGTTCGTAAAACAGCCAAACGTCATACGCTTAGTACCGATGCAAGCTTCCGTTTCGAAAGAGGCATTGATCCTAACATTACGGTGTATGCTTTAAAACGCGCTGCCCTATTAATTAAGGAAGTTGCTGGCGGAACCATATCTAGCGAAATCATTGATATCTACCCTAATCCGGTTGAGCCATTCAAAGTAGAAGTAACTTACCGAAACATTGAACGTCTGATTGGGAAAAACATAGGAGAAGATAAAATCAAAAGCATTTTAACAGCTTTAGATATTGAAATTACGGAAGAAAGCGAAACAGGATTAAAACTGTTAGTTCCTCCATACAGAGTTGATGTATTGCGCGAAGCAGACATTATTGAGGAAATATTGCGTATCTATGGTTACAATAACATTGAGATGCCGGATGCTGTTCGCAGTACGATAGTTTATTCTCAGAAGCCAGATGACCACAAAGTAAAAACGCGTATTTCAAATCAGTTAATGTCAATTGGTTTTAACGAAATCATGTGTAACTCATTAACTAAAGCCGATTATTACGAAACGCTTGAGTCACATCCCCGCAATCAGGTTGTGGAATTAGCGAATCCTTTAAGCAACGACTTGAATGGCATGCGTCAAACCTTATTGTTTGGTGGTTTGGAATCAATTCAGCACAACCATAATCGAAAAAACAGCGATCTTAAGTTTTTTGAATTCGGTAATTGCTACACATACAAACCTGGGTCAGAAAAAACAGACTTAAATAATTACAACGAATCGCAACGCCTTTCATTATTCTTAAGCGGAAATAAGGCAGCAACTAGCTGGAATACGCCTGAAGTTGCCATTAGCTTCTTCGACTTAAAAAATCAGATTGAAAACATCCTAATTCGTTTAGGTCTTTCGTTTAATGATTTCAAAGAAGAAGAGACTAAATCAGATTTATTCTCGGAAGGATTAATATTACTATCAGGCGAAAAAGCAGTTGTTGAATTTGGTTTGGTTAATGCTAAATTATTGAAGACATTCGCCATTGACAAAGCTGTTTTCTTTGCTGAAATTAACTGGGACTTATTGCTTAAAAAGAGTGCTAAGAAAGGGATTACTTATACAGAAATTTCAAAATTCCCTGAAGTAAAACGTGATTTAGCTTTATTGCTTAATAAGGACATTAAGTTTGCTCAGGTAAAACAGATTGCGCTTAAAACAGAGAAGAAGTTACTTAAGAAGGTGTCTCTATTCGATGTTTACGAAGGAAAAAAGATTAGTTCTTCTAAAAAATCTTATGCGGTTAGCTTCATTCTTCAGGATGAAACCAAAACACTTAATGACAAGATCATTGATAAGATTATGAAAAAACTGATGGCCACCTACGAGCGTGATTTAGGTGCGGAAATAAGAAAATAATCTTAGGTATATATTTATCATCAAAGGGCAGAGCTGTAGTTCTGCCTTTTTTTGTCACAAAAAAAAAAAGAGAAGCATCGTTTGATACTTCTCTTTTTTCATCTAACCCTAACTCAAAATCCAAATCTATGAAATAAACTTATTTACTACTAAAACAGTATTTTATAAGTATTGTTCAATTTAGGACAAAAAAAAGAGGAATGTTCGACATTTCGAACATTCCTTCTTCAACCTAACCTTAACCCTAACTTATGAAGAAAGCTTCATAAATCTTTATACTGAAGTGAATTAATAAAGTTTGTTTAATCCGTTTGATTTAAACTTTTTTAACTCAGCAAAGTAATTCTAACCAACTTACTTCTTTAAACGTGCAAGCATATACTTTTGTTTACACATTTTAACATTTTCTACAAATATGACACTTTTTTTTTAAAATGGAAATTTTTTGAAAAAATCTTCCGAATTAATAACATTAGCATAACTCTTCAAAGTCGCCAAAGTTGATAAATGTACCTCTTGGGCTTCTATCGTCATATCGTTAAAAACAAGATCCCTTGTTGCACATGCATCTTCAACTAATGCAAGCTTATAACCTAAATCATAAGCGCCTCTTACAGCCCCCTCAACACACATATGCGTTTGCATACCAAGCACAACCAGGTTTTCGATACCATTTGCTTTTAGTACCTCATTTAAATTGGTGCCATTAAATGCATTTACCTCTGTCTTCTCAATAACTAACTCATCCCCTATTGGTTTTACTAATTCATAAATACCGGCTCCCGCCTTTGCTTTGTGTTTCACATGAACGACCAGCAAACCTTCCTTTCTGAAATGTTTTAAAATGGCTTGAGCCTTTTCAGCAGCCGGAATAGGTTCACTTAATTCGGCAGCTCCATCTGGAAAATAAAAATCTTGAATGTCTATTAATATTAAAGCTGTGTTTGAGCTTTCCTTTTGCGCTTGTACACTAAATCCTGCAATACAAAGAAATAGTACCAGTAATATTTTATTAATCATATCCAGAGTTTGTAGAATTTCATTAATTGAAACTTTAAGGTAACAAAAAAGGGTGACTACCGCCACCCTTTTCAATTATATTTTACGATCCTTACTTAAAGACCCAATTTCTTTTTAAGTGCTTTTGGTAAAGCATCTTTATGAATCATGATAGACATTGTTTTATATTTTACAAATGCCTCAGATGCATAAAAATAACCGTCATACTTGTTACCTGTATTCCAAGAGTTCTTCACTTTGAAATAAGTATTACCTTCTTGATCCTTTGAAATACCAGTTATTTGCATGCCATGGTCATCCGTTGTCTGGTAGTTATCGAATGCCTCTTGACGAAGCTCTGGTGTAATAACCTTTTCCTTTACTGGTCCATCAAAGCTGTAAAGTTTTTTGTTACGCTCAGCAGGTGTCATAGCTTCCCATTTTGATTGCTCAGAATCAGCCATTTCTTTAGCATCACTTTCGGGAACAATTGCAACTCCATTGCGATAAGAGAAACCTTTTTCGCTAACATCAGCAGCCCATCCAATGGTATATCCGTTCTTCAATGAGTTCTCAAAAATAGCCATTAAATCATCAAGAGCTACATTATAAACCTCTCCCCATAACCAGTTATCTGGTACTTCGATCACAAATTGCGAATACATTGGATGATGCGTATAAGACGACACCTGAATGTAATTATCAGGATTTAATCCAGTCTCTTCTTCTAAATAAGTTTGAGGTGTAAATGTTTTTCCATCTACTTCAAAAGACTCAGGCAACTCTCCTAAATAAGCATCTAAAATACCATCAAAACCATTCTTCCATGCAGGAGACAGTTTCTTATTTTTATTCTTTATAACACCATCTACATAGCTTTTAAGAACCTCATCCATTTCTCCATGAACATGATTCTCTTCACCATAATTCAAACCTGAATAAACTGATTCTGGAACCATACCATAGTTCTTCATTACATATACAGCATCCTGAAATGCTCCACCTGGTCCAAAATTTAAAGATCCATGTAAACGCACATATTTAACAGCTTTATCAGCATAACAGTGACGAACAACGAACATTTCAGATAAATCTGCTGGATTCTTTCCCAAACGTATCATTTCTGACTCGAAGAAACCTAATGCTGAAAAGCTCCAACAAGTACCCGAGCGGTGCTGATCTTTTACACATGTAGCCTCTAAATCGTAAACCGTTTCAAACTGATAACCTTCAGTTTTATCTTGAGCAATACTTGCCATAGCAAGAAATGCCACAAAAAATGTAAATAATATCTTCATAACGTATTGTTTTTTACAAATAAATAAAAGACTTGACAGACCACACATGACATAGTTCATATAATGAAACTAGCACATGCAGCTTACTGTTAAAAAAGATTAAAACACTATCAGAATTTGAGCTCTTCTACCTTTAATACCACCAACAGAAGTCTGTCTAAAAACTTTTTCAAACTGCTTGAAACTTTCATATTCAATTATCTTCCGTATACTTTATACAGTTTATTGGAAACTGGCATATAGTCTTTATTCAAATGATTCCAACTCGATTTGGTCTTGAACATAGCTAATATACCTCGAACTTTTAAAGTCAAACCATTGCTGTCGGTATTCTCCTGAATTGTCAATTTCCCATTTAAAATTTCTAAATGGTTTAGGCTTATTGAGTCCTTTTATTAATCTTTCTTTAAGTTTCAAGTCATCAATCATGTCCGTAAAGTCAACCATTAAATTAAACGACTCATGAGAACTCATTCCATGAAATTCAATGTAGGCGTCTTGATTTTCTTCAATTTCATTTATATCCTCTTCCCACGCTTCTTCCTCTGCGAGTTCCCAACTGTCTGAGTTTATGATTGTCTTTAATTCTCCGGTTTTTACATTAAAATAGCAAATCATCCCACATTCTAGATTTTCAGCTATTTCTTTAATGTTCTTTTGTGAGGGTCTCATTGATACGTATTTTTTTTGTGCCAACTAAACAATAGAAGCCACTCTTTACATTACTTAGCTAAATTCTCAAGCACTAAGCGGGCACGATCAACAGTTACATGAGCTGGTTCAGTATTAATTCCTGATAAACTAAAGCGAGATAACACATCATTCAATTCACCTTTCTGATCAGGATTAAAACCTTTGCTCAATAGACGAATCTTTTCATAGTCCTGAATACCTTCAATCAAACGTTCAAAGCGAATGGAACTTTTGGCACCCGGATAAATCAGATAATCTGCACCAGCCGGTTTACTATCTGTTCGCGAATCAATATAAGGTTCTTCTTCCCATACATTGAAACTCTCGTAATACAAGCCGTCTAAACCGTGCAATGCAGCATACCATGCTAACCAACTAGCCTCAGCAGGCTCAGAGAAAGTAAATAAATTAGGTCGCTCATTTTCACAAGTAATCACCAAACTGGTTTTCTTATTTACCGAACGTCTTTCTTTAATAATATCATCAACTAATATGTATTGAGGCGACATGGCAATATGGTTGACATAATCCAATGCTTCGGGATGGTATTTATAGGCTGCAAGATTTAGACTAAAGTTGGCTTCCGTTTCAGTATTAGCTGCTACAATCAAATTCAAATGCTCATTGCGCGTATCTTCAATAACCAAGCTCGTTTTATCGAACCACGCTTTTTGCTTTAAGTATCCAGCAAAATCTTTCATAAAGGCGTGCAGCCAACCATCTGTTAACTTCGAGGTATCGAGGTTAATGGACTCTATGGCAGTAGTTAACTCCGAGTAGTAATTTAAAACACCACTCTTGGGATAAAGTGAAAAAACATTAATATAAGCATCAATCCCTATTTCATTCATGTATTCAATCCACTGCTCGAAATTACTATAATTAAACTGCCATTTCCCATTCTTTAACTGCTTGCAACTCACAAGTGCCTTTTGCCCATTCCTAGTATCTTTTGATAAGGTTTCAAACAAATCGCACGACACACCTTTTTGTCCAGCCAGAGCAAGCAAAGCGTAATATGGTCTCATCTGCTCGAAGTGTTCTTCGCTCCATGCCTCAACTCTATGCCAATCTGCAATCGCCAATGGATCTTGCTTAAGGTTCAAATGAAAATTCCAATCAGACGGCTCAGGTAAGGTATGTTCCAATACCTCCATTGTAAACCTTAATTCTTGTGGCGAATTTTTATGTGAATAAATAAACAGTGATGTACGATATATACCCGGTGTAACATCTCTGGGTACATCAATATTTAACCACATTGGGCGAACAGTATTAGCCGCTAATTGCATACCAGGCAGTTCTTCAAGAAGGTCGCCCCTCAAACTAACATTACCTGCACTCTTATCTCTACTCCCACAGCCTTCACCGTAATTATCAGACAACACATACCTGATAAAACGAGTCTGTAAATTCTCAGCAGCTATGGTATCACCATGCTCCGAAACAATCGCAGACCACTCGCACTCCACCTGTTTAATATCACTTACAGACCACAGCACAATTTGGGATGATACACGCTCACCACGCCAAGCCGTAAAATGCTTTTCTTTGGTAACCACCTCCATTGGCACGCGATTACTTTTGTAACGCATGTTAGTTGAGGCTATGGAAGCATGCAAACCTCTACCCGTCTTTGCCCATAGTGGGTCAACAAAAGTATCTGGATTATTTGCTTCGGCATATGTCTCACAATCAACATCAGGGCGTTGATTAATACAAGCAAATTGGATAGCTAAAAACAAAAATAGAATAGTGCGAATGAACCAATTCATTGCAAGAAAATTTAAATATTATAAACTCTATTGAAATAACAAATATAGCATTTTGAGCATTCTACAAGCCCAAAAACTATTGTGAAAGTAATTCTTTAATTTCAGATCGTTTTATTTTTCCAGTAGCTGATATAGGAAATGATTTTAAGAAAATGATTTCTTTAGGCTTTTCATATTTCTTTAAATCATCAAAAATAGACTCATCAAATTCATAATGATCTCCCTCAATTACCAATACCACTCTTTGACCCCATTTAATATCAGGCAATCCAACAACAGCAATCCGTTCTTTTATAAAAGCGCTTAAAGTATTTTCAATCTGCTCTGACACAACCTTTACCCCACCCGTATTTATTACATTATCAATCCGACCCAATAAATGAAACTGTCCATCATCACTAATATCCACCAAGTCATTCGTCACTAATGGCTTCTCTAGCAAATCAGGCGCATCAATTAACAAACATCGATCCTCATTGATACTAATATCAACTCCCGGCAATGGATTAAATCCATTATTTCCCTCATCACTAATCGTTCTCAAAGCGATATGTGAAACTGTTTCTGTCATGCCGTATGTTTCCCAGCATTTAGTTTGCAGTGTAGCTAGGTTTGATTTCAATTCTTGTCCCACCGCAGCGCCTCCAATGATTAACTGAGTTATTAAATCAAACTTAGCTTTTGTTTCCAAATAAACTTCTTGAGCTTGCGCAGGAACCATGGCCACAAAATCAATGGACTCGTTCAGGTTTCTCAATGGATTTGATGACAAGCCATAATATAGAAGATTTAGTCGGCCCAACATAGAACGAAGCACCATCATCTTTCCTGCAATATATTTTGGCGATAAACACAAAAGCGCTTTATCACCGTGCTGCAAATTAAAGAAATGCAAAGTTTTTTGGGCAGACACAAGCATTGCTTTTTTGCTAACCTTAATTTGCTTAGGACGACCGGTACTACCAGATGTCTGCAAAACGATATAATCTGAACCATCTAACCAACATAGCAGAAAATCAGCTAAATCACTGAGACATTCATCACCACTACTTCTAAAAGCTGTACATAAATCAGTAATAGCAGGCGTGCCATTAAAAACATTACCCTTGTAGATAAAACTATTAACTTCAGTATGGTGAGGTACGGATTTCATATCGAACTCAACTTATTACAATTTGAAAGGATCGACCCATGACTTTTCAGCGTGATGAAACAAAGCATCGCCCTTAAGATATAGCGGTGATTGAACATTATTTGTGTAAACCTGACCAGTTCCAAGTCCCTGAGGCATCCTGTTTTTTAAAGTATAGGTCCATTGCGCTATGGCATTTAAGCCAACATTACCTTCCAATGCCGATGTTACCCACCAAGCAATATTATATTGCTGTGCAATAGCGATCCATTCCTCTGAGGCCTTCCACCCACCTAATAAACTTGGCTTTAATATTATATACTGCGGTTCGATGAGCGCTAGCAACTCTTTCTTTTTAGCAAATTGATTAACAGCAATTAATTCCTCATCCAATGCAATTGCCAGTGGTGTATTACGACATAATAGGCGCATTGCTTCCCATTGGCCTGCTTGAATGGGTTGTTCTATCGAATGTATATCAAATTGCGCAAGCTCTTTCAATTTATTACCAGCATCTTCAATCGCAAAAGCACCATTCGCATCAACTCGCAGCTCCAAAGCTTCTTTTGAGAAACGTTTTCTTATATTTTTGAGCACTTCAATTTCAGATTCAAAATCCAGTGCGCCTATTTTTAACTTAAGACACGAGAATCCTTGATCTAATTTTTGCTCAATTTGTTGATTCATATCATCAACGCTTCCCATCCATATTAGGCCATTTATTGCAATTGAGTCAGATCCGGATGTAAAAAGTGACGGGTATAATAGATAAGGATTACCAGTTTCCAATCCCTTAAAAGCCATCTCCAAAGCAAACCTTATAGCAGGCCAATCTACTAGTCGCGCATGAAAATCTTCCCGAAAGTCATTGATATGATCACAAACCAATTGCAATTGCAACTCTATTTGATCCATATTGTCAGGACTCAATCCAGGAATAAGAGAACATTCACCGATACCTATATTGCCTTTTTTATCTTCCAACTTAATATACCAACTAGGCTTCTCGTACAATACACCTCGAGAGGTACCACCCGGCTTTCGAAATTTCAATATATGTTTAGAAAAACTAGCTTTTAACATTTACAGATGTATTAATAATCCAAGCCCAAAAACCATTACAAAAACTAAAGTTGATAAGGCCAAACGCTTCAATTGAGGATCAAAGTCTTCTGATTTTTTCGCTCTATGAATGGACTTGAGATGAATCATAAATAACGGCATGGTAACAACAAACAGATAAGCGCCATAGCCCACGTCATTAAAGATCAGAAAAATAAACAAGGCCACAAAAGCCAAAACAATTAAAGTGTAGTGATATTTCTTTGCTGAGGCCAAACCAAACTTCACCACTAAGGTATGTTTACCAGCTGCTTTGTCACTGTCCAGGTCCCTCATATTATTTACATTAAGCACGCCTGCACTTAAGGCACCAACCGATAAGGCTGGAAGCATTACCATCCAATCCCAGACCAAAGCATGTAAAAAGAAAGTACCGCCTACACCAACGACACCAAAAAATAATAGCACATACAAATCCCCCAATCCACGATAGCCATAGGGGTTATTGCCCATGGTATATTTAATAGCGGCTCCAATGGCGGCTATTCCCAGTAGGAAGAATAATAAAAAGGTGATACTCAAAACATCTCCCAGAGCAATATAAACAAGACCTATTCCTGATAATAAAGAACAAGCAACAAAAACGCCAATGGCTAGTTTCATACTCGACAAACTTATCTGTCCACTCTGTACCATTCGCGCCGGCCCTTTACGTCCATCATGATCAGCGCCATTTACAGTATCCCCATAGTCGTTCGCTAGGTTGGATAGAACTTGTAAAAACAAAGTGGTTAACAAGGCTAATATAAATACAGGCCAACTAAAAACATCATAAAAACAGGCCACAAAACTCCCCATAATAATTGACGAAAACGCTAAAGGCAGCGTTCTTAGTCTGAAAGCTGTTAACCAAACTTTAATGCGAGACATAAAACTTCATTTTGAGCAAAAGTAATTAATTGTACAATTATTTAAATAAAAATCACCTAAATGCTTGCCATAGCTTTTTAACATTTTTACTACTGCACGCCATATCCTAGGCATATTATTCAATAAGGCGAAGCAATCATCTGCTAAATATTTTAATATATTTGCGACTCAAACCAACTATGTATGCCGCAGATATTAAAAAACGTCAATCTTAAACCATATAACACATTTGGCCTTGAAGTACATGCTAAGGAGTTGGCAGTGTGCTCCTCTTTAGAACAACTACTTGAATGCATTCATGATTTAAATAGCAATCCTCAAAAACACATGGTGATTGGTGGTGGCAGCAACCTTTTGTTTTCATCTGATTATAATGGCCGACTGATCCACCCGCTTATTGAAGGGATTGAAATTCTTGATCAGAATACAGAGGAGGTATGGATTGAAGTTGGTGCTGGTTTTGAATGGGATGATTTGGTACAATACTGTGTTGAAAATAATTGGTACGGTATAGAAAATCTATCCTACATCCCTGGGAAAGTAGGTGCATCTCCGGTGCAAAACATCGGTGCATATGGCGTTGAAGTGCAAGACTGTATTGAATCTGTAAAAGGAATACACTTAGAAACCGGAAAACCATTCTCTTACACAAAAGAAGAATGTCAATTTGCATATAGACAAAGTATTTTTAAGTCTGCATTAAAAAATAAGGTGGTTATTGTTTCGGTTGTTTACAAACTTTCGAAAAAAGAAGTTTTCAACCTTAGTTATGGACCTGTTAAAGAAGAAATCAACCGTATAGGCAAGCCCACATTGCAGTTAGTTCGAAACACAATTACAGCCATTCGGAAAAGCAAACTACCTGAACCGGAAGTTTTGGGCAATGCGGGGTCATTCTTTAAAAATCCAGTTGTAGAGCAAGTTGTATTTGAATCAATAGCTAGTAGATATGACAAAGTGCCTTCTTATTTATTGGATAATAACAAGGTAAAAATACCCGCAGCCTGGCTCATTGAAAAAGCTGGATGGAAAGGAAAATCTCTTGGACAGGCAGCCGTTCACGACAATCAAGCCTTGGTTATTATTAACAAAGGAAAGGCGCAAGCTCAAGAAATTATTGAGCTTTCAAAACACATCATCATGGATGTTGAAGAAAAATTCGCAATTACTCTGGAACCAGAAGTCAATATTATTTAAACGTAACTTTTTATGTACTACATTTATAATTAGCACCTTTATAAAGTTTCATTATAAGGAAACTTTTCATTAACTTTGTACAGTAATGAAATCTTAATATGAAGCAGAAATTTGAAATTATATTTTTAGATGAAGCTATTAAGTTTGTGAATAACCTTGATAAGAAATCAAGGAACAAAGTACTTTATAATATTGATAAAGCTAAATACGTAAACGACCCAAAATTACTTAAAAAACTTGAAGGTGAGATTTGGTATTTCAGAACTAAGTTTATGACACTGCAATATCGACTATTTGCGTTCTGGGATAAATCTGATAATATTGACACATTAGTAATAGCAACACACGGCGTTGTTAAAAAATCCAACAAAGTCGCAAAAGCGGAAATTGATAAAGCAGAAAGAACTAGACAAGAATACTATACAAACAAAACTCGTTAATCATGAATAAGATAAGAAACATGAAGATGATGACTTTAGACGAACTTAAAGATAAACATATTGGAAAAGTTGGTACTATCGAACGCGACGATTATGAGTTTGAGCTTAAAGTTGAGATACTTGGTGAAATGATCAAATCTGTTAGAAAAGAACGCCAATTAACCCAAGAACAGTTAGGGGAACTTGTTGGCGTTAATAAGTCTCAGATTTCCAAACTTGAACGAAATACGAAAAATGTAACAATAGAAACAGTTTTGAAGGTTTTTAGAGCACTAAAAACAAATATCAAATTCACTATTGAAAAATTAGACGAAAATTATGGACTCGTATAGCAAATTTGAGCCATCTACAATTCAAAAACAGTATTATGCCTTTGAAACAACGAACCCAACGAAAAAACTCAAATAAGTTACTGGTATTACTTTTAATAACATTAATCCTTCTATGTGTTGGTATCTTCATGGGGCGAAAGTATTACGCTTACATTTTTTCGCCCAACATAAGCATCAGTGAGAGTCAAAATGGTTTCCTACACATCCCCACAGGAACAGATTACAAAGGCTTAATTAAGCTGCTCGAACAAGGTGATTTTCTGATAAAAACGGATGGCTTTGAATGGGTAGCAAAACAAAAGAAATACGGCTCTAATATTAAAGCTGGAAAATACAGGTTACGTAACAACATGTCTAACAACGATCTGGTAAACCTATTGCGCTCAGGTAATCAGACAGCCGTAAAACTTACTTTTAATAACATTCGAACCAAAGAAGAGCTCGCAGGTGTCATAAGTAAATACATCGAAGCTGACAGCACCAGTCTGCTATATTGCTTCCAGGACGAAACCATACTGATGGATTACGGATTTAACAATCCTACTTGCCTTGGGCTTTTTATACCCAATACTTACGAATTTTGGTGGAATACATCTGCCGAAGGTTTTGTTAAACGAATGCATCAGGAATATGAAAAGTTCTGGACCAAAGAAAGAAAAGAACTTGCTCAGAAAGCCAAGCTGACACCTCAAGAAGTTAGCGCCTTAGCTGCAATAGTTGATGAGGAAACCATAAAGGCAGACGAAAAGCCAATGGTAGCAGGCTTATACATTAATCGTTTAAACAAAAAAGTAAGACTTCAGGCCGACCCCACTGTTAAATATGCGCTGGGTGATTTTAGCATCCAACGTGTCTTAAAAAAAGATCTTGAAATAGATTCGCCCTACAACACCTATAAATACGGAGGTTTACCCCCCGGCCCAATACGTATTCCGTCCATCAATGGATTAGAAGCCGTATTAAACCACAGTAAGCATAAATACATGTATATGTGTGCCAAGGAAGATTTTTCGGGTTACCATAATTTTGCACTTACACTTAAGCAACATAACCAAAATGCTGCTAAATTCCATAAGGCCTTGCAGAAACGACGCATATACAGATAGTTCAAAATAGTTTATACATTTAAGGAAGAAAATCGATGCACTATGAATGAGCCTAATACTTTAATACGTGTGCGTGACTTTATTTTTTCATCGCAGTTAAACAAACTGGACTTAAACAAAATCGCACATGGCATCAACAAGCCATTAAACGAATTATTACTAGAATTCCCACACCCCGAGGCATTGGCGAAACGGCTCTTACAACTTGATTTCGAAGAGTTAAATGCCATATTGGACAAAAACGTTTTTGAGAAAGAAGGAGCGGTCGACAGTATTATCCTAGCTAGCATTTCAATCTTTCATGCCTTCGAAACGGTTTCTCCATTTAAAAATCGATTCGTTAAGAAGCTTTACCCTGAACTATATAAAACACATTTAAAACTTAAGCTCAGTCTTATTGAAGATCATCTCTCCAACAATCTAACAAAAGGAATAAAGAATGGAGAATACCACCAAGAACTTGCAATTAATGAAGTACTAAAGAAATATATTGACCGCATTAAAGCCATTCATTCAGAGAAAATAATGAAAACTGAACACTTTACTTTTTCAGCCATATTTCATAATATTTTCGAAGATTACATAAAAGAAGTAGCTACATCTGAAAATTGGCATTATTTTCGCAACCGAAAGCAATTGATTGACGCCTTAAATTTTGGCAAATAAACACATTACACACCGATAAAAACTTATAGAATGAAACTATCAACCTTAGTGACCTTAATTTTAGCCGTATTTATTTTTAGCTCATGTGCCTCATTAAAAAAAGGCTCTTCCAGTTTCGACGATAGCGACAGCCCATACCTAAGTGAGCAAACCAAACCAACCGTTAAAAAAGAAGTTCCAAAGAAAATTGTTGTAAAAGAAGAAAAAGTAACCGTTGTTGAAAACACCAATGCCGAGGTATTCAAATACTACGTAATTATTGGTTCGTTCAAGGTACTAGACAATGCCAAAAACTATAAAAAAGAATTAAGCTCAGAAGGTTTTACACCGGTTATTCTTGAAAATGAAAAAGGATTATATCGCGTTTCTGTTTCTGCCTACAACGAAGAACAAGCATCAAGAACGAAAATTGGTAACATCCGGAGCAAATATGAGAAATACAATGATGTGTGGTTATTAATTCGAAAAAAATAGATTGATTTTTTTCCCTTAAAGCTCTTTGTCGCAAGCAAAGAGCTTTTTTGTTATATTAACTTATTTCCCATACAATTAACTTCTTATATGGAGCAGTTGACATTCTTGCAGATAAGAACTATTGATACTGAGATATAGAGCTTTTGATATCAATTGAGTTTTACTAATAAGTTTTTACGCTGGTTATATAAAAAATAAGGCAAACTCGCATTTTAGGATAAAACCTTTTGTTTTCGTAACTCTTTTAGAGAAATAATCCTGAAAAGGATTAAATATAAATAGGCCCGTACGAAGTACGGGTAATTAGAAGTGTTGAAAGTTACAACCGCAAAGTGGTTGAATTAAAGTTGTTCACAACAAAAACTTTTCATTAAATTCTATGTTGTGTTCATTTAATAGTTCAGCATATTCCTCTCTGAATGTTTTTACTTTGTGATGTTCCTGCTGGCTCTTTACATATTCAATTAAAACCTCTAAAAAGGTAAGGAGAAAATCACAATTCAACCACGTTGTGGTTGGTATTTAGTTAACTTTCCCCCTGGATTCCATCCTGGGCTAATCACATTAATCCCCATAGGGGATTTTTGAACATCATTACTTTTCCCCTTAATATGGAAAATTATTATCCTTTAAACAAACGTTAATAAATTAACACTATAGTTTATGTAAACTCTATTAAAAGGAAATAACTACCCAATAGATAATTCAGACTTTAAACTCCCCACAACAGTTTAAAGCGCCCCCTTTTAATCAAAAGGAAGAATGGTTTCAGTACGATATATCATCTTTTTTTTCTTTATAGTACATATCTTTTTTCTATTTTTGCGCATTCATTTACCGAAATAAACAAAAGACAAAGATAAAACCAGATTATAATGTATAAACAAGTTAATCTTTCCGATAAGATCTACTACGTTGGGGTAAACGACCGACGAACTGCTTTATTTGAAAACATGTGGCCTTTAGATCGTGGCGTATCGTATAACTCATACGTTATTGATGATGAAAAAGTAGCCATTATTGATACGGTTGAGGCTGGTCATTTTGAGAAATGGATTGCAAAAGTGAGAGCCATTTTAAAGGGGCGTAAAGTTGACTACCTTGTGGTTAACCACATGGAACCAGATCATTCAGGTGCCATTCGTATTCTTACCGAACTATAT
The DNA here is from genome assembly GCA_025499625.1 of Carboxylicivirga fragile. Lineage (GTDB taxonomy): Bacteria > Bacteroidota > Bacteroidia > Bacteroidales > Marinilabiliaceae > Carboxylicivirga > Carboxylicivirga fragile. Next base: position 34,734 of record JAFMVD010000015.1, on the reverse strand, counting down.
CCTGATATGGAAATAGTTGGCAATAAGAAAACACTGCCAATGATAGAAGGTTATTATGGCATTAACTCCAATTTCAAAGAAGTTAAAGAAGGTGATAGCATTGACCTAGGGTCAAACAAATTGACATTTTATACGGTGCCTATGGTACACTGGCCAGAATCGATGGTATGCATGGAAGAAAGTAACAATATCCTGTTTTCATCCGATGCCTTTGGTAGCTTCGGTACGCTTGACGGTGGTATTTTCGACGACGAATTAGATTTCGAACACTATGTGGACGAAATGCGTCGTTACTACTCTAATATTGTTGGGAAATATGGCAACCCTGTTCAAAAAGCCCTTAAGAAATTGGGTGGATTAGATATAAAGATGATTGCTCCCTCACACGGTCCAATCTATCGTGAGAACATCGCACGCATGATTGACATGTATGACCAATGGAGTCGTTATGAAGGCGAGGAAGGCGTTGTTGTTGCTTATGCTTCGATGTATGGAAACACAGAAGAAATGGCAGAAGTTGCCGCAAGAGCAGTGGCCGAATATGGCATCAAGAATGTTCGCGTTTATGATGTTAGCAAAACACACATCTCTCACATTATCTCTGATGTGTTCAAATACAAAGGAATCATACTAGGTAGCCCAACATACAGCAACGAGTTACACCCTAACATGGAAGCCTTTGTAATGAAATTGCAACACTTGGGCGTTGTAAACCGCTACTTTGGTGTATTAGGTTCATTTACATGGGCAGGTGCTTCGGTTAAGAAACTAAATGCTGTAGGTGAAAACCTCAATTGGGAGGCTATTGCTGAAGCTGTTGAAGAAAAGCATGCACTTAAGGAAGGCAAATACGATGCTTGTTGGCAGCTTGGTAAAGCTATGGCCGAAAAACTTATAGCAGAAAGATAGAAACATTTACTACATATCAATAAAAAAATGGAGTACTCATATAAGTGCTCCATTTTTTATATACGCACCTCACCATTCTCCAATTCACATACAACACATACCTGTTAATTATTAAGGCATTAGAAGTCCCTAAATAATTAAGGCATTAAGTGTAATAAATCATAGCATCATTGATCCTATTCAAAGGCCTGTGATTCCTTATTTTTTTATTAAATTCGTCCTTTAAATTAGAATTAAAGTTTTGGACGAACCGAATTCATATACTTGGTATGCTTTATATACAAAATCGCGTGCCGAGAAAAAAGCATTAGAACAATTAAAAGCACTTAATATAGAGGCCTATCTCCCATTACGAAAACGCTTGAAGCAATGGAGTGATCGTAAAAAATGGGTGGAAGAACCTATTATTGGCTCCTATATATTTGTTAAAATTCGATCTTGTGATTACCGTCGTGTTTTCGAAGCAAGAAGTATTGTTGCTTACGTCTCCCACAAAGGTAAAGCATGTCCAATACCCGATTCTGACATTGAGGCCATGAAACGTTGCATCGAGAGCAACCTTGATTTTGGGGTTGAAAATGAAGCAATTAAAAAAGGTCAATTAATTACTGTAACATCAGGCCCTCTGGAAGGTATAAAGGGTGAGGTAATTGATATTAAAGGTACCAAAAAGTTATCTTTAAGCATTAGTAATATTGGTTATACACTGGTTGTGGATTTAGCCGAAGCATCCATTGCTAAAGCGTAATAACAAAACACAACCGCCACATATTCAACACACAACACACTCACCCAACTGTGACTGAGGAGGCGAAGCTATGAATAAATGTAGGTATTAGGTGGTAGGTATTAGGTCTTGGGTATTAAGGGCCACTATAGAGAATGAATTAAGGATGATAGATTAATGATGAGGATTAGGAATTCAAGGTTCTCTGAACCAAACTATGTAATGAGCGAAGATTCTGCTTGTTGACTAATCCGATCCTGAAAAATAAGTCAATGTGCTAATTTGGAAATGACTCAATTTGGAAATGTGTAAATTTAAAGAAAGCGAATAACGATAAGTGATAACTGATTAACGATTAAGGACGTAAACATTCAAATAATGAATCCATGTGCATAAAGCATAATTGAAAATTGATTCATATTTCGTACACTTTTACTCAATTTTAGCGCAGGCTACAAAATGGACTACTAATACATACTTCAGCATTAGCTATAACATTCGATGTATACAAACATTAATCAACTTGATTTAAATAAGGCATACACCTTTAAAGATTACCTCACATGGCAATTCAAAGCCAGAGTGGAAATAATCATGGGTAAAACATTTAAGATATCACCTGCCCCTTCTCCACTTCATCAAGAGGTATCAGCAGCCTTGAGTGGAGAGATATATAATTTTCTAAAGGGAAAAGCATGTAAGGTTTTCACAGCCCCATTTGATGTACGTCTTGATAAGGATAAGGATGGCATTCATACAGTAGTTCAACCAGACCTAAGCATTATTTGTGACCTTGCAAAGATTGATGATAAAGGCTGTTTGGGAGCTCCGGATTTAGTTGTCGAAATCATATCTCCTTTAACAGCTAAAAAGGATTTACATGAGAAATACGATCTATATGAAAGGTGTAAAGTGCAAGAATATTGGATTATTCATCCGTATGAAAAAACATTAACAGTTTTTGTTTTAAGTAACAGTGGAAATTACATACCCTCAAAACCGTTGACCCAAGGTGATATTATAAAAAGTCAAACCTTAGAAGGCTTTGAACTTAATTTAACAACTATTTTTCCTAACCAAGCGCAGGAACCAGAGCAAGAATATAAACGATTGTGATATCAAAAACACCTAACACCCAATACCTAACACCGAAAATGAAAATATTAATTACAGGCGCAGCTGGTTTCATCGGCTTTCACCTAAGTAGACTACTTGCATCAAATGGTATAGAGGTAGTGGGTATTGATTCGCTGAATGAGTATTATCCAGTTCGTTTAAAGCTTGATCGCCTTAATGAACTGAAGCAATACAAAAGTTTCTCCTTTAAAACGATTAACATTTGTGATAAGGAGGCATTAGATGTACTTTTTGAAAATGAAAGATTTAGTACAGTCATAAATTTAGCAGCTCAGGCTGGTGTTAGATATAGCATCGATAAACCATACAAATACATCGACAGCAACCTAATTGGTTTTATTAATGTCCTAGAAGCATGTCGTAATAATCCGGTTAAGCATCTAATTTATGCCTCATCCAGCTCTGTTTATGGCAATTCTAATGATATTCCTTTTAGTACCAACGATCGTACCGATGAACCGGTATCCTTATATGCGGCCACCAAGAAGTCAAATGAATTAATGGCTCATAGTTATGCGCATTTATATAATATTCCCATAACTGGTTTACGCTTCTTCACGGTTTATGGACCTTGGGGAAGACCAGACATGGCGTACTTTTCGTTTACAAAGAAAATTCTTAAGGGTGATAAAATTGAAGTATTTAACGAAGGGAACATGGAGCGTGACTTTACGTACATCGACGATATCGTTAATGCCATAGAAAAGCTCATCGATTTACCTTTCGATAAAAATGGGGAACAAGAAAAACCATACCGTTTGTTTAACATTGGGAACAATAAACCGGTGAAACTAATGGATTTTATCAGCACCTTGGAGAAGCACATCGGTAAACAAGCCATTAAAGAGTTCTTGCCCATGCAAAAAGGTGATGTATATAGAACATATGCCGACATATCCGACTTGGAAGAACGTATCAACTTTACGCCCGCAACCAGTATAGACAGAGGATTAAAACACTTTATTGATTGGTACACGAAATATTATAGTGGCTAGGCAGTAGGTGTTAAGGGTTAGTTGTTGGGGAGGAAGGATGAAGGATTATGGATTAGGGAAGTAATTACGTTACCATAAAAGTTTGAAGTATGCAATTTAGCTTTGAAAAATTGGATGTATGGCAATTATCAAGAGAACTGGTAAAGGCTATCTATGAAGTAACAAGTACTTTTCCTGACAAAGAGATATTTGGACTAACAAGCCAACTAAGACGGGCATCAATCTCAATATCATCCAATATTGCTGAAGGTAATTCCAGATTCTCTCCTAAAGACAAAAGTCATTTTACCGAAATGGCATATACCAGCTTAATGGAAGTAGCGAACCAACTAATCATTGCATGTGACCTTAATTATTTAAACACTGAAGAATTAGAGGCGTTTAAAAATAAAATAGATACTATATCTCATAAATTAACAGGCTTATATAATTACCAACGTCAACAACCCAAACGATAAAATCATCAACCATATACTTAATCAATAATCCTTAATCGTTCATCAATACTCCTTAATCAGTAATTAATCTGCAATGCAATACGACCAAGACCTTCCACTCGAAGAATACATATACACCGAAGCACTAAAAGAACGCCACGAAGATCTGGATCGTTTTAAAACACTATTAGCTGAGGGTAACCAAAGTAATGAAGAGAATGCGGTAGAATTACTTTATGTATCAAAACGTTTATTTTATAATCAGTTTGGACTGGAAGCAATAATGGAATCACGTCAGCAAATGATGAACTTCCTTGAAATTGAAGTAGATGACGATACTATTCCGCAAAGCATGAGTGGTACACAAAGTGATGAACACGACGAAAAGATTGAAGAGCTACTGAATGCCTTGGATGACATTGAAGATTTAAAGAAGCTGAAAGTAAAAAAGCTTGCTCAAGATTATCCTGAAGTGCCTTTCTTCACATATATGCGTTTAATATTAATGCATGTTAAGGAGTTAGCCACTAAACGCATTATGGCGCAAATAGAGGACGATTTATCCATTATGACAGAAGATGTTATCCTTAAATTGGAAAAAGACACCCTCTTAGCTAGAGAAAATAAATCTTGTGAATTAATCACGGATAATCTGGTAAAAGAAGGAAGCCTCAATAAACTATTTAATAAGCGCACCAGCATTCATTCCTTCGAACTAATGACAGTCCATACAGCCATCTACGAATATTTAGTGAGTAAGAATGAACTATTATTACTAGATGCCTACATGTTTGCTACGAACGCACTTTTTCCGGAATGGGAAGATGCCTGGAGCGACAAGGAATTGTATAGCGAGGTATTGAAGGTGGAGTTTTGCAAAAAAATTATCAATTAAGGATTATCGATTAAAGATTAGTGATTAAACGAGATTTATAATCCTTAATCTCTCATCAATAAATCAACATTCACACTTCCAAAACCCCGCTCCTACGGAGCACCCCTAAAGGGGAGAAAACACAAGCGAATAAAACTAATTAAATAGCAAAAATTCGCGCAATTAGCGGACAAGAAAAATGAAAAACTTTGCACTTATAGGCGCAGCAGGCTACATAGCACCAAGGCATTTAAAAGCCATCAAAGAAACAGGTAACCAGTTAATAGCTGCCGTTGATCCCTATGACGGAGTAGGCATCATGGACAGTTATTTTCCTAATGCTGACTTTTTTGTGGAGTTTGAGCGTTTCGATCGTCATATAGAGAAACTAAAACGTGCCAATACACCTTTAGATTTTGTATCAGTCTGTTCGCCAAATTACTTACACGATTCCCATATTCGCTTTGGATTAAGAAGTGGTGCTGATGTAATTTGTGAGAAACCAATCGTTTTAAATCCCTGGAACATCGATGCCTTACAAGAGATTGAGGAAGAATCAAAAAACAAGATTTATACCATACTTCAATTAAGGCATCATCCAAGTATCATCGCTCTTAAAAAGAAAGTTGAAGAAGGTGGACCCGACAAGATATATGATATTGACTTGACTTACCTAACATCACGTGGGCATTGGTATTACACCTCATGGAAAGGGGATATAAGTAAGTCAGGTGGTATAGCTACCAATATAGGCGTACATTTTTACGACATGCTAAGCTGGGTATTCGGACCTGTTCAAAGTAATACGGTACATGTTCATACCCACGACCGGGCAGCAGGTTACCTTGAGTTCAAACAAGCCAGGGTGCGCTGGTTCTTATCCATTAATTACGATACCATTCCACAGGCTATTAAAGATAAAGGTATGCGCACCTATCGCTCCATAACAATGGACGGAGAAGAAATTGAGTTCAGTGGTGGTTTTACCGACCTGCATACACTAAGCTACGAAAGTATACTAAAAGGTGAAGGCTACGGAATTGGTGATACACGTCAAGCCATTGATATAGTACATAACATCAGAAACACTAAAGCTGTTGGGCTTGTAGGAGATTATCATCCTCTTTGTAAATTGGAACAAGCAAAGCATCCGTTTGATAGAGATTAGACCGCAGCAAGCTGCTGTTAGATAATAGATCGCTTCGCTGTTAGACAATAGAAGAATACATCGAACATCCTAGCACAATTACCTCGCTCCTGCGGAGCACCTCCCGATAATCCCGATAGCTATCGGAATCGGGAAAGGCTCTAAAAGGGAATATAATTATTTAATTCGCGACAATTCGTGGACATAAATTTACCCTGAGGAACGTTGAAGGGAAGCCGAAGGGCAATCTTGATACTTTTAAAAAAAATAATTAGCGCAATTAGCGGACAAAACATGAACAACATACACCCAACAAACATTTACCTTAACCGAGACGACAAAGAGCAATATCTCAAGCAAAAAGCTAAAGTCATCTGGATAACTGGCCTCTCTGGTTCAGGAAAAAGCACCCTGGCACATGGCTTGGAACGACGTTTAGCAGAACGTGGTTACTTAACTCAAGTATTAGATGGCGACAACATACGTACAGGTATTAATAATAATCTTGGTTTTACTGACGATGACCGTACCGAAAACGTACGCCGTATAGCAGAGATAAACAAGTTATTTTTGAACTGTGGCATCATTACCATCAATGCATTTATCTCCCCAACCACCGAGATACGCCAAATGGCGCGTGAAATTATTGGCAATGACTTTATCGAAATATTTGTAGATGCCTCTTTTGAAACATGCAGCCAACGCGACCCTAAAGGCTTGTATAAAAAAGCCCTGGCTGGTGAGATTAAGAACTTTACCGGACTGGATGCACCATTCGACCGACCTGAAAATACTGAGGTAATTGTTGATACTAACACGTTGAGCATTGAAGAAGGCGTTGACTTAGCATACCAATATATAAAATCCGAGATAAGGTGGTAAAGTTGCAAGGTTAAAGAAGAAAGTAGTAAACCTAAATAATGTTAATAAATTCACGTAACAATATTACTTTTGCACCGTTTCAATTAATTGCAATGGTGTATCCCTGTGACTCACCGAGCCGAAGGCATTGCAGTAAGTGATTCAATTCATGAAAAGAATTTATGGAGCGGCTCATTTTTAAAGAGCTTGCCAAAGAGCCGCTCCTTTTTAACCCATTCACGCCCATCCTATGGAGCAACTCCTGATAAAACAGGATTACTTGTTCCGAGCTTGACTCGGAAGGCTCTAAAAGGGAAACAAAAAACACAATAATAAATTCGCGTTAATTCGTGAATTGAAAATCAGCGTAGCTAAATTAGCGGACAACAATGAAAGATTACGACTTAATAATACGCCCCAAGCGACACGCATTCGACATCAACTTTAAAGAAATATGGTCCTATCGCGACTTATTGAAGATGTTCGTAAAGCGCGATATCATAACCGTTTACAAACAAACTATACTGGGCCCTATTTGGTTTATTGTGCAGCCTGTACTAACATCTCTAATGATGATGATGGTATTTGGGCGCATTGCAAAAATCAGTACCGATGGCACGCCTCAAATATTGTTTTACCTTGCTGGGGTAACCATATGGAACTATTTCTCAGAGAGCTTTAACACAACAGCCAAAACCTTTACTGAAAATGCTAATATTTTTGGAAAGGTCTATTTCCCTAGGTTAATCATGCCCTTCGCTAAGGTCACAAGTGGTCTCATTAAATTTGGTATACAGTTCACCTTATTTTTATTGGTCTATTGTTATTACCTATTTGCTCAGGAAGGCTCTGTTAATCCGAACTGGACCATTGCATTACTGCCAGTATACATTCTTTTAATGGCCATGTTTGGTTTGGGTGCAGGCATCATCTTTACAAGCTGGACAACCAAGTACCGCGACTTAACCTTCTTGTTAACCTTTGGTGTGCAGTTATTGATGTACGCTTCACCAGTTATTTATCCGGTTAGTACCATAGAGCCAGGCCTAATGAAGGACATACTGATGCTAAACCCCTTCACCCCTATCCTTGAAGGCTTTAAATACGCCTTTCTTGGAGCCGGTCATTTTTCATGGGCAAGTCTTGGTTATAGTGCGATTGTGGCAACGGTCATCTTATTCTTAGGCATCATCATCTTCCATAAAACAGAACGTAACTTCATTGACACGGTGTAAAAGATCCGCTAATGACGCTAATTAAACGAATTAAATTATTGGGAATAAAAATTAGCGACAATTCGCGAATTGAAAATCAGCGTAGCTAAATTCGTGGACAAAAAAACAATCACATATAAGTGAATTTAATTGACAAATCAATCCTCATTTGATATCTTGTTGCGATTAAGCGAAAACTATGAATAAGCAAGCTCTGATAGAAAATACAATACAAACTTTAAATCAACTTCCGGCCGAAAAGGTGGACGAAGTGCGTGATTTTGCTGAGTATCTGTTAAGTAAATTAGATGATTCAATCATTTCAGAAGGTGTACAACTACTTTCATCCTCTTCTTCAGCATTTAACTACCTTAACGATGAAGAGGATTTATATACGGTCAATGATTTAAAGGAAAAATATAAATGAATAAAGGCGACATTGTATTAATTCCCTTTCCATTCACTGACTTAAGTGGTGTCAAAAATCGTCCTGCCTTAGTTCTTGTAGATGACAACTCCGATGTAACGGTATGCTTTCTGACAACACAGTTAAAATATCAATCAGAATTAGATATTAAGTTAGAACCATCATCTGCAAATGGTCTTAAAAGAACATCTATAATTAGACTTAATAAGATTGCTACCATTAATAATGAACTAGTATTAGGAAGACTGGGAAACATGACAACTCCTGAAATTAAAGTACTAAATAATCACCTTATAAAGCTATTTAAAATCGATACATAGTTAGTTTTTTGAAATCATCATCTTCCATAAAACAGAACGTAACCTATCGACACGGTGTAAAAGAATCCATGCTTTTTTATTGGATTTACATGATAAAATATTAAGATCCACGAATTACACCAATTACACAAATAATAAAAAAGAAAATTAGTGCCATTCGTGAATTGAAAATCAGCGAAGCTAAATTAGTGGATAAATTAATTTATATGCCTGACCTGCTCAAACAACAAGAGTTAATATATAAAGACGAAGCTTATATAATCGTCGGAGCCTGCATGACCGTTCATCGTCAATTAGGATGTGGCTTCTTAGAAGCAGTCTATGCTGAAGCATTGGAAATGGAGCTAGCAAGTCAAGGCATACCTTTTAACCGCGAAGTACCTATTGGCATTGAGTATAAAGGACAACCTTTGAAGAAATCATACATAGCAGATTTTATTTGCTACAACAAGATAATAATTGAACTTAAAGCTGTTAATTATTTAGAAAGTGTGCATGAAGCACAAGTTCTGAACTATTTAAAAGCAACAAGACTTAGATTAGGAATACTTGTTAACTTTGGTGAACAATCGCTGAAGTATAAACGAATTGTATTATAGTCTACCTGCAATGGACTAGTAGATATAAAATTGAAAAAAACTATCCACTAATTACGCGAATCTCACTAATTAAAAGAAAAAAATTAGTGACAATTGGTGAAATTCGTGGACAAAAAAAGAAACGTACAGTGAGTAATACTGTTATTAAAATAGAAAACCTTAGTAAAATATATAGGTTAGGTGAAGTAGGAACTGGTACTTTAAGCCACGACCTTAACCGATTCGTACGCATGAACATCCTCGGCCAGGACGATCCCTATGCCAAGGTAGGCCATGTAAACGATCGCACCCAGAAAGCCGAGAAAGGCGAATTGGTAGCCGCCCTACGCGATATTAACCTCGAAGTAAAAGAAGGCGAAGTATTAGGTATCATCGGTAAGAATGGAGCTGGCAAGAGCACTTTGCTAAAACTCCTTAGTCGTGTCACCTCCCCCACAACTGGCAGCATTAAAGTGAAAGGCCGACTTGCTTCCCTCTTAGAGGTAGGCACCGGTTTTCACCCCGAGATGACTGGCCGGGAGAACATCTATATGAACGGCACCATCATGGGCATGCGAAAATGGGAGATTGACCGTAAGTTAGATGAGATAGTAGACTTTGCCGGTGTAGCCAAATACCTCGACACCCCCACCAAACGCTACTCTAGCGGTATGACGGTGCGCCTGGGTTTTGCCATAGCTGCCCATCTGGAGCCCGAAATACTGGTAGTAGACGAAGTATTGGCCGTAGGCGATGCCGAGTTCCAGAAAAAAGCCATAGGTAAAATGCAGGATGTCAGCCAAAATCAAGGTAGAACGGTATTGTTTGTTAGTCATAATATGGCGGCAGTTAAAAATCTGTGTCCGAAAAGCCTTATTTTAAAAAATGGCTTACTAACCAATATTGGACTAACTGAGGGCATTATAAAGCAGTATATAGACGATAATAAAATAAACACCTCGAAAGTTGAATTAAAATCTAAAGAGTACGGCGTTGAACTACAGAAAATTATCATTAATGATAACAAAAGTTTGGTAAGTGGACAAAGCGCAAATTTTACATTCGAGGTATTTTTTCATTCAAGTATTAAGAATCCAGCATTTATTGCTGGAATTAGAAGCTTGGAAGAAGAAAATTTATTGTTCCTTTCAACAGAACCTATTAGCGGTTACTCAAGCGGAAATTGTAAAGGTTTAATAAAAGTTAACCTGACAATACCAAATATTAATTTAGCTGGTGGAAAATATAATTTGATTTTTGGAGTTTCTCTCCCAAATATTACATTCATTATTCCACCTACCAAAGTGGCAGATATTGAAATAAAGGCAGAGGATGTTTATAATTCTGGTAATGTCTTAAACAATACCAAGAGCTATCTTATTACAGAACACAATTGGCAAGTAATCAATATTTAGATATTAATAATGACCGATAAGAATCTCATTTTTATTGTTTCTCAGCCAAGGTCTGGCTCTACCCTTTTACAAGCCCTGCTTTCTAATAATAATCATGTTGCCACTGTTAGTGAACCTTGGCTATTACTTCCATTCTTCACCTATAATAAACCTGAACTTGGTTTGGCAAAATATTCTAGTAGGCTAGCTTATGAAGGTATTAATGATTTTAAGTCTAAAATTAACAAAGAAAAATTTGACAATGACTTATCTAACTTTTTATTAAATCAATATGAGCAAATTAGAACTAAAAATGAATCATATATATTAGATAAAACACCTCGTTATTATGAAATCTTAAATGAAATAACATACCATTTTCCTAATGCAAAGATTATTATTCTAAAACGAAATCCCTTTGCTGTTTTATCGTCAATTATTAAAACATGGAATCAAGATAGTTTACAAAAATTACTATTTCATAAAAGGGATATCTTAGTAGCTCCTAAACTACTGCATCAATTCACGATAGAGCAAAAAAAGAATAGAAATGTTGTTTCGATACAATATGAGGAACTATTAAGTAATCCAGAACATCATACTAAACAACTTTATAAATGGCTAAACCTTCCATACAATGCAGAAATTCTGAATTACTCAAATAACCTTAAGTTTAAAGGAAAAATGGGAGATCCTACAGGAATCATAGCCAATAAAATACCTAACTCGTCTCATATTGATTTATGGAAAGAAACTTATAACGAGAAAAAATGGAAAGATTTTTTTAATGGTTATGCTAATTTTCTAGGCTCTGACTTCTTAAATGCTTATGGAGAGTATGATCAAATAAATGAGAGGTTTTCGAAGAAATTTGATCAATTTATAAAACAATCTAAATGGAACTTTTATGAATCTGAAATACCGTTAAAAAGGATTATAAAATACCGCATATTCTCAAAATTACGACTAACTAAATTTTAAACATCACTCGAAACGTAAACAATACTTTTAGCAATTTTGATGGATAAAAAACTCTCAGTATAAGGCAACAGTAAAAGACTAAATCTTTAATGGTTAAAACAATTAATTTATCGCTTCCAATTTCAAACAACAATAGTTCAGATGTTTGGCCAAACAATAATAAAGTCGAACTACCTTTTTATGATCAAGATATTATATGGCCTAAAATATCAATAGTTATCCCAAGCTATAATCAAGGACAATATATTGAGGAAACAATCAGATCTATATTGTTACAAAACTATCCAAATCTTGAACTAATAATAATTGATGGCGGTAGTACTGACGATACAGTTAATATCATAAAAAAATATGAAAACTATATAACTTATTGGGTTACGGAAAAAGATAATGGCCAAAGTGATGCTATTAATAAAGGTCTAAAAAAATGCACAGGTGATTTGTTTAACTGGTTAAATTCAGATGATTATCTTCAACCATTTGCGCTATTTTATATCGCCAAAGAATATATAAAAAATAAATGCCTTGTTGTATCTGGCTTAACTACGGCTTTAACAACTGATAAAACACAACACACAATTCCACCAGTAAAGATCTATAAAGATATTAATAAAACTATTCAAGAATGTGGCTTTAATCAGCCAGGTTTATTTTACAGCATGCCATGCATAAGAGCTCTTAAGGGTGTAAATACAAATTATCATTATGCCATGGATCTTGACATGTGGAATCGTTTCCTATTTACCTATGGACAGGAACGGGTAGTTAAAATTAACAAAACTATAGCCATCTTTAGATTGCACAATAACTCCAAAACATCTATTGAAAGTGAGAAGGAAGCATCCCAATTTTCATCAGATATAAATGGAATGTATTATGCTTATGCTAAAGTTATTAAAAAGGAAAAAATTTGGAGATCTCTTTCAAATGTGGATCAAAAATATTATCCCATAAATACAATTAGTTCTATTCCAAAGGAAAGTTTAAAGAGTTTCTTTAATTATTACTTTTATCAATTATTTAAATCTCACTTGTATCAAAAGAGATTCAAAAAAGCTTTTGTGGCAAGCAAAGGCATTAAAAAAATTTATTTATATAAGAATCTTCTAAAAGACATTAAAATTAATAAATTCATCCGTTCTTCATAATTTCAACAAAAAGTAAAATTTTACAATATATGGTTTCGAATAAAGATGTGACTTTAGTAATAACAAGTTGCGATAGACTTCATTTACTCAAAAGAACCATTGATAGTTTTGAAAAATACAATACTTATCCGATTAAAGACCGAATAATCATAGAGGATTCGGGCAAAGAGAAGGTTAAGAAGGAATTAATAAGTCTCTATGGAGACCATTATAAGATAATTTTTAACGACAAGCCTTTAAAACAAATTAAAAGCATTGATAGAGCCTATGCTGAGGTTAAAACCGAATATATCTTTCATTGCGAAGATGATTGGGAATTTTACAGGCCTAATTTTATAGAAGATTCATTAAAAATCTTGGAAGGTAGGTCACAAGTTAAGCAAGTTGGCTTAAGAAGTATCGAACATGATATCAAAATTCATCATCCTTCTATTAAAGTCTTTCCCAACTCTTTCTGTGTTGAAAATATCAGATATTATAAATTCGAAATGATAGAAGAGTTTAAAGAATATGATTGGATAACTTGTTCTTTTAATCCAGGCCTTCTAAGAACAAAAGATTATAAACTAATAGAAACATATGCGTCAAAAGCAAGTACCGAAGGAGGAATTAGTTTATGGTATAAAAATCAAGGCTATTATGGTATTACTTTAGAAAACGATGCTGTTAAGCATATTGGATGGGAAGAAAGCTCAATGGGACATTATCAAGAACATTACAATTTTGGTGTACGATTTAAAAATTGTTTCAAATCTATTCTAAACCTATTAGGATTTAATTTGAAGTACAATTAGTACACTTACAAAAATTGCAAACTTCGTATTCTTTAATTATAACATTTATAATATAATTATTTTGAGGAAGTAGAACAATGTTTTTAAATCTATTTAACCTTAATTCCCGAAAAAGTAGATTATGATAGTACATTTATTAGATGATGAAAAAATTTTATCTTCTATTATAAATTTTAACATATACGAAATTAAAGTTGATCATACTTTTGTTATTTACACAAATAAAGAAAGACTAGAATCACTTAATAAAGAATATCATGCAATTCCAAATATTCTATTTATAAGTTCTATAAAAGACATTCCCAAAGAGTTAAAGAAAATAGAAGTAACACTTATCGCTCATAGTCTTAATTACTGGAAATGTAAAGCAATATATGAATTCAGAAAAATTAAAAAAATTGCATGGATATTTTGGGGAGCTGATGGTTACAATCTTATAGCTATAAAGAAAAATATTTATCAGGAAATAACCAATAAGAAAATTATAAGAAAACAGAAAGGTTACTTTAGAACAAAAATAAAGCACTTTTTATTTCCAATTTATAAATTATATTCACTTTATATTTTAAAATCTCTGGACTATGATACAATTCTAAGAATGACAATCCCAAAAATAGACTACTTTGTCACTACACTTCCACAAGACTATCACTTATTCAAAAAATATATAAAAGAATTTAATTCAACATTTATCCCTTACATTTACTATTCGTACGAAGAAATTATCGCCAAAAACCTACTTAATAAAAATGTTGAGGGAAATGGAATACTATTTGGAAATTCCAGCTACCCAACTAACAATCATTTAGATGGGCTTGTTAAACTTTCAAAAATACCATTGGGTAATAAAAAAATTTATACACCTCTTAGCTATGGTGATTTAACATATTGTGAGAAAGTTATCGAAATAGGCACTAAGCTTTTTAATGATAATTTTAAACCTATTAAAGAATTTATGCCTCTCAATAAATATACTTTGATCTTACAAAAATGTCCAATAGTAATAATGAACCATGATAGACAACAAGCTGTAGGTAATATAATTGCCTCATTATATCTTGGAGCAAAAGTATATTTATCGAAAAATAACACACTCTATAAATACCTAAAAGACTTGGACTTAATCATATACTCCATAGACTTCGATCTTAACTTAAATAACAAATTCGCTCTTGAACCTCTTCATCCAAGTGAACAGTTAAATAACAGAAGAATTGTAATGAAAGTATTTAGTAAAAAAAATAAAATACAATTAAGTATAAATTTATTTAATACGCTAAGTAAGTAATACCTAATATTCTCTTATTATGACATTATTAAAACAATATATTAGTGATTTAGATACCAAACGTTTCGGATTCAATATTGCCAAAATTAACGATATTGACATTTTGCTAAATCCTAAATTGAAAATTTTCGCTAACAAAATTGGGATCAAACTAATAATTAGCAGACAATCAGTTGAAAATATTCAGGCAATTAATAAGTTAGAAGCAATTGGCTTCAAAACAAAAGATTACCAACATACTTTTAGTTATAATCTAAAAAAAGAAATACCAATTTTCCAGAGCAAAAGCTTTAACCTTCGTGAAGCGGAGATTAAAGACGGTGAAGCGATAAAAAACATTGCTCAAAATTCTTTTTACAATTATGGACATTACTTTTCTAACGAAATGTTAGATAAAAGTAATTGCCTGGAAGTTTACACTGATTGGGCATATAGAAGTCTTACAGATAAGTCTATTGCGGATCACATGATAGTTGCAGAACAAAACGAAAAAATACTCGGTTTCTTATCTTTTAAAATCTTTCATAACAATAGGGAATCATTCGCTGCGGGAGGAATTGGAGCTGTATCACAAGAAGCAAGAGGTTTAGGTGTTTTCAAAGGAATAAATATTGAAGGACTTAGATGGGCCAAGAACAATGGAATTGATCGCATGGAGCATAATGTTTTAGTGAATAATTATCCAGTAAATAATTCATACATAGGCTTAGGCTTCAAGGTTATAAGGGCTAATACCACACTTCATTTAATTACCTCCTAATATCAATTGAAATGATTCCATTTAATAAACCATATTTATCAGGAAAAGAAGTCCATTACTTATATGAAGCAGTGCATTCAGGACAAATAAGTGGAAATGGTATTTATACTAAAAAGTGTCATTCATTCTTTGAAAATAGATTTAATTTTAATAAGACCTTACTAACAACAAGTTGCACCGATGCTTTAGAAATGTGTGCACTATTGCTAAATATTCAGCCCGGAGACGAAATTATTATACCATCATATACTTTTGTCAGCTCTGCATTAGCATTTATTAGACAAGGGGCTAAAATAGTATTTGTTGATAGCAAAAAGGACCATCCAGGAATTAATGAAAATTTAATTGAATCATTAATAACCGATAAAACAAGAGCTATAGTTCCTGTGCATTATGCTGGCATCGCCTGCGACATGGATAAAATTATGCAACTAGCAGATCAATTTAATTTAATGGTCGTGGAAGATGCAGCACAAGCAATCGACAACTATTACAAAGGTCAAGTATTAGGAGGAATAGGCCATTTAGGTTGTTATAGTTTTCATGAAACAAAAAATCTACAATGTGGAGAAGGTGGATTATTAATTATTAATGATAAAAAGCTTATAAAGCGAGCTGAAATATTATGGGAAAAAGGTACAAATAGAGCAGAGTTTTTCAGAGGTGAAATAAATAAATATGGATGGGTTGATACAGGAAGTAGCTTTCTCCCAAGTGAACTTAATTCATCTTTTCTGTTTGCCCAATTGGAAAACATAGATTTAATTCAATCAAAACGAAAAGATATTTGGAACAGGTATTATGAGGCCTTGACTCCCTTACATAATAGTGGTAAAATAGCGCTACCAAAAATTCCCAATTATACTGAACAAAATGGTCATCTTTTCTATTTTACATGTAAAACCCCAGATATAAGAAAAGAATTGATAGGATTCCTTCGAAAGCATGATATACATGCCGTATTTCATTACCAAAGTTTGCACCTTAGTGATTATTATAAGGACAAGCACGATAACAGGTTATTACCTGAAGCAATGAAATATAGTGATTGTTTAATAAGACTTCCTTTATTCTTTGAATTAACATTAGAACAACAAAACTATATAATAAATAAAACCATTCTATTTTTTAATTCTAAGTAAATTGATAGGTAACGTTTTAAAAAAAAATTATAGACTTCTCATCTATTCATTTAAAGGAAACTATGAATATGCATGTAGTCAGTTTAGGTTCACCAATACTCTCTATGCCTTTACATTACACTTCATCCATTCAAAACATAAACAAACTTATAAAAAAGCTGTTGTATTTAGTTTAGAAAAAGGTGACCTTGGAAGATATATATTTAATCTAATTAACACGTATAGGTTAAGCGAATATGATATTTACCTTAAACCGAGCTATTCATTTTACAAGTCGTGTAGTGGCTTATATATATTTGAGATATTCAAATTCTTAAATACATCCATTTTCTACACCAAAAGACAGTTGAATAAATATGATTACGCCATATTTATAAGTGATATTAAAGTAAATTCGGTCGATAAAATTTTTAAAAAAAATATAACCATTGATTACCAACTAGCTTTTAAAAATCACCCTTACACATTACCTTTTCCTTTTCATCCTCTCTTATATATCAATAATGGATTCAGGAAGTTAGAACATGTTGATATATTTTTAAATGAGATATCAAGCACGACAAAAAAAGTTGAAATTGGTTTTGCTGGTCAAATTAATCACCCGAGCTATACTCAACTAAATCAACACTTTCCGGATTTAATAAATAGAAACAGAATATTTGAAATTTTATATTCTAATTTCGAAGAAAGCATTACTACAGAACTTGAAAATGGTACTAATAAAATATTTCTAAGTGATAGTAATACAAATCGTATTGCTCATAAAGATTGGCCGATAACGCTTGCTACTTTCAAGTTCTTCATTGCTCCACCTGGCTTTGAAATGCCATTTTGCCACAATATTATTGAAGCAATGGCTTGTGGAGTAATACCAATTTTACAATATGACACCTATTTCGTCCCCCAATTAGAAAATAACATCAATTGTCTTACATATAAATCAAAAGAAGATCTAATTAATACCATTGACTTAGCGTTAAAAATGGATAATAAAAATATTGAAAGTATACGAGATAACGTTTTAGAATATTATAGCAAAAATTTATCACCAATCTCCTTCATCAAAAAAATTGAGAAACACTCAAATACCTCAATGACAATTAGTGTCATAAGTGGCAAACATAGCCTAATAAAATAATATGCACTACTTTCTACGTAAACCCTGGCAAATTCCAATAGCAATTATAACCAAATTGCCGTTTTTTTCCTTTATCAGAAAAACCAACAATTATCAAAATCCAATATCCTTTAAATTTTGGTTTAAACAAAAAGTATTGGGAATTGGAGGAAATAAGCTAGTTTATTGGCCAGTACATCCAACAAGCCAAGTGTTCGATTGGGAGAATATTTATGCAGGAATTGACTCTTGCCCAGGAATCATGAAAGGATGTTATATTCAAGGAAAAGGTGGCATTACAATAGGTGATTATACTCAAATTGCACCCAACGTTATAATCGTTAGCGCCAATCATGATATATATGATTCTCGCAAACATATCCCTAAAAGAGTTAGCATAGGTAAATACTCATGGATTGGAGCTGGTGCCAAGATTATGCCGGGTGTAAGACTTGGTGATTTTACAATAGTTGGCGCGGGCGCCGTAGTCACCAAATCATTCGAAGATGGCCATTGCATAATTGGTGGAAACCCTGCTCAAATCATTAAAAACCTTGATAAAGAGAAATGTGTGAGATATGAACATCCTCACAAATACTATGGTTATCTATCTGAAGATAAATTCCGAAGACTCAAAGAGAAGCATCCAAACATTAGCCAATGATCACCATTATCGATTATAAAGCGGGCAATATCCGTTCCATACAAAACATGTTACGCAAATTGGGTTATCAAAGCCAGATAAGTGATAAAGTTGAAACCATTGCAGCCGCAGAGAAACTCATTCTGCCAGGTGTAGGCTCTTTCGATCATGGTGTGGAACAACTGCAAACCTCAAATTTATTTGACACCATCGTTGAAAAAGCAACGAATGGCACGCCACTATTGGGTATTTGTCTGGGCGCTCAATTAATGGGATTAAACAGTGAGGAAGGGAAACAATCCGGTCTTGGTTTTTTTAATATGCGCAATGTGAAATTTGATACTAATAGATTGAATCTGCAACAGAAAGTTCCACACATGGGCTGGAGTCATATTAATTTAAGAAAGAATTCGAGCATTATTAATAATCAATCTGAGGATCATCGTTACTATTTTGTGCACTCCTATCATTTTTCAACAGATGACGCTGCTATTGTAAGTGCCACTTGCAATTATGCTTACGAATTTCCCTGTGGATTGGAAAAAGGGAATATTTTTGCCTTGCAGTTTCATCCCGAAAAAAGTCATCGATACGGCATGGAGATACTTAAGAAATTTGCAGAACTTTAGTTAGTTTTCCTTGATCACCACACATTAATAACTAATACTTAACCAAATTGCGTAGAGTTAGAGTCATACCCGCATTACTTCTTCAAGATGGAGGCTTAGTTAAAACAATATGTTTTAGCAAGGCTAACTACATTGGCGACCCCATTAATGCGGTCCGCATTTTTAATGACAAAGAAGTGGATGAATTAGTCATCTTAGATATATCAGCTACTCCAAATAAACGGCGTCCAAATTTTAATGCCTTGGAGGATATGGTTTCCGAAGCTTTTATGCCATTGGCTTACGGTGGTGGTTTAAAAACACTGGATGATATTAAGCGAGCCTTTGACTGTGGTATAGAAAAGGTGGTACTCAATAGCATTACGCATGAAAGCCCAGAGTTAATAACAGAAGCGGCTAGAATTTTTGGCAATCAAAGCATCGTGGTTGCTGTGGATGTGAAACTTGGCTTATGGGGCAAATACAAGTTAGTATCAAATAGTAGACAAACAAAACACAAAGAAGACATAGTGAGCTATTGTCAACGCATGGAGTCAGCTGGTGCAGGTGAGATAATGCTTACTGCTGTCCATCACGAAGGCACCTTTAAAGGTTATGATACAAAATTGATCAACGCTTTAAGTCATCAAATAAATATTCCTTTAGTGGCTAATGGAGGAGCTAGAAACATCGAAGATTTTAAAGAAGCTATTGATGCCGGAGCGTCAGCTGTTGCTGCTGGTAGTCGCTTTGTTTATACTGGTCGCGAAAATGGCATCATGATTAACTATCCAAAACAAGAAGAGTTAAAAACTCAATTATTTGAGAAATTATAAGATCAGAAGATACAGCTGCTGTTGGCAGAACCAAAATTAAAATGCAAATACTAGAATCCAACCACTTTTATCATATTTACAATAGGGGTATTAACAGTTGCAATTTATTTAAAGAAGAAAGCAATTACCAGTACATTCTTAATTTGTATGATAAGTATATTTCTTAAATTGCAGATACTTTTGCATGGGTTCTGATGACAAACCACTTTCATCTATTGCTACAAATAAAAGGTGATATTATATATAAGTCTGCAAACACCGACAGGTTAAAAAACGCTGTCGGGTTTAGTAACAATAAATGGGAAACGATAGACAAACCTGACAGCGTCACTGACCTGTCAGCGTTAAAAGTCCCTAATCCCTCGAAACATTTTTCTCATCTCTTTAACAGCTATTCAAAATACTTCAACAATAAATATAACCGCCATGGGGCCCTTTTTGAACGGCCTTTTAAACGAAAACTAATTGATTCTGAAGAAAATTTAAAGCAAGTTGTTTTGTATATCCACAACAATCCCGTTCATCATGGCTTCACGGATCATCCGGTAGAATATGGATGGAGCAGCTATTTAAGTTGTGTTTCGAATAAACAAACTAAAATAAAACGACAAGAGGTTGTTGATTGGTTTGACAATTGTTCTAATTTTGAATTTTGCCATAAAAGCAAACTAAATCTTGAAAAAATTGGCCAATATTTAGGAATATAAAATATCAAAACCTGACAGATCTACACGCGAAATGCGAATCAAATCTGTCAAGTTTAAAAAATATCATAATGAATATCATTAAAGACAGCATATATCATCCAGGACTTTTACTGGGTCGCCCCTATCAGATGTGTACCAAGACAGTTATGGACACAACTGATCCAAACATAAGCTTTGACGCAGCAGGCGTTTCTAATCATTACCACGATTACCAACGTGCGGCTCAAAATAACTTATTGCCAGAACCTCAACGAAGTGAAAAACTGCACCAATTAGTGGAAAAGATAAAAAAAGATGGTCAAGGAAAAAAATACGACTGTTTGATTGGTCTTTCGGGAGGTGTTGATAGTACTTATGTTGCATTACTGGTTAAACAGTATGGATTACGCCCCTTAGCCGTACATTTAGATAATGGATGGAATTCTGAACTGGCCGTACATAACGTCAATAACATTGTAAACACGCTTGATTTCGATCTTCATACGCTTGTAGTCAATTGGGAAGAATTTAAAGATATTCAGTTAGCTTACCTAAAAGCGTCTGTAATTGATATTGAAGTGGTGAGCGACCATGCTATACAAGCTACCATGTGGAAATTAGCAAAGGAACGAAATATTGGTTATATCATTAGTGGTACCAATATTGTTACTGAGCATATCTTACCCTCCTCGTGGATATATAGCAAAATGGATTATGCCAACTTAAGAGATATTCATCAAAAGTATGGTTCTAAAAAAATTAAAACCTACCCTACTCTTAACTTCAAAAAATACGTCTATTATACCGGATTTCATAAACTTGTTCCGATATCTATTTTGGATTATGTTGATTATAACAAAGAAGAAGTTAAAGCAACCATTACAAAAGAGCTAAACTGGCGCGATTATGGTGGCAAACATCATGAATCCGTCTTTACCAAATTCTATCAAGCGTTTATTCTACCTCAAAAGTTTGGCGTAGATAAAAGAAAGGCACACTTAAGTACGCTTATTTGCTCGGGTCAAATTACCCGTGAAGATGCTTTAAAAGAATTGCAAACGCCATTATATAATGATAATGAGCTAGCTGATGACATGCAATATGTACTAAAAAAATTCAGATTAAGCGAAGCTGAATTTGATTCAATAATGCGCACCCCTCCTCGTCCACATCAGTCTTTCAAGTCCGATCGAGACCTTAAGGCAAATTACATGAAATTATTGAAAAAAACCGAACGCTTGCGTCGAATAATTCGATAATGGAACTGAATAATAAACGTATATTAATTATTTCGCCAGAACCATGGGGTAAAATGCTTCTTTCGAAGCACCATTATACTTTAGAGCTGCTTAAAAAAGGTAATACAGTATATTTCCTTTCAGGTCAGAGTAATAATCACAAGTGGAAAATCAGTAAAGCCGACTTTACTAATAAACTTTTCTTTATTAGCTATCCCAGACTACCTTTATTGGAAAAAATTCGATTTCACTATAGATCTTTATATCTATTCATTTTAAGCGTAATTATACCTCAACTAAATAGGAAGATTGGGAAAACAGACTTATTGATTTCGTTTGATTGCAATGGCGTATTTCCAAAACTAAAAATGTTCGAAGCAAGTAAAAGGCTTTTTTTTCCGGTTGATCAGATTCCCCACAAATACAGATCAGAATATTCAGGATTTGAGCATGTATTATCAATTACACCAATTATTTTAAACAGTATACAAACCAATAAAGAAAAGCATTTATTTCACCATGGCTTAAACAGCGCGTTCGCTCAAAATGCCCTTAACTTATTAAAAAGCAATCAGGCTGCTTCAGACAAAAAAGAAGCAATTAAGGTGGCATATGTGGGAAATTTATTGATTGGTGAAATTCTAGATCGAAAATCGTTAACAACAATTATTGAAGAACATCCTCAAATAGAGTTTCATTTTTTTGGACCTTACAGTGCAAAACAATCTAACATAGGAGCAAGTGCTAATGATGAATCAGTAAGTTTTATAACTTATCTAAAGAAACAATCAAACTGCACGCTACATGGGGCAATGTCGCCCGATAATTTAGTAACTCAACTTAACGACTTTCATGCTTACCTTCTCTGTTACAACAATCTATTCGATAAAAACGAAGGCTCCAATGCACATAAAATAATGGAGTATTTAAGCTATGGAAAAGCAATTATTGCGAGCAATGTAAGTATGTTTAATAAAAATAGCCATTTATTACACATGCTTCCAGACTGGAATAATGATAACTATCCAGGGCTCTTTAACAAAATTATTAAGGAGCTTAAACAACATAATGAGGTTGCCAAACAAAAAGAACGAATTAATTTTGCCCTAAGCAATCAATACAAGGATAAAATCATTCAAATTGAAAATATCATAAGTTTATAGAATGGATAAAAATTTTGCAATTATAGGCGTAGCCGGGTACATAGCTCCACGTCATTTAAAAGCCATTAAAGAAACCAATAATAATTTGCTTGCTGCTCTCGATCCGTATGATGGCGTTGGCATTATGGATAGTTACTTCCCTAATGCAGATTTCTTTGTGGAGTTTGAACGTTTTGATCGTCATGTTGAAAAATTAAAGTACGACAAAAAAATTGAGCTTGATTATGTATCCATTTGTACGCCTAATTATCTTCACGATGCACATATTCGTATGGCTCTACGGAGAGGTGCCGACGCGATATGTGAAAAACCATTAGTACTGAACCCCTGGAATATTGATGCATTAATGCGTGTACAGGAAGAAAGTGGAAAGAAAATAAATAATATTCTTCAACTGCGCCTTCATCCGAGTATTATTGCTCTAAAAAAACGTATTGACGAAGGACCAAAGGACAAAATCTACGACATAGATTTAACTTATCTTACATCTCGCGGACACTGGTATTATACTTCATGGAAAGGAGATGAAAGTAAGTCTGGCGGAATTGCGACAAATATAGGTGTACATTTCTTTGACATGCTGACCTGGATATTTGGCAAGGTAGATAAAAATGTGGTTAATATTCATACACACGATCGTGCAGCAGGTTATTTGCAGTTAGAAAAAGCGCGGGTTCGTTGGTTCCTGTCAATTAACTATGATACCATACCTAAAGAAATTAAAGAAAAAGGATTAACCACATTCCGTTCTTTAAAAATTGAAAATGAAGAATTTGAATTTAGTGGTGGATTTACTGACCTACATACGGAAAGTTATAAACAAATTCTTGATGGAAACGGTTTCGGAATAGAAAATACACAACAGTCTATTCAAATTGTACACGATATACGACATTCAGATGGCATTGGTCTGAAAGGAGATTATCACCCTTTTGCAAATGAAACATTGGCGAAACATCCTTTCAAGAAATAAGTATAGGTCAGCAATAAATTAATGAAAAAGTTCATATCAATAATACTGCCATTAAGAGGCCTAGCTGCATTAATGGTTGTATTGTTTCATTTATTTTGTCTATCAAACAACTACTTTACCAATGAAACTCTTCTAAGCATTTTCAGGTTTGGGAAATATGGGATACATATCTTTTTTATTATTTCAGGCTTTGTCATAACTTACTCCTTGATTGACACAAAGTATACTTTAAATAATGTACTCCAATTCTTTAAGAAAAGAATAGTAAGAATTGAACCTCCATATATCTTAACTCTATTGTTATGTATCGTTTATTCCATATTAAGAGAATTTACACCTTTTTATAATGGGACTTCTACAATACCAGATATATGGCAAGTAATGCTGCATTTAGGTTATCTTATTCCGTTTTCAGGTTACCCATGGATTAACATTGTATTTTGGACTCTAGCAATTGAGTTTCAATTTTATTTACTTTTTGCTATTATCTACCCCTTATTTCGCAAAAAACCTTTAATAAGAATAATAACGTATACAGGGTTTATTTCTCTTCATTTTTTTAGTCCCATTAATGATTCTAATGTACTTTACTACTCCCCACTTTTTCTAGTTGGTATTATATTGGCCTTACACATCAATAATATTATTAAACGTGATGAATTCATATTCACATGCATTACAATCGCTACATTTACTATATATTTTCTAGGATTAACAATATTTCTATTTCAAATATTTACATCATTAATTATATTATTTCAACCCGGAATAAAATCTCGGTTATTTAATTTCTTAGGTAAAATATCTTATTCTTTATATCTTATTCATACTTTAATTGTATTCTTTATTATTAATATTGCACATAAACTACCTTCTTCAATTGGAGCAAAAGTATTTGTAACGATAATTGCTATCACCGCAACAATAGGTATTTCATATTTACAATATATTTTTGTAGAAAAACCCTTTATTAAATTATCAAAAAGAATAAAATATAAATAGAGAAAATGAAATCCGAATTCAATATGCAAGAGCCGAATATCATAATTTCACCTTCCGGCAGTTTTTATGGAAGTGAAAGAGTACTCTTAGATTACCTTTCTAAAACAAGTAATAGCTTCATTGTTTTTGTACCTGCAAACTCGATTTTTGAGGAAAAACTATTAAAACTATCAACAGAAGCAGATGGAAAATTTAAAGTAAAATCGTTCAAAAAAATATATCTATTATACATTAGTATTGCATTCATGCTTTTAAAAGGAAGCATAAAAAAGGTATATGCCAATGAAGGAGGCCATATTAAGTTTTTACATTTACTTGCCAAAATATTTCCTAAAATTAAATTCTATTCACATTTAAGAATTAAGGAAGATACTGATCATAAAAGGTATTCAAAGCCTTTACCAAACCTTCTTCTTATTTCCGTATCTGAATTTATATCTGGTTTTATTAAACCAGAACTTAAAGCAAAAACCATAACTCTTTATGATCCTTATCAATTTAGATCAGATACAAGACTTGATATAAAAGAAAAGAAGAAATATTCAATAGCAATTATAGGTCGTATTGCACCAGTTAAGGGTTTAACTAATATTGAAAACTACTTTAAATCCATACAACATGCTATAGTTCCCAATATCTCCTTTAATTTTTATGGCCAAACTAATAACGACCCTATTTCCAAAAAATTTGTTGAAGAAATCAAAAAAATAAAATCTCTTAATATTAAATTTTGGAATCATATAGATGACATTAGTGATATCTATGATAATTCAGATATAATCATGCATTTTAACGAGAATGAGCCAGTTGGTAGAATCTTTTTTGAGGCAATTGATTATCTTAAACCATTTATTGGTTTTAATTCTGGTGGCATTGGTGAGATTGCGAATAACATTAAATATAAAAACATTGTCACATACGATACTCAAGGCAATTGGATTGAAAACATTAACAATCTTTTGCAAGATATAATTAATAACTACCTTGTTTACCAGAAACAAATGTTGGGGTATAAGAAAAATGCTCAAAAAATTTACGCTTTAAATTTATACACCCAACAACTTGATAAATTACTAGATTAAAAAAAACGTAATGAATTCATTCATCCCTATATCCATTCCATCAATTACTCCATTAGAACATGCATTTGTTAATAAAGCTGTTACATCCGGTTGGGTGTCATCAATGGGGCAATACATCGATCAATTTGAAACAGAATTTGCAACTTTCTGTGGCGTAAAACATGCCATATCCGTATCAAATGGTACGGTCGCCATTCACCTGGCACTAGCTGCTATGGGTATTAAAGAAGGTGATGAAGTTATCATTCCGGATCTCACTTTTATTGCCACTGCAAGCGCTGTTAAATTATCAGGAGCAAAACCTGTTTTTGTTGATATTGAAGATGATACTTTAGGCATTTGTCCGAGTGCCATTCGTAAGGCTATTTCGCCAAAAACTAAAGCTATCATGCCGGTTCACTTATATGGCCAACCGGCAAATATGAATGCCATATTAGATATTGCTAAAGAATTTAATTTAAAGGTAATAGAGGATGCAGCTGAAGCGCACGGAGCTCTTATTGGGGAGAAAAAGGTTGGAAGCATTGGCCATGCAGGTACCTTTAGTTTTTATGGTAACAAAATTATTACAACTGGTGAAGGTGGTATGATAACAACAAATGATGATGAGCTGAACGAACGCTGTCGAATATTACGCGACCATGCCATGGACAAGAATAAACGCTACTGGCATAATGAACTAGGCTATAACTATAGGATGACCAATATGCAAGCAGCTCTTGGTTGCGCTCAAATGCAACGTATTTCGGAGCTCATTGCGAAACGAAAACAAATATTTGACTGGTACAATACACAATTAGTTAACATTGACAACATTAAATTAAATCAAAGTAATAATTGGTCAACACCGGTATACTGGATGATATGTCTGGAGCATAAATACTTTAATGAGGAATCACGTCAACGATTCATGGATCTTCTAAAAGCCAACAATATCGATTCGCGCCCCTACTTTTATCCAATTTCTGATATGCCAATGTTTAAAAACATTCAAACAGACGTAACCCATCATATTTATTCAAAAGGCATTAATTTACCAACCTTTCATGATATTACCGAGGAGCAAGTAGATTATATTTGTAAAACAATCGTAAAACTTTTACCGAATTTTAATAAGAAGTTTTAAATGAGTCTGTTTGCAACACTTTTCGAATCAAGTATTCGCCATATTTCTGGTGGCTTTGGAAGAAAACTACGTTATCTTTATTATAGAAGACGTCTTGGTCATTGTGGCAAAAATGTTATTATTGATGAGGGTGTATACTTTAGCAACCTTAAAGATATATTTATTGCCAACGATGTATGGATCGACAAAAATTGCATTTTAATAGCTGGACCAGCTATTAGTTCAAAAAACAGCAAGTTTCATAAAAACTCGCACTACACCAAAGAGCTTGGACAGATTCATATTGGACATAGTTCACACATTGGAATCAACACCATTCTTCAAGGACATGCAGGAATCCAAATTGATGAATATTTCACAAGCTCTGCAGGTTGTAAACTGTATAGTTTATCAAATGATTACAAGAAATGTAAATATGGCACAACTGGAAAAGAAGAAATACACTACATTTCTTCACCCATCAAAATAGGTAAAAATGTTTGGTTAGGATTAAATGTAAGTGTTATTAGTACAACTATTAATAACGATTGCTTTATTCTCTCAAATTCTGTTGTAAGCGATTATTTGGAGGCCAATTGTGTAGCTAAAGGAGCACCAGCTATTAAGGTGAAAAACCGTTTTAATGAAGAATAACAAAACAGTAATAATCCATTTCCAACCTTTGGAGTACTACCCACCGGTTCAAAATGCCATTAATGAATTTGCTCCAAATATGGCTTTGAGTGTTTTTTCGATACACAATGATAGTATTAAAAATAAGTTTGTTAATAATCGTGTAAGTATTATTCGTCCAGTTTGTTTAAATACACAAGACTCTAAATCTAAACGATTACTAAAGTATATTCTATTCAATTTAATTACGATAATAAAGATACTAAAGCTACGCCCAAAAAACATCCTGTATTATGAGACAGAATCAGCATTTCCAGCTTATTTTCTAACAAAATACTTAGGTGTAAAAAGTAAGCTGTTTATTCACTACCATGAATATAACACACCCAATCAATATCGTACAGGCATGGCATATACTCGCTATCTTCATAAAAAAGAAACGTACTTGTACAAAAAGGCATGTTGGATATCTCATACAAACCAATATAGAATAGATATGTTTTTATCGGATTTACCGATGATAAATCCTGAGAAACTCATTCAGCTTCCTAATTACCCTCCAAAGAAATGGGAAGCGGTTCAAAAAAAGGCATTAAAAAAGTTAACATATCCAATAAAGTTGGTTTACGTTGGTTCTTTATCAACTAAACACATGTATACCCAAGAATTATTCGAATGGATTCGCCAAATGGAAGGTAAATTTTTTCTCGATATTTATGCCATCAACATTCGACAAGACGCCTTGGATCTTATCAATCAATATGGATCAAAATATATTCAGTATAAAGGAGGTCTAAATTATGACAATATTCCAAATAAGTTAGAAAACTATGATATAGGATTAGTTATATACAAAGATTATTCTCCTAATGTGAAATATTGTGCGTCAAATAAAGTATTTGAATACTTAACTTGTAATCTTGATGTTTGGTATTCAAAAGAAATAATAGGAACTCAACAATATCAAACTAAAAATTCATATCCTAAAGTTCAAGCAGTTGATTATACAAAACTGGAAAAACTAGATTACCAAAGTCTGATTAACAGAAATGGTTATGAAAGAAAAGAGTTTAATTTTAGAGCAGAAGATGTATTAAATCGACTAAAAAAACAACTCACAAACTAAATCAGAATGTTTTTCTCATGAAAATTATAATACCTAATCACCGTCCTGCAGATAGTTTTGTTGATAATGTAGCACATACATTAGAAAAAATGGGTCATCAAGTTTTAACCATGCCCAACATATCCAATCGCTTAATTAACTCACCAATATATAGATATACTAATGAGTTTATTAAAAAAGCCAATCCTAATCAATTAGACAATCGCGAAAAATGGCTACTTAAAAATGCTAAAGAATACAAACCAGATATTCTATTCACACTTACACAAGCAATAAAAGAAGACGTTTTATTTCAAGTTAAAAAATCAGGTGTGAGGCATTGTATCGCTTGGTGGGGTGATACACCAGCAAATATGCGGGATTTTGGCTTACTATCCTCTCAATGGGATCTTATCTACATAAAAGATCTAAATGCTGTAAACAAGTTTAAGCGTTTAAGATTGAATGCACATCTTATGCATGAGGCAATGAACCCTACTTGGCATAAACCTTTAATAAAAAAGAAAAACAACCGAATTTCAGTTGCTGGAACCTTCTACGGATATAGACAACACTTAGTATCAAAACTATTGAATGAGGGAATTGAAATGGAATTAAATGGTGGGCGATTACCACGATGGGTACTACCTGAAATTAAATTGATTCACCAACAGAAATTTATCGTAAGAGAAGAAAAGAGTAAGGTCTTCGGTGAAGCACTTGCCTGTCTTAATTCAACAGATCTTTCAGAAGGAAATTCTTTAAATTGTAGAGCTTTTGAGATAGCAGGAGCTGGTGGTCTGCAGCTTCTTGAATACCGCTCGATTGTTACAGAATGTTTTGAACCTGGAAAAGAAATACTCACCTTTGATACTTTTGGTGAACTACTCGAACTTATTACTCGAATCAAAAAAGATAATAAATGGGCAAATCAAATTAGTATTGCAGGTCACAAAAGAGCCTTGAATGAGCACACATATGAACATCGTTTAAATAAAATTTTTAAAGACAGACAACAACTTTAATGAAAGTATTATACATAACGCCCGGCTGCTTTGATAAAGGAGGAATTAGCCGCTATTCAAGATATCAAATAGAAGCTTTGAGAGAGAACTCTGAATTAAACCTTAAAGCGCTTTCCCTTCTTGGACCTGATGCTAACTCTATTGAAGAAGATTTTCAAGTAGATTGGAATGCATCCTCTAACAACATTTGGTCTCAAATAAAATTAGCAATTATTATTATTAAACATGCTTTATTATGGCAACCAAAAGTGATTCATATTGCTCATATAAACCTATCAGGATTGGCATGGTTTGCCTCACTTTTATGCCGAGCAAAAGTAGTATTAAATGTATATGGACTAGAA
The DNA here is from genome assembly GCA_025499625.1 of Carboxylicivirga fragile. Lineage (GTDB taxonomy): Bacteria > Bacteroidota > Bacteroidia > Bacteroidales > Marinilabiliaceae > Carboxylicivirga > Carboxylicivirga fragile. The sequence goes on along the minus strand of JAFMVD010000015.1, from coordinate 4,041 downwards.
GTATGGAGTGGTTTATCGTGGGATGCAAAACTAGGTTTACAAAAAGCGCATAAAATAATCTCAGATTGCCGTTATACCAGAGACTTCATTCTGGATAATAAAATGGTCAAAAATGATAATATTTCAGTCATATGGGATTGTGTTGATCATCAGAAGTTCTTTCCAGCGGAAGTACCTGCTGACGTGTATAACAAGTACAATATCCCAACTGATAAAAAAATAATTCTTTGTCTGGGACGCATTAGTCACAGTGCAAGGCATAAGGGATACGAACGATTGATTAAGGTATTCAAATCTATTATTGAACATGGTGTAGATGCCTGCCTGGTATTTGCAGGTAGAGGGGATTATTTAGATGAACTTAAAAATAAGGTTAAAGAGTTAGGTATAGGACAGTATGTTGTTTTCACAAATTCAGTAGATGAACAGGATTTACCTGATATTTATCGATTAAGCCACGTTTTTTCATTAGTCAGCGACAGAGGTAAGGGACGAGGTGAAGGTATTCCTTTGACTCCTCTTGAAGCAATGGCCTGTGGTAAACCAGTTATTGTCGGTAATCACGATGGTTCTCAAGAGGCAATTATTGATAATAATGGATTCGTGATTGATCCCTTTAATTATGATGTTCATGCTAAACACTTAAGAGAACTTTTATCTAACGAAACTTTACATCAAGCTCAAGTGGAAAATGCAAAGAAAGTTTCCATTAATCATTTTTCTTTCGAAATTTTCTCAGATAAACACAAACAGTTTTACGAAGAACTAAGCTAATGCTTAAATATCACATTCAAATTTCAATAGTTTATGTATTGATCATGTTGTGGTCAAGTGATAATACGATGGCATTTATTGGCGCACTTACTTTGGGAGAACTCTTCAGAATGATAAACTCAAAATCATTGTTTCCAATAAAGGAAGCAACTTCCTTTTTATTGGTTCTTCAGCTACTTTTTGCTCCCTTTATTCTATACAGGTATCTTGATAATCAATCATTTTATGCAATGAGTATTGACGAATCAACATACTTTAGTTTTGTTATTCCCGCAACTCTTGTTTTTAACTTCTTATTGTATACCTCCTTCAATAAGGAAAACAAATTTTCACCTATAAAAAAGGATGATCGTAATTTACAAATTGGCATTATTCTTTTTATTGCCGGATTTTTAGCATCATACCTTACACCATTTATCCCAGGGTCATTACATTTTGTTATTGCCCTAATAAAGAACTTCCCTTTAATTGGAGTGTTTTATATATTTTTCTCCAATTATAAATATCGTGTGCAAATCATACTTTTATTTACCCTAATGAATGCGCTGTCCATCATCTCAGGTGGCGTTTTTATTAATTTATTCATATTTGCCTTTTTTGTTTTTAGTTTATTTGCTTATGAATATAAATTTTCGTTTCGTATAAAAACCTTAAGTATTATCGGCGCCATATTTTTTGCCTTTCTAATTCAATCATTTAAACAAGAGTATAGAGATCAGATTGGCAATAATAAGGAATCGGATATTGGTGTATTTATGGATATGTCAATGAGTAACATTCAAGAAATTGACCTGTTATTCTCTGAACGTAATATTAAAAAATTTATTGACCGTATCAATCAAGGGTGGATTCTATCTGATATACTAAAAAGAGTTCCTAAAATTGTTCCAATTGTTGACGGTAAATATTTCTACAGGGAATTGGAAGGCATCTTCCTTCCTCGCTTTTTGGCACCAAATAAAGCTGTGGTTGGTGACCACAGCAAATTCTTATACGCTACTGGACGTCAGCTTAATAACCAAACTGCAATGAATATCGGTTTTTTTGGGGACGGCTATGTCAACTTTGGTTTTTTAGGTGGTATTATTTTTTCTGGCTTATTTGGGCTATTCATAAACTTATCCCTTAAGTACGCCTATAAAAAAGCACAACTATTCCCTACCTTACTATTCTGGCTTCCACTTATCTTTTTTTATGTAATGCGTGCGGGTAATGAATTTTATATTATTGCCAATTGGATGGTAAAATCGGCGGTTCTGGTAGCTTTAATCTTCTACTACTTCAGGCATCAATTACGTGTCAAATAAGTGATAATATTGTTCCTGTAATTTCTCATCACTCACAAACTCCTCGGCCCTATTTCTTGCCCCCTCGCACCAAACATCAAACTCCTCCTGCTCCATCTGCACAAGTGCACTTAGCACCGAGCACCATGTTTTTTTTCTAGTATCATCATTTCCCTTTCCACCCTGCCTCGACTGCGCTCGGCAAGCGTTCTCATATCTGGTATTTTCCAAATCATAAACAGCGGACTTTGAACTTCGGACTTCGGACTCCAAAGAAATATCCCAACCAGCTCTAATATTTTCCAACCCTCTCCATGGCGTTTGATCACTTATCAACACAGGCCGCCCTGCACTTAAACTTTCCAATATTACATGTCCAAAATTCTCACCTCGTGTAGGCATATACAAGGCATGATAATTTTGAATAGTCTCTCCTACCAATTCAGCATCCACTGTTCCTTTGTAATTTACTTCAATATTTGCAGGTAATTGCTTGATCACACCTTCACATTCCCGCCAATAGTCCTCATCGTATATTTGGCCATATAAGTCAAAAGTAATATTCCAATCATAATTTCTTAGCTCATCACCGAGTTTGGTTGCCGAGTTTGGTTGCCGAGTTTGATTGCCGAGCAGAGTCGAGGCAGAATCCAGGCACTGTCGAGGCAATGTTGAAGTGTTGTCGAAAGCCCCCAATTCCAATAATCGCTCCAAAGCAAACAAAGTATTTTTTTCCGGTGCTATACGTGCCAAACTTACTAGTTTAAGCTCACCACTTCTCTTTTCTAAGGTTTTAATTTCAGGTAATTCCCGTTTAGGTAAATTGTCAGCAACTAAAACCTTCAACCCACCCCGATAGCTATCGGGGCCTAACCCCTTCTTAATATCTTGCTCTTCCTTCTCGTTGGTAGCATGAAAAACAACATTCTTGTAAAGCCCTGCCAGCTTAGCTAGTTTTAGAAACAAGCGTTTTTTCCGGCCTTTTACATCAATAGCACTCTGTGCCAACATACCTCGTGAGGCTACAATTGTTTTATTTACTTTAGCTTTTCGCGCAACAACAAGTGGTAGTATGGAAAATTTCCACGAATAAACACCATTAACATAAATCACATTCGCCTTAACTTCCTCAATCAAACTTTTAAACGTAGCCTTATTCTGGTGATCAAAATCGGCATAAAACACCTGCACCCCCGAAATATACTCTTCCCAACAATTGCTTTTAACAGAAGTATATGCTGTTGTTTCAGTGTAGTCTGTATTACGGGTTATGATATAAAAATCATACTCATCTTTAAGGTACTCCACCATATTAGCCATTGAACGCACCGGCCCCCCAGCCTTATAACCTGGTAAAAACCAATCGATAAAAATGAGAATCTTCTTTTTTTGCATAAGTAGAATGTGTCTAAGCACGAAGATAATATAAAGTGCGTAGTCCCGAATTAGAAGTCTGGAAAAATAGGAAGAAAATAGGATAAGTCCGAAGTCCGGAGTTAGAAGATCGTATTCGTCTCTAAGCGTTAAATAAACGAATGACATCTATCTGATAAGCTTTAAATAAAGATGTCATCCCTAATTCGTATTCACTGAGATGCTCCCTGAGCATTTGTCGAAGGGGAAGATTGTTTCCGTTTTACGCTAGACGTAGAAAAAAATGGGTAAAATCTATTGTCCAAGGATCGGTTCTCTATTACAAGATGGCTAGAAAGAATCGTTCCATATTTAATATGCCAACTCACAAGGCTGTCGTAAGCTCAAGCGTCTAATCATACACCAATTAATCCCTCATCCGTAATCTCTAATCCTTAATCATTTTCATTTATCATTAACAATTAATCACTAAGCATTCCATCTTCACGTCCTCACACCCAATTATTAAATGATATTGTAAGCTTCCCCAAAAACTGGACAGTTTAAGAGTAGACAAAAAAGTTTTAATTTTGAACTGTATTTATGAAACGAAAGACATTTACCCCAC